>CAYODS010000097.1:0-12110 GCA_964402765.1 uncultured Halobacteriales archaeon
AGATCACTCCCTTGGCATGGGAGAGGCCCCGGGTTCAAATCCCGGCGAGTCCACTGGAGTTCTTCCGGCGCTACCCGACGAGCGTAGCGAGTCGGCAGCGCCGGGAGACGGAAGCACGAGCCGGTGATTTGAACGAGAGAAGACGCAGCGCCGAGCGGAGCGAGGCGACCGTCTTCGCGTGGTTCAAATCCCGGCGAGTCCACTTCCTTCGCTCACTCCGTTCGCTCAGTCGTTCCCTCGCCTGAGTCCCAGACCCTCGCTACGCTCGGGCCTGAGACTCCCGGCGAGTCCATCGGAGCGACCGAGTTCTGCGAGCGAGCGAATGGACGAGCCGAGCGTCCGCCGTGCGGACGCGTGGATTTGAACGAGAGAGCGGGCGGTGAGCGTCGCAGGCGCGAGCGGCACCGTGAGCGGCCGAGACTCCCGCCCCGGAGCCTCACTCCCCCGCCCAGTGGGGGTCGGTCCGCGGTGGGCTGAACACGTCCACGCCCCTCGCGGGTACGTCGCCGCGGTTCTCGGCGGCGTGGACCTCGTCGCCGGCGAGGTCGTAGGCGTCGCCGGCCGCGACGGCGACCTCGGTGCCGTCCGCGAGGACGAAGGTGAGCGTGCCCTCGTAGACGAACCCCGCCTGCTCGTGGTGGTGACTGTGCTCGGGGACGGTCGTGCCGGGGTCGACGGTGAAGTGCTGGACACTCATTCCGTCGCCGGCAGCCAGTTGTGAGAGGTGGACGCCGGGCACCGCCTCGACGTCGGCGGCGGGGTCGTGGGAGGCGTGGTCCATGACACTGCGGCCGTGGCCGGCGGGCATAAGATCGGGGGCACGCCGACGGACTTACGACGCGACTGGCCCACGCCGGGGTATGAGCAACGCCGACACCGTTCGGGAGTACTACGAGTTGGTCGACGCCGGCGCGTACGACGACCTCGTCGCGCTGTTCGCCCCCGACGTCGTGTACGAGCGGCCCGGCCAGGCGGCCATCGAGGGCCGTGAGGACCTGCGACGGTTCTACGAGGAGGAGCGCCCGCTGTCGGAGGGGAGCCACGAGGTGCACAGCGTCGTCGCGGAGGGCGACACCGTCGCCGTCCGGGGGTCGTTCTCCGGCCTGCAGGAGGGCGACCGGGTCGCGTTCTCGTTCGCGGACTTCCACGAGTTCGAGGACGGAGTGATCGCCAGGCGGTACACGTTCACCGACCGCGACGAGGTGTAGCCAAGGCGAGGCGACGCTCACCGCGTGACCCGGCGCACGAGAACGGCGACGAGGACGACGACGAGCACGGCGCCGACCAGCGACTCGACGCCGGCGAGGAGTTTACCGGGCCCGACGGCGCGGTAGCCCGGCGTGCCAAGGGTGAACGTACGGAGGCTGACGTACAGCCCCTCACCGTAGGTCCCGAGAACGCCGACGGGGTCGCCCCCGTAGGTGAGTGCGGTGCCGTCCGCGGACTCGACGAGGCCGAGCGGGTACAGCAGCCCGAACAGGCCGACGACGGCGGCACCGATCCCGGCGACCCGCCAGGGGCTCTCGCCGTGACGGGTGACCGCCAGCGACAGCGTCGACCGGAGGTACGGGGCCCACGCGCCGGTCTCGCGGTACTCGTGGCGGCGGACCTCCTTGCGGCGCAGTCGGTAGTGCTGCCGGCGCTCTGGGAACTCGTTGTCGCCCGCGAGGACGGCCAGCGACCGGTAGCTCCCGACGGCCTTCCGCAGGTCGTCGACGTGGTCGTCGCCGGCGTCGTAGCCGCCGTCGACGGTGGGTGTCCCGCCGGCGTCACCGAAGGCCAGCGGGACCTCGGCGTCGGCGTCGACATCCGCGGCGTCGGCGTCGGCCGCCGCCGTCGGGTCGTAGGGGACGTGGTCGCCGAGCGTGGTGCCCTCGTTGATCCGGACGCCGTCGAGGACGGCACCGTACAGTCGGGCGCCCGCCAGGGTGGCCTCGTGGAGTTTCGCCCGGCTCAGCCGCGTCTGTTCGAGGTTGGCGTCGGTGAGGTCGGCCCCGACGGCGTCGGCGTCGGTGAGGTCGGCCCGCCGGAGGTCGGCGCCACCCAGCGAGACGTTGCGCAGGTCGGCGTCGGCCAGCGAGGCCCGCCGGAGGTCGGCGCCGGCACAGTCCACGTCCTGCAGGGCGGCGTGGTCGAAGGCGGTCTCGACGGCGCTGACGCCGCGCAGGGTGGCGTCGCCCAGCGTCGCCCCGGTGAGGTCGGCGTCGATGAGGTTCGCCTCGGTCAGGTCGACCCCGAACAGTCGCGTCCCCTGGAGTTCGACGCCCTGGAGGTCGGCCTCCGAGAGGTCCGCCCTGCGGAGGTCCGCCCCCGAGAGCACCGCCTCCCGGAGGTCAGCGCCGGAGAGGTCCGCCCCCCGGAGCGCGGCGTTCGAGAGGTCGGCGCCCCGGAGGTCCGCCCCCGAGAGGTCCGCACTCTCAAGCACGGAGTTCGACAGTTGGCACTGGCGGGCGTCGGCCGCCGAGAGGTCCGCCCGCCGGAGGTCGGCGTTCTCCACGTCGCCGCCCCGCAGGGAGGCACCCGACAGGTCCGCGCCCATCAGCGTACAGTCGGTCAGCGGGACCGAGCGGAGGTCGGCCTCGCGGAGAAAGGACTCGTCCAGGCGCTCGCCGTCGCCGTCGAGCCACCGGTCCCCGGAGTCGTCGGGAAACGACCAGGCCAGGCCGGGGCGGGCCTCGGCCAGTGGGTCGCCCGGCTTGCCGGTGACGCGTGCGTGCCAGAGACAGAGTCCGTCGTGGGTGGCCTCCCGAGCACACCGGTAGGGCTTGAAGTGCTCGTCCTGTTCGTGCACGTAGCGACACCGGTCCGGCGGGCCGTCCATACTGGTCGCACGGAGCGGGACGTGATAGTTGATATTGTTGTTTTCACCACACGACCGCGATGAGAACTGTAATTCCTTGCAGGTCCGTGCCGAACCGCAGATATTTGTCCCACCGGACCGTAGTACAGGTACAGTGGTCGAGTGCGAGTACTGCGGGTCGGAGACGGGCGATCCGCAGGTCTGCCCGGAGTGTGGCGGGGTGTACTGCCACGACCACGAGCAGCCACTCACCCACGAGTGCGAGTCGATCGAGGCCGCCGTCGGCGAGGGGGTGATCGACCCGACGGTCACCCCCGGCGAGGACCAGACGCTTGGCAGCGTCGGCGGGACGATCGTCTGGGCGGGCGTGGTGCTCGGGACGATCGTCTTGCTGGTCGGTGCCGCCGTGGCGACCGGTGTCATCTCGCCGGAGGTGTTCCTCCCAGGCGGCGGCGACGGCACGCCGGCGGGGTTCGACACCGAGGAGTTCCGCGAGGGCACGCTCGAGCAGATAAACCAGTTGCGCGCCGAGCGTGGCGTCGCCGAACTGGAGTACGCCGACCAGCACGACGACGTCGCCGACAGGATCGCCGCCGACATGGCCTCGGTCCAGTTCTTCCAGATCCAGGACGCGGAAGACGACCCGCGGTTCGACCCCTCGAAGCGTCTCGAGGCCAACGGCTACCAGTGTCCGGTCACGAACACCGGCTGGTACAGAACGGCGTTCAACAGACCACTGGAGGGCGAGGACGTGCGGATCACGAGCACCGACCAGGCGGCCCGGCGGGTCAGCGAGATGCTCCGGGACGACCTCGGTGAGGACGTTCTGGACGAGGACATCACGTCACACACGCTGGGCGTCCACGTCACCGACGAGAACGCTATCTACGTCGTCTACCTGACCTGCTGAAGCGCTACTCCTCGGCGCTCTCGCCGCCGAGGTCGAGTTCCTCGGCGCGGCTGGTGACGTCCTCGGTGGACAGTTCCTCGAAGGAGGCGGACTCGGTGTCGACGGTCGCGAGCGCCACCTCCGCGGGGTCGAAGTCGTCGTCGATGTCGGCGAGCGCCCGCAGCGCGAGGTCGATCCCAGTCTCCAGGTCCGACTCCTCGGTGTACTCGTCCTCGAGGAACCGCTGGAGGTCCTCGCGGTCGCTGCCGATCGCCGTCGCGGCCCACTCGACGGGCGTCCCCGACGGGTCGGTCTCGAACAGCTTCGGGCGGCGGGTCTCGGGGTCGTCGGTGTCGGTGTCCTCGGTGTCGACGCCGGCGACGAGCAGGGCGACGCCAAAGGGCCGGGCACCGCCGGTCTGTGTGAACTCCTGGATCTGGTCGGTGATCGCCTTCGTCAGCGTCTCCACGTCGATCGGCTGGCCGTATCGCAGACGCTCAACCTGGGCGCGCCGGCGAGCCATGTCGACGAGGCGGCGACCGTCGGCGACATGGCCCGCGGTGGCGACGCCAATGTGGTCGTCGATCTTGTGGATCTTCTCCAGACTGTCGGCCTCCATCAACCGCGATCGGGTGCGCTTTGCGGCCGCCAGCACCACGCCGTCGGCGGTGCGCACGCCCACGCTGGGGGCGCCACGCTTGACCGCCTCGCGGGCGTACTCCACCTGGTACAGGCGTCCGTCCGGGGAGAAGATGGTGATCCCCCGGTCGTAGGCCTGTTGGTTGTTGTTCTGCATGTGTCCATCATCGGGCCCCCCAGTTTAAATACCCGTCGTACGCGGTGGCCGCGGTCGCCACCGCGTCGCGAACCGGTCAGACGTGGGCCCCGACCCGGTCGACGATCCCGTCGACATCGTACTCGTCGTCGTCCACGTCGAACACCCGCTCGTCGTCGACGCTGACGCGGAACACGCCGCCGTCGCCGGTCCGCAGGGCGACTGTGTCCAGGCGCTGGCCGAACTCCTCGAGCAGTGCCGTCTGCACGTCCTGTGCGCGGTTCAACATCCCACACGGTACGCAGTACTCTATCTCGACGTCGGTCACGGTCCACGGTCCACGCGGGGCGCTGGTAAGCGACACGGATCGCGGTCGGAGTCACTCTACGCGGCGCCGCGATGAGGTCATGGTAACCGGGTAACTCACCGGGTCGGTGAGGTTTAACCGTCCGCGTCGTCTGTACTGGTACATGACAGAGACGACGCTCTCCGAGGAGTACGACGTCGTGGTCGTCGGCGGCGGGCCCGCCGGGCTGACGACGGCGCTGTACGCCACGCGACTCGGCCACGACACCGCCGTGATCAACCGTGGCGGCGGCCGCGCGGCGATGATGCTCGACACCCACAACGTCATCGGCGTGCCCGAGTCCGTCTCGGGCAACGAGTTCCTCCAGACGGCGATCGAGCAGGTGCAGTCCTACGGCGCCGACTACGCCCGCGGCACCGTCACCGAGGTGGCGGACGCCGCCGAGGGCGCGGACCCCCTGTTCCGCGTCGAGTCGACGGCGGGCGAGGTGCTGGCTCGCCGCGTGGTGCTGTCGACCGGGTTCACCGACGTGCGCCCGGACCCGCCGCTCCCTCGCACCGGGCGGGGCCTGCACTGGTGTCTGCACTGTGACGCCTACATGTTCGTCGACGAGCCGGTGTACGTGATGGGCCACTCCGACGCCGTCGCCCACGTCGCGATGATCATGCTGAACTTCACCAGCGACGTGGACCTGCTGTTGAACGGCGACGACCCCACCTGGAGCGAGGACACCCAGGCACTGCTGGACGCCCACCCCGTCGACGTGGTGGAGGCGGAGGTCACGGGCAAGTACCCCGACCCCGACGATCCGGAGTGGCTCGGCGGCTTCGAGTTCGAGGACAACACCGAGCGGGACTACCGCGGTGGCTTCGCGATGTACGGCTCCGAGTACAACAACGGCCTCGCCGCCGACCTGGGCTGTGACCTGAACGACGACGGCACCGTCGCCGTCGACGACCACGGCCAGACGAGCGTCGACGGCGTCTACGCCGTCGGCGACCTGACCCAGGGCCACAACCAGATCCCCGTCGCGATGGGCGAGGGCGCCAAGGCCGGCATCGACGTCCACATGAGCATCCGGGCGTTCCCACGCTCGCACGAGGCGATCGAGGAGCGCGGCCCGGTCGACCCCGCCGAGACGCCCGCCATCTCGGACCGCCTGCGTGAGCGGGCGGTGGCACACGAGGAGGGCGGCGAGGTCGAGGCGCCCGCCGACGACTGACCGGCTACGCGTAGTCGGCGATGTCGTCGAGGACGGCGTGGTGTTCGGTGGTGTGGGGCGCGGTGAGCGGCGAGACGCTGACGGCGCCGTCGACGACCGCTCGGCGGTCGGTTCCCTCGGGGTCGGGGACGTCCTCGGCGGCCATGCGCTCCCAGATGCGGTCGTGCAGGCGAACACCGGCGTCGGTCGGCGTGGCGTCCATGTCGTACACCAGCGACGGCCGGGTGACCCGCATCGGGATCGACGGCGGCGCGACCTCGGCGCCCGGCAGGGGGTCGGTCCCGGGGTCGGCGGCGGGCGCGTTGACGTTGAGGTAGTCGGCGGTCTCGAAGACGCCGGCGTCCAGTGCCCGGTCGACGAGGTAGGCGGTCGCGCGCACCGAGTGAGCGTACTCCGCGGGGGTGGTGTCGTACTCGTGGAACTCGACGTCGTCCACGTCGAGGTACGTGGAGGCGGCGATCGCGGGGACGCCGAAGAAGGCGGCCTCGACGGCGGCACTGACCGTCCCCGAGCGGCCGAGCACGTACGCCCCAAGGTTGGCACCCTTGTTGCACCCGGCGACGACGACGTCGGCGTCGGGAACGAGCGCCTCCAGGCCGGCGATCACGCAGTCCGCGGGCGTGCCGTCGACCACGTAGCCGGTGGCGTGTTCCTCGACGTTGACGTCGCTGCCGACGGAGATCGCCCGGCCGACCGCGCTCTGGTCGGCGGCGGGTGCGACCGCCGTCACGTCGCCGACGGCGTCGAGCGCGTCGTACATCGCCCGAAAGCCCGGTCGGTCGATTCCGTCGTCGTTCGTCAGCAGGATCGTCGGGCGACTCATCAGACGTGTCGGTCACCCGGGCGTGGAGGAATAAGCGACCCGATCGCCGTCGGTCACCGTCCAGCCTCCCCGGAACGGGTCGCGGTCGGGGGGTCGTCCGGTCGGCCCGGCGCCGGGACGCGGCCGGGCAGCCGGACGACGGCGGTCGTCCCGTCGCCGGTCTCGGCGAACTCCAGGTCGCCGCCGAGGCCGGTCACACCCCAGTTGACGACCCATAGACCGAGGCCGGAGCCGTGCCGGAGTGCGGTCTCGCCAGAGCGGAGCGCCTCGAGTTCCTGGTTGGGAACGCCGGGACCGTCGTCGCGTATCTCGACCTCGACCCAGTCGTCAGTCTCGCCGCGAGCGACCACCTCGACGGTCGGGTGGTCGGCGTCGTTGTGGACGAGGGCGTTGTCCACGAGGTTGCTGAACACGGCCCTGAGCACGAGCCGGTCGGCGTCGACCCAGAGGTCGTCCGGGGCGTGTACCTGCGCCCGGCCCCCGTGATCCTCGGTGACCTCGTCGACCACCGACCGGAGGACATCGGCCACCCGGAAGGGGTCCTCGCTGACCTCGCCCTCGGTCACCTGCTCCATCTGTCGCACTTTCGACCCCAGTTGCATGAGGCCGGCGGACTCCTCGGCGATCCGCTCGGCCATCTCGGCGTCGGTCCCGTCAAGTCGGTCCGCGAGGGTGTCCGCGTACCCGTTGACGACGTTCAGGTCGTTGCGGAGGTTGTGCCGGAGAACGCGGTTCAGCGCCTCGAGTTGCTGTTCGCGCTGGATCCGACGGGTGACGTCTCTGACGACCAGCGCGTGTCCGACGGACCCGTCATCGGTGTCGCTGATCCCGGAGACGGTCACCTCGAGTGCGCGCTGGCCGGTCTCGGTCTCCGTCTCGACCGTCTGCACACCGGGGACGACCTCGAAGCCGTCACCGAGGAGCCGGTCGACGCTCTCGCCCCGGACGGTCACACCGGAGCGACCGAACGTCTCGACGGCGGTCTCGTTCAGCGTCACCACGCGGTCGGCGTCGTCGAGCACCACCACGCCGTCGGAGAGGTCGTCGATCGCCGTCCGCTCGCCCAGCCGGGAGGTGCCCGGCACCACCGCCAGAAGGTCGGACTGGAACAGCGCGTACCCCCAGACTGCGCCGGTGAGCGCCATCCCGGCGCTCGTCGGGTCGACGGTCGTCGGGAGTCGGGCGGTCACCCACGCGAGGTTCGCGACCAGCGACGGCGCGAGCCCCCCGAGGAGCACCGCCGTCCGGCCGGTCCCGACCCCGCCGCGGGCGATGACCCCCTCCCCCTCGACGTCGGCCCGCAGTACGAGCCAGGTCCCGACGGCGGTCAGCACGTACCCGTATGTGCGGAGGCCGAAGAACCAGCCCCCGGGCGAGCAGTCCGCCGGACGGGCGACGACCGTCGAGCAGGTGCCGCGCCACACCCCGAGCGGGTCGCCGGTCGCGACCACCACGGCGGCGGCGACCGCCGGGAGTCCCGCACCGACCAGGCTCCACCGCGTGACGAGGTCCTCGCGACCGGTGTACCGCAGCGCGAACACCACCCAGACCACCGGGACCGAGAGCGCGACCCCGGCGTCGAGACCGACCCGCAGCGACGCCGTCGGCGGGTGGACGACAGCCGCGTTCACCGTCTCGACCGCGGCCCACGTCGCCGCCGTCACCATCACCGCGGCGAACGCCGCCGCCCCCGGTCGCGGTCGCCGGGCCCAGACGTAGACGGCGACCGCGAGACAGCCGGGGACGGCGCCACCGGTCAGCAGCGCGAGTCCCGGGACCTGGGCTCCGAGCACGTCCGCTTCTGGGGCGTCGACACAGTTAATTCTGGGTCACGACGCCGGATCATCGAACGTCACCCCGGCGGGACCCGGTCGACGACGGTCTCGTCGTCGACGACGAGGTTGTACGCGTCCTCGTCGTCGTTATAAAGCGCCAGGACGCCGTCGAACAGCAGGGCGTCGCCGAACTCGGCCCGCAGCAGCGCCCGGTTCAGCGCCGTCTCGCGGGTCAACACGGCGTAGTGATCGGAACGCTGTGAGCCGTCACCCACCCTGAACAGCGGGTTGGCCTCGCCCTCCGAGAGCGACCGCGACAGTTTCACGCCGACGAGGTCGACGCGCTCGGTGACGTACGCCTCCGCGTCGGCCATCGGCGCCACGCGGTCCTCGTCGGGGACGACCCGCACCCGGGTCCGGCCGTCCAGCCGCAGCAGCGAGGGCGTGTACCGCACCGCCGTCTTTTGGAACTCGCCCTCGCCGCCGGCTGGCCGATCGAGGCGACGCTGTGTGCGGGTCGGGGTCAGCGCGGGGCGCTCGTCGAAACTCCACCCCTGGTCCGTCGGCGCCCGGCCGGGCCACAGGCGCACCTCGGGGGCGAAGGCGGTCACCGCGTCGGGGGCGACCGCCGGCGTCTCCGGGCCGTCCGCGCCGTCGACGACCGCCCGCTCCACCTGCCGGAGCCCGACGCTTGTCTCACGGTCGGCCGGCGCGAGCGCCACGAGCGTCCCGTCGGGCGCCAGGTGCGAGAGGTAGCGCCGCAGGGTGGCGACCGGCGCCGACAGTTCGTTCAGCACGTTCGCGAACAGCACCAGGTCGTAGCCCGGAGGGTCGGCCGCGGCTCCGGCGGTCTGGTCGGCGGAGTCGGTCGCCTCACCGTCGGGATCGACCGCGTCGCCGCCGGCGAGCGGCCCGGCGATGTCGAACGCCTCCGCCGTCGTCCGGTGGACCGTCGCGTGGAAGTTCCGCCCGGTCGCGTCGAGCAGTTCGTCGAGCACGTCGGCGGCGGCGCTGGGCTCGACGGCGTGGTAGTCGACGAGGGCCGCCGCCGGGTCCCGTGACCGGTCCGTCGGCGGGCCGGGGTCGTCGGCGTTCGCGTCGTCGCCGTCGGCATCGGTGTCGGCCACGATGGCGGCGCCCCCGCCGGACTCGCGCTCGGGCGGGCCGAACAGGAAGTCGTGCAGGCCCAGGGCGGGTCCGCCGACGCCCGCGCCGACGTCGAGCACCCGGAGTGGGCGGTCCAGCAGTCCGAGGTCGGCGACCAGCGAGAGGGCGTACTGGACGGCGGCGTAGAAGTCCGGCAGGTGGTAGACGGCGTAGCCAAGCGCCGCCTCGCGGTCGTAGGTCACCTCGCGGTCCCGGTAGTAGTCGTCCTTCAGCCGACGGACCCGCTCACGCAGGCGATCGCCGGACTCGCCCTCGTACCACGCGGGGCCGTACTCGTCCGCCAGCAGGTCACCCAGGCGGCGGTCGTACGCCGCCGGCAGCCGGCGCACGACGCCGACGCCACCGGAGACGGGTGTCTCCCCGACCGGCTCGAAGGTGCCGTCCGGCCGCTCGACCAGCCCCAGGGCGACGGCGTGCTCGCCGAGCAGTCGCCGGACCACCGCCGGGTGCGTGTCGACGTAGTCCGCGAGTTCCTCCGGCTCGACCGGCCGCACCCCCCGCAGGTAGCGGGCGCTGTCCAGCAGGGTGGCGCGGTCCTCGGCGTTCATCTCTCCCCTCCGTCGCCGTCCACGCGGTCACCACCCTCGCTGAGTCGTCCCCCGGCCTCGCGGTAGAGGCGCTCGAACTCCTCTCGGTCGGCGTCCGCGACGCGACGGGCGGCCGCCGCGACGGACTCGGCACCCTCGAAGGTGGCCTGTACGTCGGCGTACACGCGGGGGTCACCGCCCGTGACCGCCTCGCTGGCCTCCGCGAGTGCCTCGAACACCGGCGTCGCGAACGCCCCGGGCACCGGGTCGGCGGCCAGCGCGAACGCGAGGACGGCCGCGTGGGTCCGGGCCTGGACGGTCTCCATCGCCCGGTCGTGGGTCGCGGGCGTCGTCTCGAACACCTCGTTGCCCGCCGCCTCCAGGGCCGCCCGCACCGCGGCCGTCCGCTCGCCGGGGGCGTCGACGACGGCCGCGACCCGCCCGGGCGCCCGCTCCGGCGCGAACAGCGGGTGCAGACTCACTCGCTCGTGATCGGGGGCGTGCTCGCGCCCGGCGGCGACGACCGTCGCCATCTCGCCCGCCACGTCCACCAGGACGCCGTCGGACCGGAGCCGGTCGGCGTGGGTCGCGATCGCCGTCGCCGCCCCCGGGATCGGCACCGCGACACAGACCAGGTCGTGCGCCCCGTCCCCGTCGGGGTCGACCGCCCGAGCGTCCATCGCGGCCGCCGCCTCACGGGCGATCTCGGGGTCGCTGTCCGCGAACGCGACCGTCGCCCCGGGGGGGAGCATGCGGGCGAACCACCGACCCATCGCCCCCGCACCGACGACCAGCGTGTCCATGTCCGCGGGTCGTGACCGGCGGGCAAAAGTCCGTGGACTCGGCGGACGGTGTCGCCCCCGGACCACCGTGTCGCCAGGAGCGAGCCCACGCACAACGCACTTCTCGGAGCCGCGAGTACGTCCGGTGTGGTCGACCTCGACGCCTTCCGACGCTACACCGAGTGGCACGACCACGCCAACCAGCGGCAGTACGACGCCGCGCCGGACCCCTGGCGGCTGATCCCCGTCGACCCCGCCGCAGTGGAGCGGTTCACCGTCGTCGACCTGCGATACGGCCTGGGACAGGTCCGGGGCGGCGACTGGGACCGCGACTGTCGGGACCTCATGGAGACCGACCTCGCGAGGGGACTCGTCCAGCGGTTCGGAGAGGACCGCGACTGGGCCGACACCGTCTACCACGACTACGTCCGCGAGCAGTTCGACTCCGAGCACGGCTTTCGCGGCATGGACGACTTCGAGACCGACGCCCCCGACTGGTTCGACCACGTCGAGGGGGTGCACGACAGCGTCCGGGAGGGGTACCGCACCAACCGCGGGCACACCTACGACGACCCCGCGGACCTGGCGTACGTCCACCAGATGGACCCCATCGCGCTGATCGACCGGGACGGCGCGGTCGTCTGGACCGAGGGCTTTCACCGACTGGTGCTCGCCCGGATCGCCGGCGTCGAGTCGGTGCCCGTCCACGTCCTCTGGCGGCACGCCGACTGGCAGTCGACGCGAGACGCCGTCGCCCGGGGCGATCCGGTGGACGTGAGTCTGGACCACCCCGATCTGCGCTCGCTCGTGTGAGGGGCCGTCTCGGTTTTTGTTCGAGTGGCCCCCCCAAGCCCTCGGGGTGCTCTCGATCTCGATGTGGGCGTCTCCGAAGCCCTCGGCGTGCTCTCATCGAGTGCTCTCGATCCCGATGTGAGCGTCTCCGAAGCCCTCGGCGTGCTCTCATCGAGTGCTCTCGATCCCGATGTGAGCGTCTCCGAAGCCCTCGGCGCGCTCGCCGGTTCTGAGTCGCTGCGCTCCTCGCT
>CAYODS010000098.1:0-11473 GCA_964402765.1 uncultured Halobacteriales archaeon
GAGGACCCAGAAAGCCCCCGCCCCGGTGCGGTCGCGCGCCTCGCTGCGCTCCTCGTCGGTCGCTTCGCTCCCTCCTGCGGTGCTTGCGTCGTCGTGCGTCCCGCACCGGGGCGGCCCCTTTCAGTCCCACCCGCCGCGCCGCCGCCTCGCGCCTCCCCAGCCTCCTGCGCTCCTCGCTCCGCTGCGGTGTACTCGCGCGGTTGCACCGCGCGAGTGGCCGAGGCGCGTAGCGCCTCGCGGCTCGTCCCTCGCGCGTTGCTCGCGCGCCCTCCGACAGGTAGCGCCCGGTCGCCACACTGCGAGGGTCCCGAACCGCCGGTGAGGGACCCGAGCGACTCACGCGACCGGGCGGGGAGGTGTGGGGATCACCCGCCGTGCGGTCCTGGCGGAATCGAAGGGCGAGGCGTGGTGGTCGGTTCTGCGGACGCAAGCACTGTAGCGGACGGAGTGAGCGAAGCGCGCAGCGACGCAGAACCGACGAGCACGCCGAGGGCTTCGTGAGCCTACGCACTGTGATCGACACCACCCGGTCCAGAGAGTACGCCGATGGGTTCGGAGGCCACCCGACAGAAATCGAGACCTGCAGATCCAGAATAGAGAGCGTTCGACCGGAAGCGAGGGGTGCCGACCACGACCACACGACCGTTCCACCGGAAGCGGGGGTGCCAGCGGGGCGGGGTTCGACTAGAAGTGAGGGTCGGGGAGAGTCGAGATGGCAGCGCGGAAACACACAGACAGCGGTGCGACGATCCGGGGAGGGTGCCGCTCGACTAGAAGTGAGGGGGTTCCGCGGGGCGGTAGGCGGTGTGTGGACTAGAAACGAGGGGGTTCACGCGGGGGCGTGTGCGCGGTGGACCCGAAACGGGGGTCAGTCGGCGGAGTCCGCGGCTGGCGCCCGGCGGTCGTGGACCCAGGCGTCGGCAGCGTACTTCCGGGCGGCGAGGTCACGAGCGTCCGCGAGTTCGTCGTCGGTCCAGCCGCGGCGGTCGGCGCCGGCCCAGTCCGCGAGGGCGTCCTCCAGCGCGGCGACGACCCCGGGGCGGTCGACGGGCGCGTGCTCGCGGACGCTGGTGACCCGGTCGCGAAAGCGCTCGGGGGTGACGGGGTCGCCGAACGCGCCGAGGTGGCGCTCGGGGGCGAGGGCGACCGACAGCGAGCCGTGCTGGATGACGGCGTCGCGCTGGCGGTACTGGGCGTTGCCGCTCACCTTGCGGCCGTCGACCAGCACGTCGTGGGCGGGGTGGACGGGCCGCAGGTAGCAGGCGGGCCGGTGGACGGCGGGCAGGTCGCCGTCGGCGTAGTCGGCGTCGACGCCAAGCGCGTCGAGCGCGTCGAACAGCGGTTCACACAGCAGGCGGTAGGACTCGGTGAGGTCGGTCGGCAGCGGACCGGCAGGGGCGACGACGGCGTAGGAGACGTCGGCGTACGAGTCGTGGTAGATACCGCCGCCACCGGTCTGCCGGCGGGTCACCTCGATCCCCGCCTGCTCGCAGAAGTCCCAGTCGACGGTGTCAGGCTGCTGGCGGTAGCCGAGCGACAGCGTGTCGGGCCAGGTGTACACCCGGACGGTGCCGACCCCCGTCTCGACGGCACGCCGGGCGGCGACCTCCTCCAGGGCCATCGTCACCGGCCCCGAGCGACGCTCCTCGGTGACGAGCCGCCAGCGCCGGTCGCGCAGGCTCATAATCGCGGTGGGCGACCGGCGGGCAAAGGGATGTCGGACCGCGGGAGCGTCAGGTGTACGAGTCGCGAGCACCCAGGGCGGTCGTGAGCGAAGACGCGACCGGGGTGCCCCCGGACGTACGCGCCGCGCTGGACGCGCTGCTGTCGACGGTCGCCGCCGTGGACGGCGGGACCGAGCCGGAGACCGCCCGGGCGGCGCTGTCGAGTGCCCGGACCGTCGCGGAGACGAAGGTTCCCGACCCCGGAGAGCGCGAGACGCTGGTCGAGGGGTGTCGTCGGGCGCGGGCGGCACTCGCCGACGGCGAGCGAGCCGTGGCCGCGGAGTACGCCCGGGCGATGCGACGCCGGATGTGACTCAGGCGGTCTCGACGGGCCCGCGCATCGAACTGTGGGCTTCACACCGGTAGTACGCGACCGCGTCCGCAAGCGCGGGCGTCATCGTGAACGCGAACGTCTCACTGTCGTCCACCCAGTCGACCGCGTCGTCGTCCTCGAAGGTGCCGTCGGCGTCCTGGGACAGCAGTCGCGTGTCGTCTGCGGCACGGAACGCAAACGGGTGAAACCGCCAGGCGTCGTTTCGCACCTCGTACCGCCGACCGACCTCGAAGGTCATCGTCGGGTTCGACTCGCCGGTCGGCGCCACCGACCCGGTGTCGCGCTCGACCGTCCACGCCCGCGACCGCACGTTGTCGATCGTCAGCGCCGCCGGGCCCTCGCTCACCGTCGTCGTGGTCGTGGTCTCCGTCGTGGTGTCGGTCGTCTCGGTCGTCTCCGTCGTGGTCGTCGTTTCCGCCGTCGTGGTCTCAGTCGTCCCCGTCGTGGTGGTCGTGGTCTCCGTGGGCGTCTCCGTCGTCGCGTCGGTCGTCTCGGTCGTGGTGTCGGCCCCGTCCTCGTCCTCGTCGGCGCCCGCACACCCCGCGAGGCCGGCCGCTATCGCCGTGCCGGCCGTCGCGAGCAGTCGCCGTCGTCGCTCGTTCATGCTGGAGTGCCGGCGGTCACCGGCGTTGACTCGTTTCGACGGGCGAGCGGGATAAGCACACCGTCGGCGGCGACGAGCGGGGATTTCGTATCGCGCTTACGGGTGTATCTCACCGCAGCGCCGCGACCGCCCGGCGACCGACCCGGAAGGCGTTCTCCGCCGCCGCGTGTAGCGCGAACTCCCCGACGCCGTCGGCGATCTCCGCGGACGACTCGCTGGCTGGCGGTCGGTCGTAGTTGGCCGCCGCCCGCACGGCGACGTAGTCGTCCAGGCGGTCGAACCGCGACAGCGCGAGGGCGGTGCCGTAGTCCTCCATCTGCGTGCAGGCGTGACCCGCGAGGTCGTAGGCGGCGATCAGGCGGTCGACCTGGGCCGCCGTCTCGGCGCCGTACCAGAACTCGTCGCCACAGACGCTGACGCCGCGTCGAACCCCAGGGTCGCCGTCGACGCGGTCGTCCTCGACCGCCCGCAGCGAGGCGTCCCTCGCCGCCCGCTCGACGCAGTCGAGGAGGCCGTCGTCCAGGTGGAACACCGGGTCGCGGGTGCGGAAGTCAAGCGGGGCCAGGGAGTCGCCGTCGTCCGAGTGGTCCCACCGGTACTTCCGGTCCCAGTCGACGACCGCCTCCGCGAGCACCACGGAGCCGAGCGGTCCGACCCGCGGGGCGACGCCGGCGACGCCGACGGACACCACTCGCGTTCCCCCGAGGTCGACGGCGGGCGAGGACAGCACCGCGGTGACCGTGGCCGTCGCCGCCGGCTTCCCCACGCCGGTGGGCGTGACGGCGATCCCCTCGCCCGCGTACACCGGGGCCGGGAGGCCCTCGACGGGCCGCGAGGAGAGGTCGTACGCCTCCAGCCACCGTCGCAGTTCGTCCGGCGGGTCGGCCATCGCGAGGTCGCGGGCCCTGAACGCCGGCAGCACGAGCACGTCCGGGTTCACGGTGGCCGTCGGGCGGCCACCCACGTAAGTCGCCTGAACCGTATGTCGCTATAGCGAACCCGTCGTACGCCGGAGCCGGTCGGTCGCGTGCGACTCACCGAACAGCGTCACCGTCCCCTCGGCGTGGTGCTCGAAGCCGACGGCCTCGTAGAAGCCGTGGGCATGGTCGTTCGCGGCCAGCACCTCGACGTACAGTCGCTCCGGCTGGGACGGGAGGGCACGGAGGCGGTCGACGCCGGCCTCGTACAGCGCGGTGCCGACCCCCTCGCGCCAGTAGGCGGGGTCGACGTACACCGAGCGCAGCTGCGCGGCGCCGTCGGGGACGAAGTCGTGGGTGTTGTCCGGCGCCCAGTTGACCGTACAGACCCCGGCCACGTCGCCGCCGACGCTCGCGAGGAAGTACGCGAGTCGGTCGTCCGTGAGTTTGTCCAGGAAGCGCTCGCGGGGGTAAAAGGCCTCGAGGTCGGCGGTCCGCTCGCGCAGCGTCGCCCCGTCGATCACGCCGTCGTACCCCACGCGCCAGGCGTTCGCCAGCGCCCGCCTGACCCCCCAGAGGTCGGGCTCGCGGGCGCGGCGGACGGTGTGCTCCATACCGGGCGAGGTGGTCGCTCGCACATCACGGTGTCGACGCCGGCGACCCCGTGGCAGTATCGTCGTTGAAAACTCCGGGACAGCCCTTTGGGACACCTCGGGAAGACGTGACCAGATGTCGTCCGAGGTACACCCGTCCGGCACGGACACACAGCGAGTGGCGATCGAGCGCAGCGAACTGGAGGAGCTACGGAGGTCGGTCGAGGAACTCGCCGCGGCGTCGGAGCAGATCTCGGAGAGCACCGACGACATAAGTGGCGTCGCCGCCGACCAGGCGGAGAACGTCACGAACGTCGCCGAGGAGATAACGAGCCTGCAGGCCACCGTCGAGGAGATCGCATCGAGCGCCGAACAGGTGAGCACCGAGAGCGAGCGGGCTCACACCCTCACCCGGGAGGGCCAGGACGCCGCCGACGACGCCCGTGCGGCGATGGACGCCGTCGACGAGGCGGCCGGCGAGGTGGCCGACGACATCGGTACGCTGCGGGACCACGTCGACGAGATCGACGAGGTCGTCACCGTCATCCAGGACGTCGCCGACCAGACGAACCTCCTGGCGCTGAACGCCTCGATCGAGGCCGCACGGGCCGGCGAGGCGGGCGAGGGCTTCGCCGTCGTCGCGGACGAGATAAAGAGCCTCGCGGAGGAGACCCAACAGCAGGCGGTCAGCATCGAGGAGATGGCGACCCGGATCAAGTCCAACACCGACGAGACCGTCGACAGTATCGACCGGGCCAACGAGCGCATCGAGGAGGGCCTCTCGAAGGTGGATGTCGCCCTCGAGAGCCTGGACGAGATCGCCGACGCCGTCGAGGAGGTGAACACCGGCATCGAGCAGGTGGCCGAGGCGACCACGAAACAGGCGGCGAGCACCGAGCAGATCGCCGCCACCTCCGAGGAGGCCAGAGAGCGGGCCCGCGAGATGGCCGGCGAGGTGGACGACCTCGCGGCCGCCAGCCGCCAGCAGACCGCGGAGGTCGAGGACCTCGCCGCACTCGTTGAGTCCTTCGGCGACGGTCCCGGGCGGTCCCGGGATTCGATATAGCGCTGTCCGGTTTACGGCCGGAACCGCAGGGGCCTTCCCCGCGGGCCGGAAAGCGGGCGTATGGTGCGCAACGTCGCGGGCCTGTTGCCCGAACTGGAGGACGGCGACGTCTACCTGCTGTCGGGCGTCGAGCAGGGGATGCGCTTCTCGGAGTGGGTGGCCCGCGGGAAGTTGCCCTCCTTCTCGGATCTCACGCCGGAGGACGTGGACTACCGACTGGAGCGCTGTCTCAAGCGCGAACTGATAGAGAAACGCACCATCCAGTACGAGGGCTACCGGCTCACCTACGAGGGGTACGACACCCTGGCGCTGCACACCTTCGCCGAGCGGGAGACGGTCGAGGCGGTGGGTGCTCCGCTGGGCGTGGGAAAGGAGAGCGACGTGTACGAGGTGCGGTCCTTCCAGCCGATGGCGCTGAAGTACCACCGTGAGGGGGTGACCGACTTCCGGGCGGTCGACCGCGAGCGGGAGTACGCCGCCGACCGCGACCACGTCTCCGACCACTACCGCGCCCGGATCGCCGCCGAGCGCGAGTACGACGCCCTCCAGGAACTGTACCCCGACGTCTCCGTCCCCCGGCCCGTCGACCAGAACCGCCACGCCATCGTCATGGAGAAGATGGACGGCGTGGAACTGTCGCGGGCAGACCTGCCCGACGGCCAGGCGGTGACCGTCCTCGACGAGGTGCTCGCCGAACTCACCACGGCGTACGACCACGGCTACGTCCACGCCGACATGAGCGAGTACAACGTGTTCGTCTCCGAGACGGGAGTGACGCTGTTCGACTGGCCCCAGGCCGTGCCCACGGACCACCCGAACGCCGCCGAACTCCTGCAACGGGACGTGGACAACCTGCTCAGTCACTTCGAGCAGAAGTACCCCGGGGCAATCCGGGAGATGGAGGTCGACCGCGGGGCGGTCGTCGGGGCGGTCCGCGAGGGGTCGTTCGAGTCGGTGCGCGGGCTGTAAACCGCCGGTCGCTATAGCGAACCGGTCGGCGCCGGTCGGGAGCGGTGAAGTCAACCACGCGACCGCCACAGTGTGAGCGTGGCCCCGACGTAGCGGCCGACACGACGGCGGGTCGGCCCGCAGAGGAGAGACGAGGGACGGCGAACGCCCGGTGACCGGCGGGTCCGGTCGACCCGCTCGTCGGCCGGGTCGTCGACGGGCGGCGGGACCCCGGTACCGACGACGGCCCCGACCGTCGAGGACCTCCCGCCGGGCCGGGACGCGGTGTACGGCGTCGGCTCGCCCCTGGCGCCGCTGGTGGTCCTCGTGGCCTCTCGGGGCTGGACACTCTCACCCGGGGGTTGCCCGGCGTGGACGGGCCCGTGTGGATCCTCGTCGGTGGGGTCATCAGTCCGCCGGCACCGGGGGCCGCCGGCCACCTCGCGGCCGATCACGAGCGCCGGTCGGGTGCCGACGGCGGGCCAAGCGACGGAGCTGCCGACCCCAGCGGGCGAAGCGGTCGTCGCCGTGGCGGTTCTCTACAGCGAGATGCGGTGTACAGCGTCTGACGAGGGGAGCGACGGGTCCGGCGCGGACGGCGGGAGGTGGCGCCCGTTGACCGCCGGCGTGCCGGACCGCGAGAGAGCTCCAGCGAGTCACCGGGCGCCCGAGGGCCGGAACGGCGACCACGAGAGCGGCCCGTCGAGGCGAGACAGTCCGCCCGGCGCGGAGTCGGCGAGACGGCGCGACCGCCGTGAGACCGGCCGTACCGGGCGCGTGGAGGCCGGATAAACGCTCTGTCGCTATACCGAACTCCGTGGGGGTCCCGCACACGCCGCCGGCCGCACCTGGGCGAGGAGAACGGGTCGGGCGGCGCCCCGCACCTGGTGGTGACGGTGTCCCGGGTCGGTGGCCCAGCTGGGGGACGGCGTCCCGTTCGCCGCCCGCGTGCTGAGCGGTCGGGGGTGTGGCGTTGCCGCACACGCTCGTGGCGAACCCGAGTCCGCGGCGGGCCGGGGCCCCCCTCGGATCGCCTCGTCGCGTGAGCGGGGGCCAGGAGACGGCGTGGGTCGCTCCCCGGGGTGCCGGCCGTGAGCGCCGGGTGCCGGCCCGACGGCGGGATGCCAGGCCCCGGGCGGGAGGGTCGGCTACCCTGGCGGCGCACGAGGGGATTCGATACAGCGAGATGCGGTGTACGGCGTCTGACGGCAGCGTCGCGACCGACTGTCGGCACCCGTCACCTGACCAGGACCGACCACCACGGGGCGGACGGTTGCTCACTCGACGAGCGCCGGGTGGGCGTACCAGGCGAGGCGGCCGGCGACGGCGCCCGACAGCGACAGCAGCGACTCGGCGCCGGGGGCAAGCGCGACGGCGCCGAGGGTGGCGACCACGGCAGCGGCGAGTGTCCGCGACGCGTCGAGTCGGGTGACGAGCACGACCAGCGCCATCCCGAGGAGAGTGCCGGCGACGACGTCGGCGAGGTAGTGGACACCGAGCGCGACGCGGGTGAGCGCGACCAGCGTGGCGAGGGCGGCGGCGAGGAGACGGGACCGCCGCCGGCCGACCGTGACCGAGCGCGCGAGCGTGCCGTAGAACGTGGTCGCAAGCGCGGCGTGGCCGCTGGGGAAACCGAAGCCGTCGGCGGTGGCCGCGTACTCGTAGACCGGGGCGACCGCCGACAGCGCGGGGGGAACGGCGACGCTGCCGGCACCCGGCGGGCGCGGCAGGACGAAGACGGTCTTGAGCAGGGTCGTCAGACCGACGGCGAGGAGGACGACCCCGTAAGCGTCGCGACGGTCGACGGCGACGTGTCGAACGGCGAGCGACGGGCGGCGGCCAGCGCGGCCACGAGGAGGAGGGCGAACCAGACGCCACCCAGGGTGGTGAGCAGGGCGGCGAGAGCGACGACGGCGTCGGGGAGGGCGGCAGCCAGGGCGGCCTCGCCGACACCACGGGTCACGTGACCGGTGTCACTCGGTCTCGGTCTTCTCGATGTCGATCTCGCCGCGGTAGATGTCTGCGCCGTCCTGGGCGACCTTCTCGGCGAGGACGGCACACTTCACGCGCATCGGCGAGATGTCGACCCCGAGCATGTCGATCACGTCGTCGCGGTCCATCTCTTTGAGTTCGTCGAGGGAGGTGCCCGGCAGGCGCTCGGAGAGCATCGAGGCGGCGGCCTGGCTGATGGCACAGCCGTCCCCGCGGAAGGCGACCCGCTGGATCACGTCGTCGTCGTCGAGGACGACGTCCATCGCTATCTCGTCGCCACACATCGGGTTCTCGCCGACGTGTGAGTACGTGGCGTCCTCGATCTCCCCGTAGTTGCGGGGGTTGCGGTAGTGATCGAGGATCTGCTGTCGGTACATGTCACCGACCATCGTTGACCGACGTACGCGAGTACGGCGGAAAAGGGTTCCGGGGTCCGCCAGTCGGGGCCAGTGCAGGAGCCGTCGCGGCGACCGCTCGCCGCCGTCGTTCGCGACTCACCTCCGCTGTCGCAGGTCGATCTCGCGACTGCCGAGGTCCTCGCGCTCGACCAGGTGGCGGTACTCCGTGGCGATCCTGTCGGCGCCGACGGCGACCGGACCGGCGTCCTCGGGGGCGCGGACGGCAGTGCCGATGCGGACGTAGGTTACCCGCACGTCCTCCAGGGCGGCGTCCAGCGAGACGGAGAGCCCGCGGGCGGCGGGGCCGACCGCGCCCCACTCCAGTTGCTCGGTGACCGGCGGGTCGGCGTAGGTGGTGCCGCTGACGAGGACCGTGCCGCCGGTCTCCCTGAGATCGGGCAGGGCGGCCTGCACGCAGGCCAGCGACCCGGCGACGCGCACGTCGAAGACCGAGCGCAGGCGCTCGACGGAGGCGTCCTCGACCGGTCGGCCGCCGCCGCCGCTGGCGTTCAGCACGAGCGCCGAGACGGGGCCGAAGGCGTCGCGGACGGCGGCGACGCCCTCCTCGACCGCCCGTCGGTCGGTCACGTCGGTCGGCACCGCCAGGGCGCCGTCACCGAGGTCGGCGGCCAACTCCTCGATGTAGTCGGTCGAGCGTGCGAACAGGCCGACGTCCATCCCGGCGGCGTGGAACTCGCGGGCGACGGCCGCGCCGATCGTGGGGCCGACGCCGGCGACTATCGCGGTGTCGCTCATGTGCGAGGGGAGCCCCGAGACGGACAAAAGCGTTCCCTGGAGCGTGTTTTTGTTCGCCGGCCGTCAGGAGTCGGGAGGGGCCGTTTCCGGACGGCGCAAGTCCGAAGAGGCTGCCCCTCCAGGGAGAGGTGTGGCACGGCCGCTGCGGTTCAGGCGCTCGCGCGAGCACTGGAGCGAGGACCGGGTGCACGACGCCATCCTGCGACCGCTCGACCGGAACCTGGGGGCGCGGGCGGTGGACCCGCACAACGAGGCGACAGCGGGGTTCGTGGGCCACCGCTTCGAGATGGACAACGGCGACGTGGCGCTGTTCGCCCGCGGCGAGGACGAGGCGTTCTGGATGGGCAACACGGAGACGCCGCCGGCGCTGTGGGAGACCGACAAGTACGGCTGGACGGAGGTGCCGTACCCTGTCGCGCGGTGGGCCCAGCGAGAACTGCTCGCCGATCTGCTGGGCGAGGCGCCGTGGCTGGAGCCGTACCCCCACGTGGCGTGGTTCTTCCTGCCCGTGCTGATGTCGAAGGACGGCCGCGAGACCACTCGGCGCTTTCTCTCGGAACACGCCGCCGGCTTTCCCGACGCCGACCGTGACACCGCCCTGTCGTACTACGAGGAGTTCCTCCACACCGGGGCGCTTGACCCGTACCGGGAGACGATGGCGGGCAAACTCGGCACCAGCGACCGCCTCGACCTCACCCGGATGCGAGCGGCGATGGCCGAGTTCACCGTCGCCCGCCTGCTGGTGCGGTCGGGATACGAGGTCGTCCCGGAGATCGAGGTGGCAAGCGGCCACGCCCTGGACTACCGGGCACTGACCGGAGCGGGCGACGGCGGCACGCTCGTCGAGGTGACTCGCCCGCAACCGCCCGCACGGCGGTCGGCGGGCACGCCGGTGGCCGCCCTCCGAGAGACCGTCAGCGCAAAGGCCGACGGACAGCTCCGGCGCCACGACGGCGTCGCCCTCTTCGTGGACTGTTCGTCGTTCCCCAGGGCGGCGTGGGACGACCTCGTCGAGCGCCGGCCGGACGTGCGTCACCGGCCCGCCGTCGTCTTGCGCGCCCGCCCGGACGGGCACACCGAGGGGTTCACCGACGGCTCGGTGCCGCTGGACCTGCCGGAGATAGAGCGCGTCTAGAAGGAGACCTGTTCGGGGCCGTACGGGCTGTCGGGGTCGACGGGGTCGCGGTCGCTGTAGCCAGGGCGGCCGACGGCTTCCTTCGGGAGCGCCGAAAAAAGCGCGAAGCGGGCCTCCTCGCTGTTTTCGTACGTCTCGGGAGCGCCGCGTTCCAGCACGTCACACACGGTCACGGTGCCGTCCTGGAGTTCGAGTTCGCGGTCGCCGCAGTGCTCTACCAGCTCCTCCGTCGTCAGGGGGTACTCCGCGTCCTCGATTACCTCGCGGGTTCCGTCGAGTCTCATACGAGTCGTTCGTGAACGACCATGATAAACCTGTCGTCGCCTCACTCCTCGAGGTCGTCCAGTCGAACCTGCGAGGAGTGGCCGGTGAGTTCGTCGAAGTCGGCGCCGTCGGCGAGTGCGGTCTCGCGCTTGACGCGGTAGTTGCCGCCGTCGGTCGTGTACAGGTCACTCGGGTGGAAGAAGTACCAGTCCTCCTGGTCGAAACGGACGCCGATACGGGCCTTCGCGCCGAAGTTCCGCGCGAAGTAGACCAGCGACTCCACCTCCTCGCCGGAGAGGTAGATGACGTCGTCGGCGCTGGACTTCGCCTCGACCGCGAAGAAGCGGTCGCCGTCACCCGCGAGCACGTCCGGCAGGTCCCGCTCGGTGGCGCTCCCGGAGGCGGGCGCCCGCATCACCGCGAAGCCCGCCTCGTCCAGCAGGTTCACCAGCTCGCGCTCCCGGCGGTCACCCTTCCTGCTCGACATCGACCGCCAGTTGCCCGCCCGGCGGATTAAGTGCCGGGGTCCACGCTCGGACCCGTCCCACGCGGTGAAACGGTGTGCCGGGCGACGGGTATTTATTATGGGCTGAAGAGAATCGAAGTAAGCGATCGACATGTCCGAGAGCAACACGAACGGGAGCGCGTCGCAGCCGGTCGCCGGCGGCGTCGACCGCCGTGACTTCCTGCGGTCCGCCCTGGCGGTCGGCGGGACCGGCGCGCTCTCCTCGGTGGTGAGCCT
>CAYODS010000099.1:0-11210 GCA_964402765.1 uncultured Halobacteriales archaeon
CGTCGGTGCGCCGCTTGGCGTCCTCCAGGGCGACGGCGAGTTCGTCCACCGTCCGGGGGCGGAAGGCGTTGCGCACCGCGGGGCGGTCGAAGGCGATCCGCACGGCGCCGGTGTCGGTGCCCCGGTGGTAGGTGACGTCCCGGAGGTCGTCGTCTATGTCCGTCGCCGTCCACCGGTCCGGGTCGAACAGCGCCGAGACGGCGGTGTCCTCGGTCATGTGCCGGCGCTCGGGCGCCCGCCGCAAAGCCGCTGTGGTCGGGCGCGGTCACCCGGCCGACGCTCGCCCCCGACGAGCGAGCTGCCGAGAAGGCTTTTTTACCGTCGGCCGATCGTATCAGAGAGAGTCGGAGCACGCAATGACGGAGACGTTCTACGACGTGCTGGGGGTGGACGAGGACGCCTCGCAGGGTGAGATCACCGACGCGTACCGGCAGAAGGTGAAGGAGTACCACCCCGACGTGTCCGACAAGGACGACGCCGACGACGTGTTCAAGCGGGTCGTCCAGGCCGAGGAGGTGCTCGGCGACGAGGAGGAGCGCGACCGCTACGACAGCCTCGGTCACGAGGCGTACATGCGCCGGGTCGAGGGGGCGAACGCCGCCAGCAACGAGCAGTCCCCGTGGACGACCGGTGACCGCCGCGAGCAGAGTCACGACGTGGGTTTCGGCGGCGTCGGCGCCGGGGCGGGGGCTGCCGGCGGGGGTGGCGGTGGGTCCGCCGCCGGGACGGCCTCCCGCAGTTCCCGGGCGGGCACCGCCACGGCCGGCGGCGTCGGCGACGCCGAGTCGAGCATGGGCTTTGGCCGGGCCGCCTCCCGGCAGTCCAGCGCGGGGTGGAGCGACGACACCGACTCGTACAACCGCTGGGGCGACGACTCCTACGCCGAGGGCGGCATCGGCGAGGACGACGCCACCTACGCCGTCCACGACTGGGACGAGGAGGACGCCGGTCCGGACACCGTCACCTTCCAGATGAACCAGCAGTTCATCGTCTTCGCGGTCGCCCTCTTTTTCCTCTACCCGATGACCGCCTACCTCACGCTCTCGCCCACCTTCCACCCCGTCGTCAACCTGGTCGGTGCGCTGTTCGCGCTGCTGATGATCGGCTTCTCGCTGACGGTGCCGAAACTGTCGCTGATCTCCTTCGGCGCGTGGTCAGTCGTCGGGCCGTTTCTGGCGCTGACGGTCGTCGAGTGGGGCCCGTGGGTGGAACTGCTGGCCCTGCTGTTCTGCTGGGTGCCGTTCGGCTACGCCGCCGTCGTCGCCTACTTCACCCGCCCCTCCTGACCGGCGGCAGGCTCGGTCCCGCCCCCTCCTGACGGGTGGCGGGCGTTCCGTTCCCGGCTCCAGGCGTCAGGACAGGTCCGCGACGACCCGCTCGACGACGGCCTCCCGCACCCGGTGGCTTCGCTCGGCGTCGAGTGACACCTCCAGGACGGTGGGCTCGCCGTTCCCGACCGCCCGCTCGACCGCCGGTCCGAGGTCTCCCGGCTCCACCGTGCGGTACGACAGCGAGAACGTCTCGGCGGTCCCCTCGAAGGTGAGCCCGTGTGGCGTGCGAAACGCCTCGGTGAACGGCGGCTCCACGTCCTCGATCGGCAGCGCGTGGAAGATGCCACCGCCGTCGTTGTTCAGCACGACACAGGTGAGGTCCACCCCGAAGTCACGCAGCGCCAGCAGACCGGTCGTGTCGTGCAGCCACGCCAGGTCGCCCGTGACCAGCAGTCCCGGTCCGTCGCCCGCGAGCGTCGCTCCCGCCGCGGTGCTCGTGATGCCGTCGATCCCAGACGCCCCGCGGTTGCCCAGCGCGACCAGCGGGCGCTCCTCGGGCGGGACGAACCGGTCCAGGTCCCGCACGGGTGTGCTGTTCGAGACGAACACCGTCGCCCCCGCCGGCGCCGCCGCGACCGCCGTCGCAAGCGCCACGCCCTCCACGTCCGCGCCCGGGGCGACCGCCTCGCCGTCCACCGTGGCGGTCAGCTCGCCCGAGCGAGCGGCCGACAGCGCCTCGCGGTGGGTGGCCTCGGCGTCGAGCCACCGCTCTGTCCACGCGGTGTGGACGCCGCCGTCGTCGTCACCGTCGCCCGCCGCCGGCAGGTGATCGAGCACCGCCCGCGCCAGGGCGTCGGGGTCGGCGACCACCTGGTCGGTGCTCGTGAACGTCGCCTCGCGCCACCCGCCGGCGGGGTCGACCTGCACCCGGCGGGCGCCGGTCCCGGCGAGGTAGGTCCGCAGCGGCTTCGAGGTGGGCGAGGCGCCGACGCCGACCACCAGGTCCGGGTCGGGCCACTCCGCCGTCACCCGCGGGTCGACGTAGGTGTCGTAGCCACCGCAGACGGGGGCCCGCTCGACGGCCGGCCCGTACCGCAGGTTCGACAGCGGGTCGGCAAGCAGCGGAAAGCCGGTCGTCGCCGACAGTGCCGCCAGGCCGTCGCCCGAAAGCGGCGGGGCGTCCGTCGGACCGACGACGATCAGCCCCCGGCCGGTGTCCGCGACCGCCCCCGCGAGGTCCTCGACTACGGCTGGCTCCGGCTCCCGGTGCCCGCCCCACCACCGGACGTAGGGGGCGTCCCGGCCGGCGACCGCCGCGGGCGCCCGTTCGGCGAGGTCCTCGGGTACCCGGTCGGCGTCGCTCCCCTCTGGTGCGTCCGCGGGCGGCAGCGGGTCCAGCGGTTTCCGGAACGGGAGGTTGAGGTGGACCGGCCCGGCGGCGCCGCCCTCGCCAGTGGCGACGGCGACGGCGCGGGCGGCGTCGGTCCGCAGGCGCCGCAGCGCCCGCTCGCGCGGTTCGGGCTCGGGCAGGTCGCGGTACCACCGGACGGCGTCGCCGTACAGTTTCTCCTGGTCGACGGTCTGGTTGGCGCCCGAGTCACGCAGGTCGGCGGGGCGGTCGGCGGTCGCCAGCACGAGCGGCACCCGCCCGCGGTCCGCCTCCATCGCGGCGGGGTGGAGGTTCGCCGTCGCCGTCCCCGAAGTGGTGACGACGACGGCGGGCCGGCCGGTCCGGCGACCCCACCCCAGCGCGAGGTAGCCCGCCGACCGCTCGTCCAGGTGACGCAGCGTCCGCACCTCGGGATGGCGACAGGCGGCGACCACAAGCGGCGTCGACCGGCTCCCGGGCGCGTACACGACCGGCACGTCCAGACGGGCGAGTTCGCCGACGAACGACCGGCCCCACAGGGTGGCGAGGTTGGGGCTCTCGGTGGGGTCGGCGTCGCCCGCTCCTGTCGCCGGTTCGTCGGCGTCGCCGGTGGTGTCCTCGTCGCTCATCGCCGCAGTTCGTCGAGGACGGGCCACTTGAGGTTGACCTCGTCCCACTCGTCTTCCGGGTCGGAGTCGGCGACGATGCCGTTGCCAGCGAACAGCGTCACCCGGCGGTCGGCGGCGACGCCGGAGCGGATGGCGACCGCGAACTCGCCGTCGCCGGCGGCGTCGAACCACCCGACGGGGGCGGCGTACCACCCGCGCTCGAACGGCTCGATATCCCGCACGGCCCGCACCGCCCGCTCGACGGGCAACCCGCCAACGGCGGGGGTGGGGTGCAGCGCCTCGACGAGGTCGAGCACGTGGCGGTCCTCCGAGAGCGTCGCCTCGACCGGCGTCTCCAGGTGCTGGACGCCCGCGAGACGGCGGACGCCCCGCTCGCCGGTTCGGACCTCGCCGGTCGGCGCCAGGCGCTCGCGGATCGCCTCGGTCACGAGTCGCTGCTCGCGGGTTGTCTTCTCGTCGTCCAGCAACCGCGCGGCGAGGTCGTCGTCCTCGGCGGGGGTGCTCCCCCGGGGGACGGTGCCGGCCAGCGCCTCGGTCCGCACCTCGCGGCCCGAGCGGGCGACGAGTCGCTCCGGCGGCGCCCCGAAGAAGGCGTGACCGTCGTCGACGAGAAAGCGAAAGCAGTCGGGGTGCGTGCGCCGCAACCGCTCCAGTACGTCCCGCGGGACCACCTCGCCGGCGAGGTCCACCTGGAGGGCGGTCGCCAGCACCGCCTTCTCAAGGTCGCCGGCGTCGATCCGGTCGAGCAGGTGCTCGACGCCGTCGATCCACGCCTCCCGGCTGGTCACCGTCCGCCGGGAGCGCACGCCGGGCGGCGTCCCGACGGGTCGCATCGCGGGCAGGTCCGCGACGCGTTCGACCGCCCGGTCCAGCGCCGCCTCGGGGGCGCCGGCCCCGTCGGCGACGACGGCGGTCAGGAGTGTCCGCTCGTCGCCACGCACCAGCAGGAGTCGCGGCAGGACGAACGCCGCCGCGGGGAACGACGCCCACGGCGACTCCGCGCGGTGGTCGGGGTGGAAGGCGAGCCCCCCGAGGACGCGGGGCCGGGCGACCGCCGGGCCGTCGAACGCGACGGCGTCGAACAGTCGGTCGGCCCGGGCACGCAGGCGGTCGAAGCGGTCCTCGCCGCCGGCGGTGAGCCGGGCGACGGAGCCGACGCCGGCGACCTCCAGGCCGTCGGGCGTCGACCAGTACGTGTGGGGCCGGTCGAACGCCGAGAGAAAGGCCCGGTAGGAGACGTCGGGCACCTCGCGGGTCGCGGCTCGCACCCCCCGTGGCACCGCTGGCGTGGGGCGGGCGTCGGCGTCGCCCGACCCGGAGCCGGAGTCGGGGTCACGCTCGGACGCCGCCGACCCGTCGCCGCCGACAGATCCCATCACGGAGTGGTACGGTCGGCCCACTCGTAAGCCTGTCCTTCCCGGCGTTCCCGTGCCCCCGCCAGGCTTAAGCCCCCGACTCGTGAATCTCGTGCCAGCAATGCCACGGGTCGAGATCACGGTGCCCGAGCACCTGGAGACGCGGATCACCCAGATGATAGAACAGGGGGAGTTCGTCGACCGGAAGGAGGCGGTCGAGGAACTGCTGTCGACGGGCATCAAGGCGTTCAAGACCGGCGGGGGGATCAACGACGACGGTGACCCCGGCTTCGAGGAGGACGGGATGATGGGCCACGAGGACGAGTACGTGTTCTGATCAGGCGTCCGTCTTCGAGACGGGTGGGGGGAGTAACACCCGCGTCTCCGGGTGGTCGTCGCGCCACTCGCGCCAGGTGGTCGTCGTCGCCGCCACGGCCGTCAGCCGGTCACCGCGGGCCGGGCCACAGATCGCCCGCGCCAGGATCTGACTCCAGTAGCTCCCGGTCCGGTCGTCGGCCATCACCAGGTTGCCGCGGTTACGCGGCTCCGTGCCGGGGTCGAGGGTGCCGGCGCCGAACACGTCGCCGCGCTCGACGGCCGCCGCCGACTGGATCCGCGGTGCGCGCCACAGCAGTCCGGTCACCCGGAACGTCGTCGCGACGCCGTCCACCCGGCGTTCGGCCACCAGCCCGCTCTTGCACAGCGGACAGTACGTCACGAGCAGCGGCCCTCCGAGGTCGTCGTTGACCACCTCGTGGAAGGTGAGCACCGGCAGCGGGTAGGCCCGCGTCTCCCCGTCTCGCTCCACGCCGACGACGGTCGTGTCCGCGGCCAGCGCGCCGTACCGGCCGTCGACGTCGAGCCCCGCCCAGTCCTCGCCGAACGCGGGGTCCGTCACCGCGTAGATGCCGGGGTCCTCGCCGGGTTCCTCCTCGCAGATCGTCGCCGGGGTGCCGTGTCGCGCGAGGGGCCGTTCCCCGGTGGTCGTCCCTCGACCGTCTCCCGTCGCCGGGGCCTGGTTCGCTCCCCGACCGCCGGGGTCGCCCGCGATCGGCGCGTGGAGACAGCCGGCGGTCCCCGCGAGACCGGCGACGGCGGCCAGCAGCGCCCGGCGGGTCGTCGGCCGGTCGCCCCCGGGCACGGTCACTCCGCCCCGTACACGGCGGTGTCGGGGTGGAAGTTCAGCCAGGCGAAGTAGAACTCTGTGCTGACGCGGGCGGCGTCGTCGAGTCGGGTGCCCTCGAAGGGGCCGTCCTGGGCGATCCCGGTGGTGCGGGTCCACGTCGACCCCCCGGCCCGCATCCGTCCCTCGCCCGCCGTCTCGAACTCCAGCGTGCGACCGTCGACGCGGCGGTCGAACGCCGACAGGGAGTCCTGGCCCGTGGCGGTCACCACGACCGGCAGGTCGCCGACGGTGTCGTTGACCACGCCCGCATCGCTGACGCGGTCGAACGGGTACGCCGTCGCCGCGTCGTCGGTGGCGACGCCGATCACCCAGGTCTTCGGCTCCAGGCGGTCGTCGTCGAAGTCGTCGCCCAGCGTGACGCCGATCCGGTCGCTGCTCTCGTAGCGGGCGTACGGGTTCCTGTCGTAGTTCTGCGGGACGGCGTTGTCACGGATGACGCCGGACTCCGGCGGCGGCAACAGCACCCGCGTCCCGGGGTGGTCGCTTCGCCACTGGCCCCAGGTCGTGATCGTCGACGGCACCAGCGTCAGCCGGTCGCCGGTCCGCTCGCCGCGGATCGCCGTCCCGAGGATCTGGCTCCACAGCGAGTTCGTCAGGGCGTCGTACATCACCAGGTCCGAGCGCCACAGTTTCCCCGAGACGCCGAAGGTAGTCTCCTCCCCGGCGACGCGGCGCTCGGCGGTGACGCCGCTGCCACACAGCGGGCAGTACGTGACCAGCAGCGGGCCGTCGAACTCCTCGTTGACGATCTCGTGGTAGTTGAGGATCGCCAGCGGGTACGCCCGCGCCTCCCCGTTCCGGACGACGCCGATGACTCGCTCCCCGTCCCCGAGGGTGGCGTCCATGTCGCTCCAGTCCTCTGCGAAGGCGGGATCGGTGATCGCCGGGATGCGGTCCTTCGGGACCACGTCGTCGATCGCCGCCTCCTCGACCGGCAGCTCCACCTCGCCGCGGGGACCGCGGACCACCTCGCCGTCGTCGGCGTCGATCGGCTCGCCGTCGCCGCCGTCACTGCCGTCGCCCCCGTCCCCTCCACCGTCGGTCGGGTCGGCGTCGGCGCCCGGGTCCGTCCCGTCCTCCTGGCCGGTACACCCCGCCAGTCCCAGCGCGGCCGCGGTTCCCAGCGCGAGCAGGCGTCGGCGGTTCATACCCCGACTCGTGTCGCCTCACGTATAACCACGCCGGGGTTGTGCGACGCGGGCCCACGAGTCCCGTACGGCTTTATCCGGTGCCGTCGTCAGTTGGCGGTATGCACACCCGACGACGGCTCCTCGCTGGCCTCGCCGCGGCCACCGCCGGCGCCGCCGCGGGGTGTCTCGGCACACTCGACTCGAGCGACGGTGGTGGGGGCGGCGAGTCCGACGGTCGCACCGTCGACACGCTCGCCGTCGGCGGGTCGCCCGGCGACCGGGTGCCGGTCGCGCCCCGCCGGGTGACGCTTCTTGACTTCTTCGCCACCTGGTGTGCCCCCTGCAAGCCACAGATGGCGAACCTCCGGGCGGTGGACCGGGCGTTCCCCGAGGTCCACATGCTGTCGATCACGAACGAGCGCGACACGGACGCCGTCCGGTCGTTCTGGCGACGGTACGAGGGGACGTGGCCGGTGGCGCTGGACCCGCAACTGGAACTGTCCTCGGCGTACCGGGCCGACCGCGTGCCGACGATGATCGTCCTCGACGCCGACGGCACCGAGCGGTGGCGCCACTCCGGACTCGCCGCCACCGACACGATCCGCGCCGAACTCGAGGCCGCCGGCGCGACGCCAGGGGGATGACCGCCGCCGCAGTCGCCGCGGTGGCGCTCGCGGTCCCGCTGCTCGCGCTCGCCCAGTTCGGCCCGTCGGCGGCGGACCTGCCGGTGAACCCGCGGGTGGCGCTTGCGTTCTCGGCGGGGGTCGCGACGTTCTTCGCGCCGTGTGCGTACCCGCTGTTGCCGGGGTACGTCGCCTACTTCCTCGGCAGCGAGGACGACGACGCCCCGGCGACGCACAGGGGGCGGCTCCCGGGGGCCATCTCGCGACTCCGGCGGGCGGCGGTCGTCGCCGGCGTGACCAGCGCCGGCTTCTTCCTCGTGTACGCGGTGCTCGCGGGGATCATCGCCGCTGTCGGGGCGAGTGCACTCCCGCTGCAGCACATAAGCGTCCTCGAACTGGTCGTCGGGGCCGGCCTGGTCGCCCTGGGGGTGGCGATGGCCGCCGGGCGGGTGGAGATGGGCCAGTTGCACGTCGCCCTGCCGGAGCGGCGCCGCTCGGTGGGGGGGTACTTCGTCTTCGGCGTGGTGTACGCCGCCGCCGCGGCGGGGTGTGCGGCGCCGGTGTTCGTCGGCGTGGCCACCTTCGCCGTCTCGGGGGCGTCGCCTGCCCTCGCCGCCGCGATGTTCGGCGCCTACGCCTCGGGGATGGTGCTGCTGATGTTTCTCGTCACCGCCCTCGCCGCGCTGGGCCGGGAGACGCTGCTGGCGGGCCTGTCCCGTCGCTCGGGACTGCTCACCCGGCTCGCGGGCGTCGTCATCGCCGCCGCCGGCGTCGTCCAGATCTACCTGTTCCTGTTCCGGTTCGGCGGACTGGAACTGCTCGGCCTCGCTTAGGCGGCCAGCAGGGGCACCCCGAACGCCACGACGAGGCCGACGAGCGCGACGAGAGCGCCGATCCCCGCCTGTCGGGTGGTGAACTCGCTCATCGGCGCCGTCGTTCGCCCGTCCGGGTCGGCACCGTCGCCGTGGTCGTGGCCCCCACCGTGACTCCCGGCGTCGTGTCCGTGGTCGGCGTCGTCCATACCCCCCAGACAGTGTCGCGGGCGTCTTGGCTCCGTCGGAACGGTGTCGACCCCGCGGGATTGAAATGGGGTGGCGGGCGTAGTCCAGATAGGATGCACGGAACATCGGCCCACGACGGGGGGTGGTCTCGGTGAGTGCGACCGGCGCCGAGGCGATCGAGCAGCTCTCCGAGGACGAACGCGCCGGTCTCGAACTCGTGCGCGAGTCCGGCGGTATCCACCAGAGTGACTTCTGGAAGGAACTCGGCGTCTCCTCCCGGAAGGGGAGCCGGATCGTCGACACGCTGATCGACCACGAACTGATAGAGCGCGAGGAGACGGTGTACAACGGGCACAACACCTACTATCTCACCCCGCGGACCCGCGATCTGGACTTCTCGCTGTTGATGGCCGGCGACCAACTGTCGCCGTTCATCGGCGAGGAGGAGGCCGACCACCGCAGCGACGAGTTCTCGCAGTTCATCATGAACCTCGCCTTCGAGGAGTGAGGGCCCTCCGGGTCCGTCGTCGCCGCCCGGCCAGCGACCGCTCAGGCCAGCGCGCTGCCGGCCCGGATGATCCGGTGTTCGCCGAAGGCCGGTCCCACCAGTTGTATCCCGACTGGCAGGCCGTCGGCACGGCCCGCCGGCACCGAGATCGCGGGCAGGTCAGCGAGGTTGACCGGCGTGGTGTTGGCGTCGGCGAGGTACATCCGCACGGGGTCGTCCAGGCTCTCGCCCAACTCGAACGGCAACACGGGCATCGTCGGCGAGGCGATCACGTCCACCCGCTCGAACGCCTCGTCGAAGTCGGACTTCACCCAGGCGCGGGCGTCCTGTGCCTTCCGGTAGTACTTGTCGTGGTAGCCCGCCGAGAGGGCGTAGGTGCCCAGCAGGACCCGACGTTTCACCTCCTCACCGAACCCCTCCTCACGGGTGGCTGCGAAGGCCTCGTTCCAGTCGCCGTCCCCACCCGAGTGCCCGAAGCGGACGCCGTCGAACCGCGCGAGGTTCGAGGACGCCTCGCCCATCGCGATGACGTAGTACGCGGCGACGGCGTACTCCACCGACGGCAGTGACACCTCCTCGACGGTGGCGCCCTGCGAGCGGAGGTCGTCCAGGGCGTCCTCGAACACGCGGACGACGCCCTCCTCGGCGCCGTCGACGAGTTCGGTCGGCACGCCGACCCGCAGCCCGGCCACGTCGCCGTCGGCGGCGGCGGCGTAGTCGGTCCCCTCGGCGGGATGGGCGTCGTCGTCCTCGTCCCCGCCAGGGCGCTGGCCGTCGTCCAGGCGGGTGGTGGCGTCGTTCGGGTCGGGCCCGGCGATCACGTCGAGCAGTTCGGCGGCCCCCTCGACGGTCGGCGCGATGGGGCCGACCTGCTCGAGGGAGTTGGCATAGGCGACGAGGCCGTACCGGGACACCAGTCCGTATGTGGGCTTGATGCCGACGACGCCACAGAAGGCGGCCGGACAGCGCACGGAGCCGCCGGTGTCCGAGCCGAGTGCGAGGTCGGCCTCGCCGGCGGCGACGGCGGCCGCCGACCCCCCGGAGGAGCCGCCGGGGACACGGTCGGTGTCGACGGGGTTGCGCGTGGGGCCGAAGGCGGAGGTCTCGGTCGTGGTTCCCATGCCGAACTCGTCCATGTTGGTCTTGCCGACGATCGTCGCTCCCGCCTCGTGGAGGCGCTCGACGACGGTGGCGTCGTACGGGGGGACGTAGTCGGCGAGCATCTCGGAGCCACAGGTGGTACGCACCCCCTCGGTGGAGATGTTGTCCTTCACGGCGACGGTGCGGCCGGCCAGCGGTCCCTCCGTGGCCCCCTCGATCCGCTCGCGAGTGACGAAGGCGTTGAGGTCGGCGCTCATGACACCCGCGGACCCTTGAAGTACCCCTCCTCGCTCTCGGGGGCGTTGGCGAGTGCCTCCTCCTGGGTGAGTCCCTCGCGCACCTCGTCGGCGCGGAGCACGTTCACGAGGTCGGGGTCGGCGTCGACGTCGGGCACCTCGTCGAGCGTCTCGAAGTGTTCCAGTACCGCCCCGAACTGCTCGGCGAACGCCTCGCGCTCGTCGTCGTCGAGGGCGACTCGCGCCAGGCCGGCCACGTGCTCGACCGTCTCGGGGTCGACGGCGTCGTCGGTCATACACCACCCGAGGAGTACGCGTCTGTAAGGAGTTTCGGTCCCGCCGAGGACGCCACCTCGCTACACCATCATCAATTGTGAGAATTCCGGAGGCTCGGCGCGTCTGACCGTCGAAATCGACCGTTTCGACCGCCGGAAGGTTTAAGTACGCTCGACCACGTACCTACAACCACGAAGGGAGTTCTCACGGCGGCTCCGTGCACCGAGCACACACCGTCTGAGACGACTCTCTGGACGACACTGACACAATGACAGACACGAGCATCCGAGACACGCGCGAGCGGGAGCGCGTAGAGGAGGACGAGACCGAGGACGAGGAACTCGCCTGTCCCGAGTGTGGGGGGAACCTCGTCTCCGACGAGGAGCGAGCCGAGACCGTCTGTGCCGACTGCGGGTTGGTGGTCGAGGAGGACGAGATCGACCGCGGCCCCGAGTGGCGAGCGTTCGACGCAAAGGAGAAAGACGAGAAGTCCCGCGTCGGCGCCCCCACGACGAACATGATGCA
>CAYODS010000100.1:0-11165 GCA_964402765.1 uncultured Halobacteriales archaeon
GCTCTCAGACTCGCTGTGTCTCCGTGGAGACGGCCCAGAACGCCCCCGGTCGCTCGACTCGGTGCGGTCGCTGCGCGCTTCGGTCGCTTCGCTCCCTGCAGTGCTTGCGTCCCGCGCCGTCGTCGAGCGACCGGCCCCTTTCAGTCCCGCCCGCCGCGACCGCGGCCTCGCGCCTCCCCAACCTCCTGCGGTCCTCGCTCGCTCCGCTCGCTGCGGTCCTCGTCCCTCGCGCGTTGCTCGCGCGCCCTTCAGGGGAAGCGCCCGGTCGCCTACTGCGAGGCTCCCGAGCCATCAGCGAGGAAGCCGAGCGACCCCCGCGACCGGGCGGGGAGGTGTGGGGAGCACCTGCTGTCCTGGCGGAATCGAAGGGCGAGACGCGCTCGCCCCGTCTCTGCGGACGCAAGCACCGCAGCGGAGCGAGGAGCGCAGCGACGCAGAGCGGTCGAGCGCGTCGAGGGCTTCGTGAGTCGACCCATCGAGGCCGAGAGTAACTGGTGAGAGCGCCGAGGGCTTCGGAGGCCTCCGCACCGGGATCGAGAGTAACTGGTGAGAGCGCCGAGGGCTTCGTGAGTCACCACAGAGAGCGCGATCCCCGGTCAACGGAGACGACCCCGACCCGGTTACCGGATCGTCTCACCGGGCGCGGCGTCGCCGTGGGTCGTCAGCAGGTCGGCCTCCTCGCCGGCGGCCAGCACCATCCCGTTCGACTCGACGCCGAACAGTTCTGCCCGTTCCAGGTTCGCGAGCAGGACCACCCGCGTCCCCGGCAACTCCTCGACGTCGTGGAGTTGGCGCAGCCCGGCGACGACCTGGCGGGTCTCGACGCCGACGTCGACCTCCAGGCGCAGGAGCTTGTCGGCACCCTCGATCGGCTCGGCGCTCTCGATCCGGCCGACACGCAGGTCGAGCGCCTGGAACTGGTCGTGACTGATGCGCTCCTCGGCGAGTGGCTCCAGGTCGGTCACGCTCGCCTCGTCGTCGTCGGTGGTGTCGTCGCTTTCGCTCTCGGTCGACCCGGCGACGCGGTCCTCCAGTCGGGCCGCGAGTTCCTCGACGTGCTCGGCTTCGACGGGGTCGAACGGCTCCGCCGGTTCGTCGAACTCGGCGGGTGGCGCCTCGAGGGCGGCCTCCAGCGTGGCGTCGTGGACGGAGCCGTCCTCGCACAGCGTGTCCCAGACGCGCTCTGCGGTGTCGGGGATCACCGGTTCGGCGAGGACGGCGACGGCCTTCGCGAGGTACACACAGTCCCGGATGACGGGGGCGGCGTCGTCGTCGTCGAGGTTCCAGGGCTCGTGGTGCTGGATGTAGCGGTTGCCGAAGCGGGCGAGATCGACGGCGGCGTCGCCGACCTCGCGGACCTCGTATGAGTCCAGGCCGTCACGGAACTGCTCGATCGCCGCCTGGATCTCCTCGCGGACCTCCTCGCTCGGCCCGGACGCGGGGTCGGGCGTGCCCCCGAAGTTGCGGTGGGCGAACAGCAGTGAGCGGTAGAGGAAGTTGCCCAGGTCGTCGACGAGTTCGTCGTTGACGCGCTGGCGGAACTGCGCCCAGGAGAAGTCGACGTTGTCCTGGAAGCCCCCGGCGGTGGTGAGGTAGTACCGCAGCAGGTCGGGCTCGAACCCCTCGTCGAGGTACTCCTTCGCCCACACCGCACGGCCACGACTGGTCGAGAGCCCCTCGCCGTCGATGGTCACCCAGCCACACGCGACGACGGCGCGGGGCTCGTTGTACCCCGCCGCCCGCAGCATCGCCGGCCAGAACACGGTGTGGTGCTGGATGATGTCCTGACCGATGACGTGGACGACGTCACCCCGGCGCACCGCCTCGGGGTCGGCGGGTTCGCCTGCCTCGGGACCCTCGCCCCACACCGCCTGCCAGTCGAACGTCTCCGTGCCGACCCGCTCGGAGTACTGCTTGGTGGAGGCGATGTACTCCGTGGGGGCGTCCACCCAGACGTACAGCACGAGATCCTCGCGCTCGCCGTCCTCGCCGGGGTAGTCGATACCCCAGTCCATGTCGCGGGTGATACACCAGTCCTCCAACTCGCCGAAGATCCACTCGCGGGGCTGCTTGCGGGCGTTTGCCGTCCCCTCGAGGCGGTCGATGAACGCCTGGAGGTACTCCTGCAGGTCCGCGAGTCGGAAGAACTTGTGTTCCCGCAGGCGGTACTCCGCGGGTTCGCCGGTGACGACGGAGACGGGGTCCTCCACCTCGCCGGGTTCGAGGTGGCGGCCACACCCCTCGTCGCACTCGTCGCCGCGGGCACGCGCCCCGCAGTAGGGACAGGTGCCCTCGACGTAGCGGTCCGGCAGGGGCTGGTCGATCTCGGGGTCCCAGGCGACGCGGATCTCCTTCTCGACGACGTGGCCCTCGCGTTTCAGTGCCCGCACGATCTCGCGGGTCAACTCGGTGTTGGTCTCGTCGTGGGTGTGCCCGTAGTTGTCGAACTCCACCCGGAAGCGGGGGAACTGCTCGCTGTACTGCTCGTGCCACTCCATCGCGAAGTCCTCGGGGTCGCGGCCCTCCTGTTCGGCGTTGACCGCGACGGGCGTTCCGTGCATGTCCGAGCCACAGACGAACGCGGTCTGCTGGTCCACCGAGCGCAGCGCCCGGGCGAACACGTCGCCGCTGACGTAGTTCCGCAGGTGGCCGACGTGCAGGTCGCCGTTGGCGTACGGCAGCCCGCAGGTGACCACCGCCGGTTCGTCCGTCGGGAACCGTCGGTCGTCGCTCTCGCTCATCGGTCGATACCTCCCGCCGGCGGGGTTAAAACCCGCCGATGTCCTCGGTCGTGTGCTTGCATGTGTCGGTCGTCGAAGTCCGCGTGATCCGCTGGACCGCGTGGTCACCGCCGGTACCCCGTCGAGCCCGCGTTTCGTCGCCGGTCCCGACCGCATGACCAGTCGCCGCCGACGAGTCCACGCGAGTGCTACCGCTGGCGACGCATACGGCGCGTCGACGCCGAGAACCGTCCCGTCGCGGCGGTAGCGAACTGCACACGCGATCGACCGGGGTGGCGACACTAAAGCGTCACGCCGCTCAGAGGACGCCGACGACGGCGCCGGCGACCCCGAGTGTCACCACCAGTCGGCCGACGCTGCCGACGAACACCGCGGCGGCGAACCGTGCGTAGTCGCCGTCCAGCATCGAGAACGCGTATATCGAGATCGTGTCCGGGAACCCCGGCACGCACAGCGCGAGCGCCAGCCCGACGTAGCCGTACCGCCCGACCAGTGACGCCGACGTGGACTCGGACCACTCGACGATGTCGAACCGCGAGGCACGGAGTCGCCGGACGACCGGCCCGGACTGTTTGGCCTCCTGGCCGGCGTGGAAGGCGGCCACGCTGCCGATCGCCTTGCCCGCGCCACTGACGAGGACGATCACCGCCAACTGCAGCGGCGTCCCCAGCCCCAGCTCCAGCGGCGCCGCGAGCACCACCTCGGAGGGCAGGGGCAACAGCACGGCGATCAGCACCGAGTAGACGAAGATCACGACGAGTCCGAGCCACCCCTGGGCCGTCGTGACCGCCGTCTCGACGGCGGCGTACGTCTCCCCCAGGCGCCCGGTCACCGCGAGGAAGCCGAACGCGACCGCGGCGATGACGACCGCCAGCAGGACCGCCACGCCGGTCCGCGAGGCGGCCCGCTCGCGGTGGCGCCGCTGGTCCTCGGTGAGGGACTCGACGGACTCCGGCGACTCGGCGGCGGCGCCGACGCCGCCCGCGCCCGGCCCGGTGGCGTCGTCGGTCACGCTGACACGTCACCGCCACGACGGCGTAAGTCTTGAGGTCTATCTCTCGCCGGGCGACCCCCATCAGCCCTCGTCGCGGGCGCTCTCACCGTCGACCACCCGGTCGAGGTCCCCGAGGAACTCCTCCAGCGTCGCCCGCGTGAGGTGTGGACCACAGACCACCCGGAGTTCCCCGGCGCCGGTCGTCGCGAGCCGCCAGCCCGCCGCCCGCAGCGCCTCGACGGTCTCGCGGGGCAGGTCAGCCACGACGACCGACAGTTCGGGGTCGACCACGTCGTAGGAGCGGTCGCGCAGTTCGCCGGCGAGCCACGCCGCCGTCGCCGCGATCCGGCGCTGCTGTCGCCGGTACCCGTCGGGCCACAGGCGCTCCAGGGCGGCGACCGCGCTGGCGACGCCGGCCCCGGAGCGCGTGCCAAGCAGTGTCGCCTGGCCCGCCTGGCCCATGTACGGCGTCTCGACGGTCGACCGCTCCAGCAGGCCGGGGTCACGTACCAGCAGTCCCCCCGACGGTACGGCCGCCCGCCCCAACTTGTGCGGGTCCAGCGTCATCGTGTCCACCGGGGCGTCCCCGAAGTCCCAGTCGTGGTCGGTGAAGGGCAACTCGAACCCGCCCCAGGCGGCGTCGACGTGACAGAGTGCGCCCGCGTCGCTCGCTATCTCGGCGACCGCCGGCACGGGGTCGACGCGGCCGTACTCCGTCGACCCGGCGACGGCGACGACGGCGACGGTCCCCCGGTCGACCGCCGCCGACAGCGCGTCGAGGTCGGCCCGCCCCTCGCGGGTCGGCACCGTCCGCAACTCCACGCCCAGCAGGTCCGCCGCCTTCCGAACGCTGACGTGGGCGCTCTCCGGGGCCACGACGTTCGCCGCCGGCGACGGGCCGGGACCGGCGGTCAGGTCACGGTGCCGGTCGCGGGCCATCCGGACCGCCTGGACGTTGGCCTCGGTGCCCCCGCTGGTGACGTAGCCCGCCGGGTCCGGCAGCGACGCCACGGCGCCCAGGGCCTCGATCGCCCGCTCCTCCAGTTCGGCGACCGCCGGGAACGTCGTCGGGTCGCCGGGGTTCGTCGCGAGAAAGCGCTCGGCCGCCCGCCGCGCCGCTGGGTGGGGGCGGGTGCACATCGAGCACAGCACCCGGTCGAACGACTGTGGCTCGGCGTCGAGCGTGCCGGACTGGCCGCCCCGCTCGCCCGCCCGGAACCCTCGCTCGCGGTGGTCCGTCGCGTCTCGCCGCATCTCCTCTACCGCCGTCCCGGAGCCGATTAGCCGTTGCGTTTCGGCCCGTGCCGGCGACCGACCGCCCCACGCCCGGAGACCGGACGCCGGCGACCTGGCCGGTCGTCTCCCCCCGGTCGAGCCACTGGCGGGGCGCTCCCGGTACTGCCGGGGTTCGAAAACTCGAACCGCGAAAAGGCTTTTAATTTTTCACCACTGAGGGGGGATATGAGCACGGAAGACGAGTCCGCGGACCTGCTGACGTTCCTGACTGACCCGCGACTGCTTGCGTACCAGTGCTGTGCGCTCGCTGCCGGGGTCGGTGGGCTGCTCTCGATGACGGCGCCTCCGGCGGGCCTGCCGCCGATGGCGGTGGCCTTCGGTGGCTTCATTCTCTCGGCGACGTTCGGGCTGCTCGCGATGCTGCGGGCGACCGACCTGGGCGCGGAGTGGACCACCGGCGAGGTCGGGGCCGACTAGCGCACGGAGTCGAGGATGAACTTCTGCTCGACGCGCTTGACCTCGTGTTGCACGTCGCGGACGGCGTCGATGTTCGCCGATATCGACGACACGCCCTCGTTGACGAGGTAGCGGACCATCTCGGGTTTTGAGCCGGCCTGCCCGCAGATGGAGGTGTCGACGCCGTGCTCGCGGCAGGTCTCGATGGTCCGGCCGATCAACTCGAGGACGGCGGGGTGGAGTTCGTCGAACCGGTCGGCGACGTTCTCGTTGTTGCGGTCCACCGCCAGCGTGTACTGCGTGAGGTCGTTCGTCCCGAAGGAGGCGAAGTCGATGCCCGTCTCGGCCATCTCGCCGACCTGCAGCGCGGAGGCGGGGGTCTCGATCATCACCCCCCAGGAGCGCTTCTCGGGGTCGATGCCCGCCTCCTGCATCATGTTGCGCGCCCGGACGACGTCCTCCTTGTCGTTGACCAGCGGGAACATCACCTCGACGTTGTCGTACCCCATGTCGTACAGCTGGCGGAACGCCTCGAGTTCGTGGGCGAACACTTCCGGGCGGTCGAGTGACCGGCGGATGCCCCGGTAGCCCAGCATCGGGTTGTGCTCCTCGGGTTCGTCCTCGCCGCCCTCCAGCTGGCGGAACTCGTCGGTGGGGGCGTCCAGGGTGCGGACCCGGACGGGGCGGGGGTAGAACTCCTCGGCGACGCCGCGGATCCCCTCGACGAGCTGGTCGACGTAGGCGCGCTCGCCCTCCTCGGCGATGTACCGCTCGGGGGTCCGGCCCAGCGAGAGGATCATGTGCTCGACCCGCAGCAGTCCGACGCCGTCGGCGCCGGTGGCGGCCGCCCGCTCGGCGGCCTCGGGGATGGAGACGTTGACCTTCACCTCCGTTGCGGTCATCGGCTTCACCGGGGTGTCGGGGCGGGCCTCCTCGACGGGTTCCGGCGGCTCGGCGGTCTCGTCGACGCCGCGCTCGACACCGCCCTTCTCGCCGTCGACGGTGACGGTGGTGCCGTCCTCCGCGACCGCGGTCGCGTTGCCGGTGCCGACGACGGCTGGCACGCCCAACTCGCGGGAGACGATCGCCGCGTGGGAGGTCATCCCGCCCTCGTCGGTGACGATCGCCGCCGCTCGCTTCATCGCAGGCACCATGTCCGGCGTCGTCATCCGGGTGACGATCACGTCGCCGCTCGTGACCTTGTCCAGTTCGTCGACCCCCTCGACCACCCGCACCGTGCCCGACGCCCGACCGGGACTGGCGCCCAGTCCCCGGACGAGGGTGCCGTCCGTGCCGGCGCTCTCGGTCACCGCCCCGGAGCCGTCGGTTCGCCCGGCCGAGCGCCCGTCACCGTCCGCGTCGACCCCGGCGCCGTTGGTCGCCTCCACGCGGTCGACCTCCACGTCCTCGTCGACACGCTCCTCGGGCGCCCCGGGTTCGTCGTCGATCGTCGTTATCGGCCGGGACTGCAGCATGTACACCTCGCCGTCCCTGACCGCCCACTCGACGTCCTGCGGGGTGCCGTAGTGGTCCTCGACCGTGGCGGCGAGGGCGGCCAGACGGGCAAGTTCGTCCTCCGAGAGTACCTGCTTCTCGCGGCGCTCGTCGGCGACGGGGCGCTCGACGGTCTCGCCGTCCTCGCTGCGGACGTGTTTGATCTTCTTGTCGGCGACGGTCACCTCCTCGACGGTGCCGTCGCGGTCGAGCACGTAGTTGTCCGGCGACACCGACCCGGAGACGACCGCCTCGCCCAGCCCCCAGGTCGCCTCCACGATCACCCGCGGATCGCCGGTCGAGGGGTGACTGGTGAACAGTACGCCGGACTTCTCGGCGTCGACCATCCGCTGGACGACGACGGCCATGTTCACCGCGTCGTGGGCGAACCCCTGCTGCTGGCGGTAGTAGATGGCCCGCTGGGTGAACAGCGACGCCCAGCACTCCCGCACCCGGTCGAGGACGGCCTCGCCGGTGACGTTGAGGAATGTCTCCTGCTGGCCCGCGAAGGAGGCGTCGGGCAGGTCCTCTGCCGTCGCCGAGGAGCGCACGGCGACGAACTCGCTTCCCTCGGCGGTGAGGTCGTCGTACGCGGCGGCGATCTCCTCGCGCAGTCCCTCGGGGAACTCGGCGTTCAGCACCAGCTCGCGGGCGCGCTGCTCGGCGTCGGCCAGCGCGTCGGTGTCCTCGACGTCGACGTCGACCGCCGCGAACAGTTCCTCGGCGATGCCCGCCTCCTCGACGAACCGCCGGTACGTGTCCGCGGTGACGACGAACGCCGGCGGCACGGGCAGGTCAGCGCCGGCCAGTTCCCCCAGCGAGGCGCCCTTGCCGCCGACGCTGTCCACGTCGTCGGCGTCGATCTCCGAGAGCCAGCGTACGCTCATGCCCGGTGGGACGGAAACGCCGGGTAAGAAGGTTGCGAACGCCCGCGGACTCGGAGTCAGACTTCGAGTATCTCGTCGTCCTCGTCCGGCGGCACCCGCAACTCGCCGTCCAGTGTCGTCACCGCGTGACCGCCGACCCGGATCTCCTCGCGGGCGCCGACGTACACGTGCCCGTCGCGACCGAGGTAGTGGCCCTGCTCGAACAGCATCTCCTCGGGCAGCGAGTCGAACGCCTCGAACCGCCGGAGGTAGGCCCCGACCGCGCCACTGGCGGTGCCGGTCACGGGGTCCTCGGGCACCCCGGCGCCCGGCGCGAACATCCGCCCGTGCAGCGTCGCCGCCGCCGAGAGGGCGTCGAAACTGAACACGTACACCCCCGTCGCGTCGACCTCCTCACACAGTGCCTCGACGGCGTCCATCTCCGGGTCGGCGCCGCCGACGGCGTTGAGGAAGTTCACCGGCACGACGAGGAAAGGGAGCCCCGTGGAGGCGACTGCAAGCGGCAGGTCCGCGCCCACGTCCCGCATCGTCGCCGGGTCGACGCCCAGCGCCGCCCCCACCTCGTCGTACCCCACGTCGGCGCGCTCGATCGTCGGGTCGTCCTGGGTCATCCACACCCGACCGTCCTCCTCGACCGCCACCTCGATGACGCCGACCTCGGTCTCCAGGCTGTGGGTGCCCGCCCCGATGACGCCGTCCTCGTACAGGTGAGCGTGGCTGGCGACCGTGGCGTGCCCACAGAGGTCGACCTCCTGGTCGGGCGTGAAGTACCGCACCCGCCGGTCCGCGGTGCCCGAGGGCAACAGGAAGGCGGTCTCGCTCTGGGCGAACTCGTCGGCGATCCGCTGCATCTGGTGGACCGACAGCCCCTCGGCGTCGGGCACCACCCCCGCGCCGTTGCCCCGCGTGGGCTCGTCGGTGAAGGCGTCCACCAGCAGCGCTCGGATCCGCTCGCCGGCTGTCATGTTCCCCACCTCGACCGGCGCGGGTTTGAATCCTTCGCGGCCTCGCCGTCCAGCTTTGGCCGAAAACACTTTAAAATTTAGTCACGTAGACGTACATATGCCCGACTTCGCCTGGCTGCTTGGCCTCGGTGGGATCGTGTTGGTGGGCGGCCTGTTCACCTGGGTCGCCCTCCGGTGGACGCTGCGGTCGGTGTACAGCTCCGACACCGGCCGCCCCGAGGACCCGCCAAGCGCCAACAGCGCCAACGACCGCACCCCACCGGGCGCCTGACAGGAGTTAATTTTACTCCCCGTAACTCGAAATCTTTTTACTCACTCCCCCCCGATCGGGAACTGCGGCGCGGCGACACCCCCCTCGCGCCGGGCCGTGTCCGGCCGGTGTCGGAGCGGCGATCCCCCCCTCGCTCCCGCCACGCCCGTCACCGCTCCGCACCAGTACTCGTTCCCCCCACTCGTTCGATCCCCCCATCTCTCCCCCTCTTTCCGCACACCACTCGACGACCGACGGGTAGCGACCCGGCCCGGGCGTGGTCTCTCGTCCCCACTGCTCGCGCGGGTGAGACCGACTCCCGTCCCCGGAGCGCGAGTCTTTCTCGTGACACCGTCTCTGCTCGTTTGGTTTTCGAAATCGTTAAATTAACCCAGAATAGTTATCTAATATGGGTTCGTGGGCGGTCGTCGCCTTCGAGTGCCGGTCGAGCGCGGACCGCCGGCGGCTGCTGCGCTGGTTCGAGCGCACCCAGCCGGTGGCGTTCCCCGTCGAGCGGTACTCGGTGCGGGCGGGCGTCGAGGCGGCTGGCGGTCACCGGGCGGCGGAGTACGCCTGGCTCGACCGCTACCTCTACGTCACCACGCCCGGCGACCCCCGTCCAGTCGTCGTCCGGTCGGCCGAGGCCGGCCGCTGGGAGCGAGCGGTCGTCGCCGAACTCGACCGCGAGACCGACACCGTCGTCGAGGGGCGACTGGTGCGGACCGCCGGGGACGCGGTCGACGGCGCGGTGGTCCGCGGCGCCCGTGGGCTCGCGGGGCTCGGACTGCTGTACGCCCTCGCCGTGCGACGACAGTTCCGCTTCCGGCCGTGTGCCGCCCGGACGCCACCCGAGGCGCCGGACACGTATCCCGACGCCTTCACCGACCCGGCCGACCTCACCGACGATCTCGAGTCGTTCGTCCGGGCGATGCACGACTGCACCGGCGTCGCGCCCACCGACGACGGGCGGGCGTTCCTCCGGGACGACCCCGCCGGTCGCGACCGGTTCGTCTACGACGGCCCCGCTGGCAGCGCCCGGCTCACCGACTCACGGCGCGACCGCGCTGCCGCCCACACTCCCGACGCCACGGGTGGGGCCCTCGATCTGGGCGGCTCCGACCCCGGGTCGACGGGCGCGGACTCTCGGCTCCAGACTGACGGCGGTCGCGCCCGCGAGGAGGGGTCGCTGCTGGGCTGGGTGCGGTCGCTGCTGCGGTGATCAGTCGACCCGCTTCAGCCACAGGTCGCCGAACAGATCGTCCTGGTCCAGTTCGACGCCGCCGCGGTGGGCGAGAAACAGCACGCCGAGGTACGTCTCGACGCGGGTGCCGGCGACGTCGTTCACCTCGGCGAACAGCACCTCCTCGCGGCCGGTGGCGAACCGCTCCTCGACGGCGGCCCGCACCGCCTCGACCGCCTCCTCTACGTCCTCGCCGTGGGCCGTGCCCGTCACGTCGGCCTCGTCCGGTTCGCCCGCCGCGCGGTCGGCGTCGTCCACGCGGTAGTCGAGCGTCTGCGTGCCACGGCGGTAGTCGCCGGGGTCGGTGTCGTACTCCCGGGACTCCTTGTAGGTCGTCCGTTCGGCCTCCCGGAGTTCCCGCACGAGTTCGTCCAGCGTCTCGGGGGTGCCGCGGGCGCGCTTGCGGTCCAGACGGCGCTCCATCTCCTGTTCCAGTCCCTCGATCGGGTCGCCCGCACCGACGCCGTCGCCGTCCTCGGCCGTCGGCGCCGCCCCGGGCTCGCGACCCAGCTCGACCTCCCAGGGCTCGGGCTCCTCTTCGGGCTCGGGCTCGTCCTCCTCCAGCAACCCGTCACCCTTCATCCGCAGGAGGACACTCGCGTAGAACAGCGCCCGGCCGGAGGTGCGCAGGTCCGCCCGGTCCAGCCGGGCGAGGAACTTGTCGGTCACCTCGACGATGTCGATGTCCCAGGGGTCTATTTCCCCCTCGCGGGCGAGCTCGACCAGCACCTCGACCGGCTCGACCTCGCCGCCGTCGGAGGTGGGCGCGGCGGCGTCGCCGGCGGCGACCGAGGGCGGCTCAGTCATCCGCCGGCACCTCCTCGCTCTCATCGCCCAGCCGGATGCCAGTCACCGCCGAGACGTTGTCGCCGGCCATCGTCACGCCGATGGCCCGCTCGGAG
>CAYODS010000101.1:0-11129 GCA_964402765.1 uncultured Halobacteriales archaeon
ATGTACTGCGGTTTGTACGAGATGTCCAGCGAGGCCGAGAGCGCGACGCCCTCGGGCTGGAGCCGGCCGGCGAGGATCTTCGCGAAGGTGGACTTGCCGATGCCGTTGGGGCCGACGACGCCGAGCACCTCGTTGCGGTACATCGTCCCGCCCTCCACCTCCAGCTGAAAGCCGTTCTCGCCGTACCGCCAGGTCAGGTCGGAGTAGTCGACCAGGGGCTCGTCCTCGACGGCGCTGCGGGGGGCGTGTTCCTCGAACTCGATGGCGCTGGGGCGGACGCGCATGTTCTCGTTCTCCAGGTAGCCCCCGAGGTACTCGTTGATGCCCACTCGCGTCGACTTGGGGTCGGTGATGACACCGTAGGCACCGGGTTCACCGTAGCCGACGTGGATGTCGTCGGCCAGGAGATCGAGGATCGCCAGGTCGTGTTCGACGACCAGCACCGCACGCTCGGGGTCGTCCTCGACCAGTTCGCGCACCAGACGGGCGACGGTCATCCGCTGGCCGATGTCGAGGTACGGGGTGATCTCGTCGAGGAAGTAGAAGTCGGCGTCCCGGGCGAGGGCGGCGGCGACGGCGACGCGCTGGAGTTCGCCCCCGGAGAGGTCGTCCAGCGAGCGGTCGAGCACCGGCCGCAGCGACAGACGGTCGATCAGGCCGTCGAGGGCGCCACGTTCGTCGGTCTCGGCCAGCAGGTCACGCGTGACGCCGGCGAAGCGGTCGGGGATGCGGTCGACGTACTGTGGCTTGCGGGCGACCTCGACCTCGTCCCCGGCGACGCTTCGCAGGTAGTCCTGGAGTTCGGTGCCGCGGTAGGCGTCGACGACGTCCTCCCAGGCCGGGGGGTCGGCGTGGCGTCCGAGGTTGGGGACGGTCTCGCCGGCCAGGGCGTGAACGGCGGTGGTCTTGCCGATGCCGTTGGGGCCGAGGATGCCGGTCACCTGACCCGCCTGGGGGACGGGCAGGCCGTACAGCGAGAATGCGTTCTCGCCGTAGCGGTGGGCCGGCCGGTCGTCCAGTTCGCTTGGCAGGTTGATGATCTGGATCGCGTCGAACGGGCACTTCTCGACACAGATGCCACAGGACTCCCCGAGGCAGATCTCCTCGCTGATGCGCACCTGGTCGGGCTTACCGTCCTCGGCGTCGTCACCCCGCAGCGTTATGCACTCCTTGCCGGTGCGGTTCGGCGGGCAGTAGTTCTTGCACTCGTAGTTGCACCGGTCGGGCTGACACCGGTCGAGGTCGACGACGGCGATGCTGTCGTCAGCCATCCTACCCACCGCTCGTCAGCAGCACGCCCCAGCTCACGAACCACAGCGAGAACGTCATGAACAGGAGGTACAGGAAGTCCTTGGCGCCGAAGTCCTCCTTCATCAGTCCGACGACCCGCAGGACGGCGGGCTGGAGCGCGACCAGCGCGAACACCAGCATCAGCGGCTGCAGGCTGGTCGCAGCGTCCGCCGGGGGGAGCCCGGCGGTCAACTGCTCGGAGACGAACGCCGCCCCCACCCCCGTGAGAGCGGCGATCGCTGTCACCGTCACCGCCCTGACGTGGTCGCTCACGCCGCCGTCCCCACCGGCGACCTCGGCGTCAGCCTGTTCGGTCGACATACGCTACCCTTCGGTCGCCGCGGCAAAAGGGGTTCGCTCCCGCGCCACCACGGGGACACTTGGCACGCCAAACTTATGATGGTGGCACCCGTTTCGATTCGTAACGATGCCTGGCGAGGAGGAGATCGAAGACTTACCCCCCAGCGCGAAGTTGGTGTTCAAGGTGTTGGAGTACGACGGACCGCTCACTCAAAAGCAGATCGTCCAGGAGTCGATGCTCTCGGCACGGACGGTGCGGTACGCCCTGGAACGACTGGAGAACGTCGACGCGGTCGACGAGGACGTCTACTTCGCCGACGCCCGACAGTCCCTGTACGAGGTCAACGCCGACCTGGCGGTCGCCGACGGCGGCACCGACGCCGACGCCTGTCCCGCGGAGTGACCGCCTCCCGTCTCGTCGTCTCCGATGCCGCCAGCGACGGCTCAGTTCGGGACGACCCTGACCTCGCGCCCGTGGTCGACGGCGCGCTCGATCTCTTCTGCGATCGCCGAGCCACGCGAGACCTGTACCTCGCCGCCCCGCGAGACGGTGGCGGTACAGACGTAGTCGTCGCCGGCGCGGATCTCGACGGTCTCGCCCTCGTAGCCCCCCGCCGGCACGACGACGTGTTGCCCGGTGATTGAGGGCGCGACCACCTCGCCCTCGCCAGGTGTGTGCCGGGCGGGGTCGTCGTCCCCACCGCCACCGCCGGCCGGCCCGGCTCCAGCCCCGTGTCCCGGCCGCTCGTCGTGCGTGCGGACGTCGATCTCCATGCCCAGACGGTCCTCGATGCCCGAGACGCGCCGTCCACCCTTGCCGATCACCTGTGAGATGTCGTCCTGCTCGACGTAGACGACGGCACTGCTCGGTCCCGTCACCTCCACGTCGACGTGGCCGCGGGCGATCGAGCGGACCTCCCGCTCTATCTCCGAGCGGGCGATGCGATCGACGCCGCTCTCCTGGCCGCCGTCGTCGCCCACCGGCACCGTCACCACCTGGCGGTTGAACGAGTAGATCTCGTACTCCGGGCGGTTCGTCTGGAACTCCCGCACCGTGATGACGGGCCGGGTCAGATCCTCCTCGGTCAGCCCCTCGGGCACCTTCACCTCCGTCGAGACGTCGTACACCGTGTCCACGCGGCCCTCCTCGATGTAGACGACGGTGTCGACGATCTGGGGGATCATGCCCAGTTCGACGCGGCCCACCAGCCGCTGGAGGGCGTCGATGGCGCGGGTGGCGTGGACCACGCCGACCATCCCGACGCCCGCCAGCCGCATGTCCGCGAACACCGAGAAGTCACTCGTCTTTCGCACCTCGTCGAAGATCGTGTAGTCCGGTCGCACCATCAGCAGGGCGTCGGCGGTCTTCTCCATGCGCCCGTCCAGAGCGGTGTACTGGGTGACGTCCTCGCGCACCTGCAGGTCGCGGGGCTTCTCCATCGTCTTCACCGAGAAGCCGCCGTCGGCGAGGAACTCCGCGACCGCCTGCGCGAAGGTTGACTTCCCGGCGCCGGGCGACCCGGAGATCAGCACGCCACGACTCCCCTCCAGCAGGCGCTCGCGCAACTCCGTGGCGAACTCGTAGTCGTCCAGGTCGGTCTTGACGATCGGCCGGACGGCGGTTATCTCGCGGGCGTCCGAGAAGGGCGGCTGGGCCATCGCGATCCGGTACTCGCGGAACTGGACGATCGTCATCCCCGGCTCGGACAGTTCAACGAACCCGTCCTGGCTCGCCCGGGCCGCCGCCTCGATCTCGTCGGCGTAGGTCTCCAGTTCCTCGTCGGTCAGCACGTCCTCGCGGACCGCCTCGAAGGACATCTCCCCGACGGCGCCACGCTTCGCCATCGGCCGCACGCCGGTCCGCAGGTGGACACTCATCGTCGTCTCGTCGAAGAACGCCGCGATCGACAGTTCCTCCACGTCGTCGGTGCGCGGCGGGAGGTACTCCACGTCGATGCCCTTCGCCTCGGCGACCTCGCTCTGGACGCGGTCGCTGGTGAGGAAGGTCGCCCCCAGTTCGGCGGCGTGTTCCCTGATGAGAGCGTCGAGTTCGCCCTCGCTGGCGGCCTCTATCTCCTCGGGGTCGGGTCGGCCGCCGGTGTACTCCACCTCGATGTGGCCCTCCTCGGCCAGTTCGGCGAGGGCCTCCAGTTCGGCGATGCCGTCCCAGCCCGAATCGTAGCCCTGGTTGGCCTGGGCCTCCAGTTCGGAGACGACGGCCTCGGGGATCGACACGGTGGCGCCCTCGTAGTCGCCGGCCGCCACCCGCTCGGAGAGGCGGCCGTCGACGACGACGCTCGTGTCGGGTACGACGATCATGGGCGGTGTAGGAGGTGGGTGGGTTTAAACGACCCGACGCCACGTCCAGTCTCGTCAGGGGCTTTCGGTCCCGTTGCGGTGGCTTCCGGCGTGCTCTCTGGATCGGGTGGTTTCGATCCTGACGGGATGGCCTCCGAAGCCCTCAGCGCGCTCACCGGGTTGGGTGATCTCGATCCTGACGGGATGGCCTCCGAAGCCCTCAGCGCGCTCGACCGCTCTGCGTCGCTGTCCCGCAAATCGAAGATTTGCTGGAGCCCAAAAATCGCCTGAGGCGATTTTTGAGGACGCTCCTCGCTCGCTTCGCTCGCTGTGGTCCTTGCGTCCGCAGAGGCGGGCCGAGCGCGCCTCGCCCTTCGAGTCCGCCAGGCGACGACGGCGAGCGATCCCCACACCTCCCCGCCCGGTCGCGGGAGTCGCTCGGTCGGTTCGCTGCCGCTCACCGACCTCGCAGCGAGGCGACCGGGCGCTTCCCGTTGAAAGGCGCGCGAGCAACGCGCGAGGGACGAACGAGTGAACGGAGTGAGCGAGTGAGGAGGTTGGGGAGGTGCGAGGCGGCGGTCGCGAGGGGCAGGACTGAAAGGGGCCGCCGCGGTGCGGGCGCGTCACGACGTAAGCACCGCAGCGACCACCGGGAGCGAGGAGCGCAGCGAGTGAGGTGACCGCACCGGGGCGGGGGCTTTCCGGTCCCTCTCCACAGCAGCGCCGTCAGCTGAAAGCACCCCGACGGGGGCTCTCTGACCCGACTCCACAGCAGCATCATCAACTGAGAGTTCCGAGACGGGGACTTTCTGGGCCCTCTCTACAGCAGCATCATCAACTGAGAGCACCGGAGGGTGACTGCCGATGACGGGGGATTCATCAGGCCCGCACCCGCAGTGGCGTCCATGTCGACGGAGACCGAACCGGAGTCCACGGCGGACACCGATGACGTGTACGAGGCGTTCGAGGACCGCGTCCGAAAGCTCACGCTCGTCGGCGACGCCGTCGGTGTGCTCCGGTGGGACCAGGAGGTCGTGATGCCCGAGGGCGGCACGCCAGCCCGCTCACAGCAGTTGTCGACGCTCTCTTCGATCGAGCACGAGATCCTCACCGACGAGCAGACGGGCGCCCATCTCGATGCCCTCTCCGAGGCGGACCTCGGGGAGGACCAGCAAGCGGTGGTCCGTGAGGTGCGCCGGCGCTACGAGCGCGCCGACCGCGTCCCCACCGACCTCGTGGAGCGGCTCTCCGCCGCCACGTCGGACGCCCACCCGGTCTGGACCGAGGCCAAGGCCGAGGACGACTTCGACCACTTTGCGCCCTCGCTGTCGGAGATCGTCGACCTGCGCCGCCAGTACGCCGAGCACGTCGACCCCGACCGTGATCCGTATGCGGTGCTGTTCGAGGAGTACGAGCCGTACCTCCCGCTGTCGACCGCCGAGCGGATCCTCGACCGCCTGGCCGAGGAACTGCCGCCGATGATCGCCGCCATCCGCGAGGCCGACCCGGTCGCCGACCCCTTCGACGGCGAGTACCCCGAGGACGACCAGGAGGCACTCGTCCGGGACGCCCTCGATACGCTGGGGTACGACTGGGAGCACGGCCGCCTGGACACGGCCCCCCACCCGTTCTCCTCGGGGACGCCGTTCGACGCCCGCGTCACCACCCGCTTCGACCCCGAGGACCCGCTGGGGGCGCTGGGGTCGACGGTCCACGAGTTCGGCCACGCCACCTACACGCAGGGACTGCCCGCCGACGAGTACGGCACGCCGCTCGCGCAGGCGCGGGACATGACCGTCCACGAGTCCCAGTCCCGCTTCTGGGAGAACCACGTCGGCCGCACGCGGGCCTTCTGGGATCTCTTCACCGACCACGTCGAGGACCACCTCGACGTCTCGCTGTCGCCGCAAGCGGCGTTCGAGGCCGCGAACCGCGTGGACCCGACGAACCTCATCCGCGTGGAGGCGGACGAACTCACATACCACATGCACATCGTCGCCCGCTTCGAGATCGAGCGCGACCTGATCCGCGGTGACCTCGACGTGGCGGACGTGCCGCAGGTGTGGAACGAGAAGTACGACGACTACCTCGGGGTGCGCCCGCCGACCGACGCCGAGGGCTGCCTGCAGGACATCCACTGGAGTCACGGCTCCTTCGGGTACTTCCCCACCTACTCGCTGGGGTCGGTGCTGGCCGCCCAGATAGACGCCGCGATGCGTGCGGACCTCGACGTGGACGCGCTGGTCCGTGCGGGCGAGTTCGAGCCGATCCACGAGTGGCTCACCGACCGCGTGCACGGTCACGGCTCGCGGTACACGACGCCGGAACTGATAGAGCGGGCCACCGGCGAGCCGCTCACGGCGGACTACCTCCTGGAGTACGCCCGTGAGAAGTTCTCGACGGTGTACGACGTGTCGCTGTAGCCCGGCGCCACGACCACCTATCCTGCGGGGCTTGACCGGCGATGGATATAAGCCCGGACCGCGAGACGGCCCGCGTGGAACGATGTCATCCCACAAGCATCCGCTGGGAACTGTCGCGGCGTTGGGTGAGGAGGCGATCGGCGGACTGGCCCAGTCCCTGCAGGGGGATCTTATTCTGCCCGATCACGACGAGTACGACGACGCCCGTGACGTCTGGAACGGGCTGATAAACAGGTACCCGGCGGTGGTGGTACGGGCCGGCGGCGGCGAGGATGTCGCGACGGCGGTTGGCTTCGCCCGCGAGCACGGTCTCGAACTCTCCGTCCGAGGTGGTGCCCACCAGCAGGCGGGCAACGCCGTCGTCGACAACGGGCTCGTCGTTGACCTCGCCGACTTGGATCACGTCGACGTCGACCCCGACCGCCAGGTCGCGACGGTCGGTCCCGGCACCCGTGCCGAGGACGTGCTCGCGGCGACACAGGAGTACGGTCTCGCGACGCCGACCGGCAGCGCCGGCTGTGTGGGGATGCCCGGGACGACGCTGGGCGGCGGTGTCGGCTGGATCCGCCGCAAGCACGGCCTCTCTGTCGACGCCGTCCGCTCGATGGAGGTCGTCACCGCCGACGGCGACCGCCTGACGGCGTCGCCCGAGGACAACGAGGAACTGTTCTGGGCGCTGCGCGGCGGCGACGGCAACTTCGGGATCGTCACCGAGTTCGAGTACGACCTGTACGAGGTCGGGCCGATCGTCGGGGCGCTGAACGTGTTCTACCCCGCGGAGATGGCCCGGGAGGTGCTCGCGACTTACCGCGAGTTCGCCGCCGACGCGCCGGAGGAACTGACGACGATCGTCAACTACGGCGAGATCCCCGCCATCCCGATGATGCCGGAGGACCTGCACGGCGAACCGGCGATCGGACTGATCGGCTGTCACGTCGGCGACCCCGAGACGGCAATGGAGGCCGTCGCCCCCCTGCGGGAGATCGGCGACCCGCTGATCGACGCCAGCGACGGCCTGCCGTACGAGGCGCTGCACGAGGTGGGGACGCTGATGCACCCCTGGCGCCGGAAGTACATCAACCGGTCCGTGTTCGTCGACGACCTCACCGAGGCGGTGCGTGACCTGGTCGTCGAGCGGACCGACGCCGCCCCGGGCGTGTTGGACGGTGTTGGCGTCTGGTCGATGGGTGGCGCCGTCGGGAGCGGACACGACTCGGCGTACGCCTACCCGGACAAGCGGTTCATGATCGTCATCGAGGCCGCCTGGGAGGACACGAACACGCCCGCCCACATCGAGTGGGCCCAGGAGACCGACCGACTGTTCCGCGAGGCCGGCGGCGAGGGGGCCTACGCGGGGTACGCCGGCGTCGAGGAGGCCGACTGGGAGAACTGGACCGAGAAGGTGTACGGCGACAGTCTCGCCCGGCTCCGGTCGGTGAAGGCCGAGTACGACCCCGACAACGTGTTCAGCCACAACCTCAACGTCGAGCCCGCGGCCGACGACTGATCGCGGTGCCCGGCCGGCGCCCGAACCGTCAGACACTCCTCGCCGCCGCACGCCGGGACGGGTATGAGCCGACTGCAGGAGTTCTGGGGGGTCGGCCCGAAGACCGCCGCCCTGCTCCGGGCGGACCTCGGCGCGCAGGCGGCCGTCGAGGCGATCGAGGACGCCGACGTCCGCGCGCTGACCGAGGCGGGCCTGCCCGCCGGTCGCGCCACGCGGATCGTCCGCCGGGCCCACGCCGAGGAGGGCCTGGATCTGCTGGCGACGAGTGACGCCCGCGACGTGTACAAGTCGATCCTCGACCGCGCCGCCGAGTTCGCCGTCACCCGTCACGCCGCCGACCGGATCCGCGTGCTCACGCCGCTGGCGGACCGCGCGGCCGCCGCCGACCGCGCAAGGGAGGTGACCGCCGCCCGCGAGACCTGGGCCGCGATGGACGAGTCCACCCGCGAGGCCACCCTCGACGCCTTCGAGGCGTACGACGGGGTCGCCGGCGAGCGGGCGGCGGTGCGGGCGGCACTCGAACTCGTCGAGGCCGGCGCCACCGAGGGCGTGTTCGAGCCGTTGGGCGCCCTCGACCGTGACGCGCTCCGGGCGGCCGCGGACGCCCTCGGCGGGCTGGACGGCGAGGAGGTGCGCGAGGGGGTCGACGACCGCCTGGACGCCCTGCGGGAGGGCTACGCCGCCGTCGACCGCCTGTCGACGGCACCCGGTGAGGTGGTGGACGACCTCGGGCGGGGCGACCCAGAGGCGCTGGAGACGGCGTTCGTCCGTCGCGTCACCGACGAGACCGGCGTCGAGGCCGCCCGGGTACGGGAGGCCACCCCCGCCGAGGCGAGAGACGCCACAGACTTCGTGACGAGCACGCTGCGTGCGCTGGTCGAGGACCTCGCCGCCGACGTCGCGGAGCGCGAGGACGAGGTGCGCGAGCGACTGGAGGCGTCGGTCGGTGACGCCCGCGAGACGGTCGACGCCGCGGTCGAGGCGGTCGACGACGCCGCCGTCCACGTCTCACTCGCCCGCTTCGCCGAGGCGTACGACCTCCGGGCGCCCACCTTCACCGAGGGCGGGGTCGCCGTCGTCGAGGGGCGCAACCTCGATCTCGTCGCCGCCGGCGAGGACGTCCAGCCGGTCACCTACGCGGTCGGCGCCCACGACCTCGACCCCTCGGTCGGGCGGCCCCCGGACGACGCCCGGGTCGCCGTGCTGACCGGCGCGAACTCCGGCGGGAAGACCACCCTCCTCGAAACCGTCTGCCAGGTGGTGCTGATGGCGTCGATGGGGCTGCCCGTGCCCGCCGAACACGCCGAGGTCGGCCCGCTCGACGCGGTCGTGTTCCACCGCCGGCACGCCTCGTTCAACGCCGGCGTGCTCGAGTCGACGCTGTCGAACATCGTCCCGCCGCTGACCACCAGCGACCGCACGCTGATGCTGGTCGACGAGTTCGAGGCGATCACCGAACCCGGCCGGGCGGCGGATCTGTTGCACGGGCTGGTCGAGTTGACCGTCGACCGCGGCGCGCTGGGCGTGTTCGTCACCCACCTCGCGGACGACCTGGCGCCGCTGCCCGACAGCGCCCGCGTCGACGGCATCTTCGCGCAGGGGCTCGACCGCGACCTGGAACTGCGGGTGGACTACCAGCCCCGCTTCGACACCGTCGGCCGGTCCACCCCGGAGTTCATCGTCTCCCGCCTCTTGGCCGACGCCGAGGACGCCCCCGAGCGGGTCGGCTACGAGGCGCTCGCGGAGTCGGTCGGCGAGACCGCCGTCCAGCGCACCCTCGCGGACGCCCGGTGGGCCGGCGGCGACTCCTGAGTGCGCCGGAAGCGTTATTTTTCAGACAGTCGTCGTGTCGGTATGGTCGAAGCGCCGGGGGAACCCTCGCTCGTCGGCGTGGCGCTGCAGGGCGCGGCCGGCGGGCACGGGAGCGGAAGCGCCAACGGCCCGGGGTTCGTCCCGCTCCTGATCGGCGGCATCCTGTTCAGTCACGGGTTCCGGACCGCGAGTCTGCCGTACATGGTCCTCGGTGGCGTGATCGCTCTGTACGGTCTCCTCGGGGTGGTGCTGTGGGTGACCGGGACGAGTCTCCGCTGACCGGCAGGGCCAAAGAGTGAAACGCCCTCCGCGTCAGGACCGCGCATGGCGACCACGGACGACCCCGCGGCGGCCCCGCCCGCGTACGACGACCTCCTCGATCGCTACCGGCGCGTGGCGAACCTGCGACAGGCGAACATGATGCTGCGGTGGGACCAGCAGGTGACGATGCCCGAGGGCGGCAACCCCGCCCGCGCCCAGCAGCGGTCGGCGCTGTCCCGGACCGACCACGAACTGCTCGCCGCCGACGACGTGCGCGAGTGGCTTGAGGACCTCGACGGTGCCGACCTCACCGACGAACAGGCTGCCGTCGTCCGGGAGATACGTCGCGAGCACGAGCGCCGGGCGGCCGTCCCCGCGGACCTCGCCGGGGAGATCTCGGAGGTCGCCGCCGAGAACCAGGAGACGTGGCAGGCCGCGAAGGCCGAGGACGACTTCGAGCGGTTCGCGCCCCGCCTCGCCCGGATTCGTGACCTCCAGCGCGAGCGGGCCGCTCACGTCGACCCCGACAAAAGCCCCTACGAGGTGCTGTACGAGGACTCACACCCGTACCTCTCCCTGGAGACCGTCGAGCGGATCTTCGACCGTCTGCGGTCCGAGATCCCCGAGATGGTGGCGACGATCCGCGAGGCCGACACCGATCTCGCCACGGTCGAGGCGCCGACCGACGAGGAGACACAGCGGGCGATCTCCGAGCGGGCACTCGACTTCTTGGGGTACGACCGCTCGCGTGGCCGGCTTGACACCGCGCCCCACCCCTTCATGGCCGGCAACCAGTTCGACGCCCGGGTCACCACGCGGTTCAACCCCGAGGACCCGCTGGACCCGCTGACGGCGACGATCCACGAGTTCGGCCACGCCACCTACCAACTCGGCCTGCCCCAGGAGCACTACGCCACGCCGCTTGGCATGTCCGACCGGTCGATCCACGAGTCACAGTCCCGATTCTGGGAGAACCACGTCGGCCGCACGCGGGCCTTCTGGGAGGCCTTTCTCCCCGAGATCGACGACCTCGACGGCTTCGACGTCACGCCGGAGGAGGCGTACGAGGCCGCCAACCGGATCCACCCGGAGAACCTCATCCGCGTGGAGGCGGACGAACTCACCTACCACATGCACGTCCTCCTGCGCGGGGAGATCGGCCGCCAGGTGGTGGAAGCGGACCTCGCGGTCGAGGCGATCCCCGAGGTCTGGAACGACCGGATGGAGGAGTACCTCGG
>CAYODS010000102.1:0-10995 GCA_964402765.1 uncultured Halobacteriales archaeon
CTCCGATCCATTTCGCTGAGGGTAATCCTTACACGGCGCACCGATCTACAACCAATGATGGATACTACCTACGTGGTTACGAACGTTGGCGACGGTGGTTTCGCTCTCTCTGCGGACGCGGTGCGGTGGCTCCGTGAGCATGGGCATCCCGGGGCAGAAGATATTGTCCTTCCGGGTGAGATGTATCCCGACGGCTCCGGGCCAGCATCCCCTGTCTCTGATACCTACCCGATTGGCAAGACCACCATCGAACGAGACGACGCTCTCCTGGTAGAGTGTGTCAGGGAGTTGGGTGACGACGCGAACGGAGAGTTCGCTGACCTCCGCGTGAACCCGGTGCCGGAGCCGCTCGGCTACCGGGTGCTGTCCAAGAGTCCCTACGGCCTCGGTGGCGAACTCCTGCTGCTCGGAGACCGGGGCCGCATCAGCCCGTAGTATAGAGGCAACACACAGCGTGCTGGTTCAACTGATATGAGAACCAGATTGAGAAACTACTCCAATGACGACCGACCTTAGCAAATTCCCCAAGATTCGACGCATCGGTGACGACGAAAACAGCGGCATCCTGAACGACGGCACGGTCGCGGTCAAAGAAAAGATGGACGGAGCCAACTTCCGTTTCAGATATGATACAGATGAAGATCGTTTAGTGTTTGGCTCCAGAAACGTCGTCTACAAGAACGAGAAAGACATTGACAAAAACTTCCGACACGCAGTTGAGTTCGTTCGAGAGAATATAGATACAAGCGGCATGGAGGGGGTGTATACGTTCTACGGAGAGGCGATGCACCCACACACGCTGGAATATGAGTGGGACTCGGTGCCGTCGTTCCTCGGCTTCGACGTATACCACGAGCGTGCTGGGAGGTTTATGCCGTGGGACGCTGCGGGGGCGCACATCCGGGCCGCCGGCCTGCCGACGGTGCCGGTGTGGTATTACGGCCCCGCCTCAAGGTACGAGCTTCCCGAGCCGGATGAACTCCCGGAGTCGGAGTACCGCAACGGCCACCCCGAGGGCGTCGTTATCGTGAACGAGGACACAAGCCAGCGGGCCAAGATTCGACACCCAAAGTTCAAAGAGCGCCACGGCGACCAGTTCGCCTCAAAGCAGGACGACGCTGAGGACAGCGACTCGGAGATGCTGGCCCGCCGGTACGCGACAGAGGCACGTATCCTGAAGTGGATTCACAAGTACGACGACCGGGGCCGGAACATAGAAATGTCGATTATGGAGGACCTCTGGCGAGACGTGTTCGATGATATCATCGAGGAGGAGTTTGAGGAGATATTCCTGGGCAACCACACCATCGACACGAAGGACTTCCGCTCCGAGGTCGCCAACCGGACGGCGACCATCCTGGATCGCTACCTCTCCCGGCCCGATGAGAGCGTGCTGAACGAGCCCCCGGCACCGGAGCAGGGCTGAGCGTGACGACCCTGGTCGGACTCTGGCTGTTCTTTGAGCCCGTATGATGGAGACGCGCATTGGCCCTGGCGGCCACGTCTATCTGCGAGTGGACGGCGTCCTGGTCGCGGTCCACCGGCTCGTCGCGGCGGCTGAGTACGGCACCGAGGCCATCCGCGGCAAGCACATTCATCATCTCAACGGTGTCCCCTTCGACAATCGGCCCTCCAATCTCTCTCCTTTGACGCCGGCGGAACACATGCAGCAGCACATGATGAATCATCCCCCCAATATACAATGACACTAACTACCTGTCCCGAGTGCCAGCAGAACAGCCTTCAGGAGCGCAGCGGTTGTGTGGTCTGTACGAATCCCGACTGTCACTTTGCGAAGTGCTAACCCATCCGGTCCAGCGCGTCCCGGCGGTCGTCGGGCGGGGCGTTGTCGTACCGCATCGTGGTCTTGATCGATTTGTGCCGGAGTTGAGCCTGCGCGGCGGCCAGGCCCTCCTCGCGGGCCATGTAGGTGCCCACCGAGTGCCTGATTGAGTACCAGGTCATGCGGCGGTTCTCGTGGTCGATGCCGGCCTTGTCACACAGCCGGCGAATCAGGCGTCCAAGCGTGCGCGAGGAGTAGGTGTTCTCCTTCTGGGTGAGCCACAGGGCGTCCCGGCCCTCGTAGCGCAGCCTGTGCGCCCGCTCTTTGAGCCACTCTCCGAGGGCCGCCGCCGTGTCCTCGCGGATGCTGACGGTCCAGTTGTCCCGGTTCTTTGCTGATTCGTCAGCCGGGATACGCAGGACTGCATTTTCCACGTCAACCCACTCGGGGGTGGCTCGTTGCACCTCGACGGGCCGCAACCCGCCGTCCAAGGAGGTCCATACGAGTGAGGTGAACTTCCAACTCTCCAGGCCGTTCCAGTCGTCCCGGGTGAGTTCGTCGGGCTCCTTGTCCAGGCGGTCAGCGACATACGGCCGCATTGACTCGCGGCGCTCGCGGCCCCATTGCTGGTACCACGGCAGGGTGCCGTACTCCAGGGCGACCTGGCGGATCTCCTGGCGCTCCTCTTGGGTGAGGTAGTCCCGAGGCTGTGTCGGGCGGTTACTGGTCGGGAACGCGTGTTCGGGTTCCCACTCCTGGTCGTCGTATTCGTACTCGCGCCACCGCCAGTACCGCTTGAGCGTCGAGACGATGCGGCCCTTGTGGGCCTGGCTCACGTCTCGATAGGCGATGTGTTCCACGTAGTCGTCCAGGTCGTCACGGGTGGGCCGTGGGACGTACTCGCCACGCTCCTCCCACACCCATTGCTCGAAGGCACAGGCGCGGTACGCGGTGCGCTTGACCGTGCTATCGGCGTACCCTTCGACGGCATCGGGATTCTTACCAAACGTGGACAGCCAGCGGATGAACTTCTCGCGGCGCTGCTCGTAGTCAAAGCGTTGCTTCTCGGTGAGTTTTTTCCGGGCGCGAACCGGGACGAGTTTCATCTGCACATCAAGGCTGGAAATGGGGTCGGACATTACCTGTCACCTGTGGTATGTGTCAGCCACGAAATCGCCAGACGGGGGCGGGCCACGGCCCTGCCACAGGGGGAGGGTAAAGCCGAAGTCTTGAGTCCGCCGCCGTTTCCAGGCTTGGCTACCCCCGCACGCACCGGGTACTGCGAGACGCGGCGAGTTAAGCGGTGCGGGTCGCGGGCGGGCGTCGCCCGCGACCTCAGTCCAGTCCCTCGGCGTACTCGAAGTCCACCTCGCGCGCGCCGGGGGTCGCGTCGTCGAGCCGGATCTGCCATCCCTCCAGCGCGGTGGGGTCCTCCAGGGCATCCGTCAGTGTGGTCCGCACGTCGAGCACGTCGACGCCGTAGAAGTCCCGGGGAACGCCGTGGAGGTACTGCAAAGCGGTGTCGAACAGGCTACGCATCCCGTCGTCATCGTGGAAGTCGAAGTGCTTGTACGCGCCGGCGGCGACCTGGACCATCCCGTGGGCGTAGGCGCTCTCGGTGGTGCCCGCGCCGTAGTTGTACCACTCGTCCTCGAAGCAGTCGTGTGCCTCGTGGTAGGCGCCGGCATTGTACAGGCGGACGCCGTGGACGGTGGCCCGCCGCAGGGTGGCGTGGTTCCACCGCCGCCGGTCGGCGTCCCACCCCGTGGGGTCGCCCGCGGGCGGGGCGACGGAGTCGTCGCGGGTGTGCTCGTCCACGGGTGTGGTGGTCGCGCCACACGCCTAACCCCGTCGTCACGTCGGGGAACGCTTTTATTCCGTGACGACGGGGCTGAGACAGCGGATGATATGGCCGTTCGGGTCGTCGACGGGGCTCGAACTGAACCGTCGGGACCGACTGATCGCCCTGTACTTCCTCGGTCTCGCGGGGACCGTGCTGTTGTTCACGGTGGCGTACAACCAGTTCCTGTGGCACCTGGAGGGGGTGGGACAGAGCATCTTCGCCTCCTTCGAGTTCGTCGTCCAGACGATGACGACGACGGGGTACGGCCAGGACTCCGGGGAGTGGAGTCACCCGCTGATGCTCCTGTTCGTCGCGCTGGTGCAGATCTCCGGTATCGGGATCGGCTTCTTTACGCTGCGGCTGATCGTCATCCCGCTGTTTACCGGAGCGGAGGTGAACCTCGACGACCGGCTCACGCCGAAGAGCGACCACGTCATCGTCTGTGGCTACCGCCGGGACTCCGCGGTGCTGCTGGAGGAGTTGACCGAGCTGGGCATCGACTACGTGCTCGTCGACACCGACAGGGAGGAGGCAAAGGCGCTGTCGGACCAGGGGTACTCGGTGATCCACGGGTCACCGGAGGAGGCAGACGTGTTCCGGCGCGCCGACATCGACGACGCCCGGGCGGTGGTCGTCGACGTCGGGACGGCGAACGTCAACGCGATCCTCACGGCACGGTCGGTACGGTCGGACGTGCAGGTGGTGGCCCTGACCGACGACGGTGACATGCAGGACGTGTTGCTCGACGCCGGGGCCGACAGCGTGCTCTCGCCACACGGCGTGCTCGGGAACCGACTCGCGGAGAAGGTCGTCTCCTCGTTCACCGCCGACTTCGCGGACGGCGCCGAACTCGGCGTCGACTTCCAGGTGACGGAGATCCCGATCGAGCACGGCAGCGACCTCATCGGCACGCGGATCCGTGACTCGGGGATCCGCGAGCGGACCGGCGCCCAGATCATCGGCGCCTGGATCGACGGCGACCTCCAGTTGCCGCCGGACCCCGACGAGCGAATCCGGCCGAACACCACGCTGATCGTCGCCGGGGGACGCGAGGAGCTGACGGAGTTGAGCGAGTTCACGCGGTCGCTACGGTCGTTCGACCGCCCCGAGCGGGTGATCGTCGCCGGCTACGGCGAGGTCGGCCAGGCCGCCCACGAGGTGCTCGTCGAGGCGGACATCGAGACGGTCACGATCGACGTGGTCGACCGTGACGACGTCGACATGGTCGCCGACGTGGGGACGAAGGAGACCCTGCGGGCGGCGGGCATCGAAGATGCGGGGGCGATCGTCGTCGCCGTCCCGGACGACGCGACCAGTCTGCTGACGACCGTCCTGGCACACTCGCTGAACCCCAACGTCGAGGTGGTGACCCGGGTCAGCGACACCGACGCGGCGACGAAGGCGATGCGGGCGGGCGCGGACTACGTTCTCTCGGTCCCACGAGTGAGTGCCAGACTGGTCGCCCGCGAACTGCGCGGCGAGGACATTATCAACCCCGCCAGTCAGATCCGGCTCGTCCGCGTCCCGGCGGCGCCGTTCGACGGGCAGTCGCTCGCGGACTCGGAAATCTACGAGGACACCGGCTGTCGGGTCGTCGCCGTCGAGCGCGACGGCACGCTCTCGACGGACCTCGACCCACAGGTCCCGCTCACGGGTGAGGAGCGGATAGTGATCGTCGGGACCGACGAGTCCGTCCAGGACTTCATCAAGCGGTACGACGTCACGCCCGCCACCCCCACATGACTCCGTGACAGACGTTCACACAATGCCAAACCGCAGGCGGGATGGAAGGTTTAAAATGCATAGCTGAAACAACGAAACAAAGATGGATTCGTCGACGAACACGGTCCGAGGCGGGCTCGGATCGCTGGTGTTCTCGTACGTCGCGAACCGCGGCGCACTCGTCGCCGCCGTAGTAACCGTCCTGCTGCTCGTGGTCCGGCCGCTGTCGGCGCTCGTCGGCGGCGCGCTCACGGCGGCGTACCTGTTCGGCGGGTACGACATCGTGTACCACGCGCTGACCCGTCGAGTGGCGCTGGGGCCGCTCACGGACTTCGTGGCACGGACGGTCCTCCTGCTCGCCGGCGTGCTCGCCGTCCCGGTCGTCCTGATCGACGCCGGGATGGCGAGTGGGCCGCTGCGGGCGACCGCCGTCCTGTTCCGGGTCGCTCTCGGCGTCCTTCTGCTGGTCGCGGGGGCACTGGTCGCCCTGGAGGGTGTCGGCCTGTTGCGCGGGCGAATCGCGGTGTTCCGCTCGACGCCGTACGTCGGCCAGGAGATGAACGGCCGTGGCCTGATTACCGTCGAGGGCGAGGCCGAGCACGCGGACGAGGAGGAGGACCGCCGCGTGATGACCGACGGCGGGCGCCAGCGCACCCAGGAGCGCGACCCGTTCGCCGGCACCGAGTTCGAGTCCGCGGCGCCGGCTGAGTCGGAGTCCACGGGGCGGCGATCGACGCCGGCCGACGGACGACGACCGGAGTTCGCCTCGGCACTATTTGACGCCGTCCGCGAGGGGCGCCCGATCACCGACGAACGCGACCGTGCGGCGCAAGCCGTCGAGAGCCCGGACGAGTCGGAGACCGTCACCGTCGACGCCTCGATGGTCCTGGACCCGGCGAGGACGCCGGCGGCGGACACCGTCGTGGACGACGACGAGGGGCTACCTCACGTCGACGCGGCCGCGATCGACGGTGACCCGGTGGCGGTCGACGCCGACACCAGTCGGGTGGTCGCCACGCGGAGCGAGTGCACGCCCGACGCCTGGCGGGCGGCGGTCGTCGACTGGCTCGTCGAGAGCTTCGAGCGCCGCCACGGTGTCGACCTCGGTGCGGACCCGGCGGCCCTGAACCGCCTGCAGGCCGTCGCCGCCCGGACGCGACGAGACCTGGCGAGACGCACCCGCACTGAGATACTGCTGCCGTTCGTCGCCGAGGTCGACGGCGCCACCGTCCACCTGCGCCGCTCGCTGGCCGCCGTCGGCCCCGACGGGCGACCCCGCTCGACGCCGCCGTTCGGCGACGCGAACCCGGTGGACTACTCCCGCGACCTGGTCGACCGCGTGCCGTCCGACCGCGACGGGGGCGACGACGGCCCGTCAGGAGACCAGCGCGGGCGGGCCACGACCGCGGCGGCGTCGCGGACGGACGACGGTCCGGGCGGCGACACGGTGTCGTCCGGCGGAGCGACCGTCTTCGACAGCGCCGCGGAGGTCGACCCCTCGGCCGACCCCGTGCAGACGACCGGTGAGCGGGCGACCGGCAGTGGGGCGGACGCCCCGAGCGCGTCCTCGAACGGGACGGTCCACGCCAGCACCGAAACCACGGAGCACTCAGCCGCGACCGACTCCGAGGGGGACTCTCCCGAGACGCCCGACACCACGGCCCCGGTCGACGGTGTCGGCCGGACCACCGACCCCGGCGACACGACCGAGACCGCGGAGACCCGGGGGGAGTCGACGCCGACCCCCGTCGCGCCACACACCGGGGTCGAGACGGTCTACCACCGACGACGACGACGGACGAAGGTCGCCCGTCCCCGACCGCTGGTCGAACTGCCGGTCGACCCAGGCCAGCGTGTCGACGAGGCGCTGCCCGACGGCGTGCCAGTGGGCGAGATGGTTCCCCCGGCGGTCGCGAGCCGCCTACCGGCGCCAGGCCCGCTGTCGCGGGTGTCGGTTCCGGACAGGATCTCGCTGCCGGGCGTACCCGACGTGTACGAGGACGACGACGCCGAACCTGGCGTGCGGACTCTCGCCGACCACGAGGTGACGACGGCCCGGTTCCAGGTCGACGGGTTCGGCGAGGTGACCGTCGACCCCGACGGGCTGGCGACGTTCGGCGTCCCCGACGCCTCGGGCAGCGACGGCCCGGGACTCTGGTACGAGACGCGGTTCCAGCCGGGCGACGAACTGACCGTGCTCGGCTACGCAGAGGAGCGTGACGGGACGACGACGATGCGGGGTGACCCCGGGCCGTTCGTCGTCGGTCGTGGTGACGCCGAGACGTTCGCGTCGTCGCTGACGAAGGGCGGACTCGCCCGCGTGGGCGCCGGTACGGCGCTCGTCGCCGGTGGGCTGGCACTCGTGACGCCGGCGCTGCCCGCGGGTCTCGTGCTGGCTGGGACCGGCGCCGGTGCCGCCGGGCTGGCTGTCAGTCGGAGTGACACGTCGGTAGCCGAGACCGTCAGCCGTGTCCTCGACCGGCTGCCGAGTCTCGACCGGTAGTGAATTCGGAGGCACTTTAGCCCCGCACACCACAAGTCGCGGTAGTGTACGTCGAGCAGTTCGGGAGCGGGCCGCCCGAGGTCGCGATCGTCGGTGGGATCCACGGTGACGAACCGGCGGGGGTCCGCGCCGTCGACCACGTCCGCTCCGCGGGGTTGGAGTTCAACGGGTCGGTGACGCTCGTGATCGCAAACGAAGAGGCCCTCGACCGTGACGTCCGCTACGTCGAGGAGGACCTCAACCGGGCGTTCCCCCCGCAGGGGACGGATCCGGCAGAGCACACCTTCGGCGACACCCACGAGGGGCGACTGGCCGAACGGCTGTACGATCTGCTCGCGGACAAACTCACGCTGGCGATCCACTCCACGCAGTCCCACCCGGAGCCGTTCGCGGTGGTCGTCGACCCCGACACGCGTCGCCTGGAGGTGTGTGCCTCGCTGCCCGTCGCGTCGGTCGTCGATTCGAGCGAACTCTCGGAGGGGCGGCTGCTGGAGGCGCGGCCCACCGTCGAGATCGAGGCGGGGGACCAGGGCAGCGAGTCGGCCGCTCACAACGCCGAGCGGATCGCACGGGCCTTTCTCGCCGCCACGGGCGCGACCGCGGAGTCCACGCGGCCCGAGCGGAAACCGCTGTACCGGCTCGACCACCCGATAGAGAAGCCCGCGGGCGGGGAGTACGAGGTCGTCGTCGACAACTTCGAGGTGGTCCCCGAGGGCGAGGTGTTCGCCACTGTCAACGGCGAGCCTCGCCTGGCGGATCACCCGTTCGTCCCGGTGCTGGTCTCCGCGTACGGCTACGAGGACCTCTTCGGCTACGCCGCGACCCACGTCGGGGCGGTGACCCCCGACGGCGTCGTCGACTACGACTGATCCTCGGTCGGCGGGGCGAACTCCACGAGGGTCAACTCGCGGTCCAGCGCGCAGAACTCGTGGGGTGGGTCACCGACGACATCGCTGACGCGGTACTCGCCGTCGAAGTCCGCACCGTCGGGCTCGCAGAACTCGTGGCTGGGGCAGTCGACGTGGGGACACGGCCCCTCCAGGCTCGTGCGGTTGCCGGCGTAGGCCCCCTTCGAGGCGACGTTCGCCCGGACGGGCACCGCCTCGACCTCGACGGCGGTGACGCCGTCGTCGTGGACCGCACACGCCAGGGTCTGGGCGTTCTCGCGGACATCGGTCACACGGTACTTCACGCCCTCGGTCAGGTTGAGACACTGGCTCCGGTAAGGACACCCCTCGCAGCCACTGGCCTCTCCCTGGTAGACGAACTCCGTGCCCTCCGACGCCAGGCGGGTCCCGATGAGCGTGACCTGGCCCATGGTCGCGCTCCGGGCGGCGAGCGGTTAAGTCTCCCGGGCGAGGTGCGCGAACAGGCGGCGCTCTGTCGGAGGCCCGTAGCGCCTCCCTCTGGAGGCCCGTAGCGCCTCCCTCTGGAGACCCGTGGCGTCTCCCGCGGGGCGGTGCGCCGCGCTCCCGCCTCGGCCGGCCCCGCGCCACTCAGTTCACGGGGTGGCGTGGTCCCACTCTCGTACTTCAACCCTCGCCCCGACCGGTCAACTCGTCGAGACGGTCGAGGTACGCATCGCGGGGCACCTGGTAGAGGTCGCGGTAGTCCACCTCACCGCGGTCGAAGGCGGCGGCCCACTGGACGGCGTCACGAACGGCGGCCCCGCGGCGGTCGTGGCGCCGACCCGGGGCGTTCACCTCGGGTTCGAGGTAGAGGGTGACGTGCCACGCGTGTCCCGCTGCGGTCCCGGACCCCGGCGGGCGGCGCCGCTCGGTGGGGCCGCGGGTGACGTACAGCGTGGGCATGCAGGGCGGGGGAAACGAGTCGGTGTCGAACACGTCTGGACGGTAGCCGAGGACGAGTCGACCGTCGTCGCCGGCGCCGTCGCTCCACACCGTCCACGCTTCCGGCAGCGCGGCCAGCTGGTCCTCGCCCATGCATACTCGACGGCCGCGACGGTCTTGACCCTCCCGGTCCGTCCCGCTCACGTCACCCGAACGGACGTGTGAATCGTGTGACAGTATTGACAGGGTTTAAGTCGATTGATCTCCGAACGATGAGACGGTATCGGGCGCCGCCCGTTTCCCCGCGAATATTGGCCCCGTGGGGTGGTCGGCGACCGGCAACGAGATGACCGGTCACACCCCGTCCGCGCTCGCGCGCAAGCGTCCACACCTGTCCGCCCGCGACCAGTGCCGTCGCGAGCCGGCAGGCGCCTCCCGTTCCGTCCCGACCCTGCGCGCCCGGCCGGTGTCGCCGGACACGACGACGGCCGCCGGGACGGCAGCCACGTCCACAAGACCATGAGCAGGAACACCGACACGCTCGCCGAACTGAGTGAGAGCTACAAGGCCTCGATGCCCGAGGACCTCCGCGAGACGAAGAGTTTCGAGTGGTATCTCGACGAACTGTACGACGACCCCAAGGTCGCCCGCAACGCCAACCAGCGCGTCGCGGACATGTTCGACTTCTACGGCACCGAGTACGACGAGGAGGACGGTGTCGTCGAGTACACGCTCGCCAGCGAGGACCCCCTCAACGACGGGGAGAACACCTTCTACGGCCGGGTCGTCCACGAGGCGATCCACGAGTTCGTCAACAAGGTGAAGTCGGGCGCCCGGCGCCTGGGTCCCGAGCGCCGTATCAAACTCCTCCTCGGTCCAGTGGGGTCGGGCAAGTCACACTTCGACAAGCAGATCCGCCGGTACTTCGAGGACTACACGATGCGGGACGAGGGCCGGATGTACACGTTCCGGTGGGTGGACCTGTGTTCGGTGATCGACGACCAGGACCCCGCCGACGACACCGTCCGCTCACCGATGAACCAGGACCCCCTCGTCCTGTTACCCCTGGAGCAGCGCAAGTCCGTCATCGCCGAGCTGAACGAGGAACTCGACGCCCCCTACACGATCCGCAACGAGCAGTCACTCGATCCGGAGTCCGAACTGTACATGGACCGGCTGCTCACGCACTACGACGACGACCTCCAGGCGGTCCTGGAGAACCACGTCGAGATCGTCCGCCTGGTCGCCGACGAGAACAAGCGCCAGGCCCTGGAGACGTTCGAGCCAAAGGACAAGAAGAACCAGGACGAGACCGAACTCACCGGCGACGTCAACTACTCGAAGATCGCCATCT
>CAYODS010000103.1:0-10995 GCA_964402765.1 uncultured Halobacteriales archaeon
ACTCGTCGTCCCACGGCAGGCGGGTGCCCAGCCCGTAGTTGCGGATGCAGGGCCACTCCTCCAGCCAGTCGACGGTGTGGTGGTACTGGCCGCGGGTGTTCTCCGGCACCGCGTCCAGGTTGTCGACCGCCTCGTGGGCCAGTGCCCGCCAGTCGTCGTCGTTGTACCGCAGGAACCACGTCTCCTGCTGGGCCACCTCCACGTCGCCGCCACAGCGACAGACGACGGGCTCGGTGAACTCGTACATCGTCTCGAAGGCGCCCGTCTCGCGGTGGTGGTCTCGGAAGCGGTCGCGGACGTCCTCGATCACCTCGTCCGCAAAGTCGCCGTACGAGTCCAGTAAGCGCCCCTCGTGGAACTCGCTCTGGTACAGCTCCTGGGTGATCTCCTCCAGGGCGGGGTCGGTCGAGGACTCCACGCCGGCGGACTCGACGGCGTCGCGGGCGGGCACCTCGCCGTACCCCTCGATCGCCAGGATCGGGACGGGCTCGATCGACCGGACGCGGTCGGGGTCGATCCCGTACTCGGTCAACTCGTCGGCGCGCTCTTTGACCTCCCGCAGCGCCAGGTAGTCGTCCGGCGAGTGCGCCGGGACGGACATCACGACGCCGGTGGCGTCGTCGGCGTTGACGAACTCGGCGGGCAGGACGACCACGCGGTCGCCCGTGACGGGGTTCTCGACCTCGGCGCCGACGATCGCCTCGCCGGCGAACCGCTCGTGGACCTCGACCGAGCGGCCCTGCAACTCGAACTTCTCGGCGGCCGCACTCGACACCACCCACGGCTCGCCGTCGACGGTGGCGCGGGCGTACTCCGCCCCGGGATCGACGTAGGCGTTCGTCACGCCCCGCACCGTCTCCGGGCGCAGGGTGGCCATCGGCAGGATCGCCCCCGAGAGGGGGTCGTCGGCGTCGTCCCGTCCCTCGCGGCCCGCGTACTCGAACCGGACCAGCGTGAACTCCTGGAACTCCGCCTCCTCGCCCTCCAGCAGGTCGTGGGTGGTGACCGGCTGGCGCTCGTTCGTACAGAAGTTCACCGGGTGCAGGCCCTTCTCCAGCAGTCCTCGATCGCGCAGGGTGCGGTACTGCCAGGCGACGAACTTCGAGTAGCGCTCGTCGCTCGTCGTGAACTCCCGGCGCCAGTCCACCGACAGGCCCAGCTGCTTCATGCCGCGCTTGTAGGAGGCGTCGGCCTCCTCGGCGAAGTAGCGGGCGTACCCCTCCGGCGTCTCCAGCCGTTCGAGGTCCGCCTCGGGGACGTTGAACGCGCCGGTGAGCGTCTCGATCTGGTCGGGGTCGCGCTCTTTCACCCGCTCGACGGCACCGACGATGGGCGTGCCGGTGAAGTGCCAGGCCATCGGGAACAGCACCTGGTCGCCCCGCATCCGCCGGAAGCGGGCGTACACGTCCGGCACCAGGTACGTGCGGGCGTGGCCGACGTGCATCCCGCCGCTGGGGTACGGGTACGGGACCGTCAGAAAGACCGGATCGTCGCCGTCCTCCGGGTCGGGCTCGTACCGCCCGGACTCCTCGAAGCGCCGTCGCCACTCCGCCTCGACCGCCTCGTGGTCGTACGCCCGGCCGTCGCCGGGGTCACCACCGTCACCGGCGTCCGCGTCTCCGTCCGCGTCCGTGCTCATGTGCTCCCGTGGGAACGCCCCCCTAAAATACCACGCGCACTGACTGCCCTCGCTGTCAGGCTCCTCCCGGCCCGTCGCCGTGGCCGTCCGTCGGCGCTTCCGGACGCCGACCCACTCGCACTCACGGTACCGTAGGCTACAGGCTGACCAGCAACCCGCCCGCAGCGAGGATCGACGTGACGGTGGTCAAAAGCAGCACGTACTGACTGTTCCGATACTCGTAGTACGCCTGCTGTGGGGCGACCCGCCCGAGTTCGGCGGTGACGTTCCGCGCGAACCCGAAATCACACCTCGCGGTCGCCTCGCCCGGCCGGACGAACGTTAGTGTCTCGCTGGCCGACCACTGCTCCCCGGCCTCCTGCAGCGTGAGCACCGCCTCGTCACCGTCACTCCGTGCCTCCGGAAACGTCACCCGCAAACTGTCCTGTCCGGTGGCTGGCCGCTCGCCCGGGTCGAGGGTCACCTCGACCGAGACCTGCTCGTCGACGGCGATGACTGTCGATGTCGTGAGCACGAGAGTGCAGGACCAATCGGCGCCCTCGTCGTCCGGGATCGTCGTCGTTCGACGGGGTCGTCCGAGCGGGAGAACGTCGGCGAAGACGAGCACCGACACGGCCGTCATCATGGCGATGTAGACGGACAGACCGACGCTGAGGAACTGATGAAGCACGGGTGGTCACCGGTCCGTCTCCCGTGGAACGTACTCCCGCCCGGTCACGGGTCCCGAGCAGCCATGCTCCGGCTACGACTCGTAGTCCGCGGCAATCTCGTCGAACCAGTCGTCACCCTGGTCCTCCTGTTGGGCGACGTGCCGTTCGAGTTCGTCCCGGGCAGAGCGCACTCGCTCTCGGAGTTCGTCTCTGTCGGTCTCCTCGTCGAACGGGATCCGCTCCGTGTGGTACCCCTCGCTCTCGGCGTCCGGGTCGGGAACGCCGACCTCGATGTACGCGTCACCGTCCACCCGGACGGGTTTCTCGTACGTTCCGCCGTCGTCCGCCGGTCCAGAGCCGTCGTCGGGGTTGTCGAACATGGTCAGCGTTCGTCCTTTGCACAACTATACAACCGGAAGGTATTGGGCGTTCCGGCACCGTTCTCGAATCGAACCTGTCCCCACTCCAGGGCCATCTCGCCGACCAGCCGTTCGGCCGTGCCGGCGGCCACCGACGTCTCGTCGGTGACGTGCCAGGTGCTGCCGTTCGGACTCTGCTCGATGAGTAGCCGCCCCCGCGTGTCCGAGTACACGAACCCGATGAGGTACTTTCTGGTGAGTTGCCGTGGGTTCCCGCCGGCGCTCTTTCCCGGCGCGGGACTGTTCGTCGCCTCCCGGTAGTAACTCGGACCAGTTGCCGACATACCCGCTTGGGTAATGTCGGATCAGTTAATATTTCTGGTCACGATCCAGAATGGCCCCGTCGAGACCGATCGTACCGTGCCCGGCACCGGACGTGGTCGACTCCGGGACGAGACACGGGAGGTGGGGTCGTCGTCGATCCCGAGAGCGCGAGGCGTGGTGCCGGATCGGGGATAGAGCGCGAAGCGTGGCGGTCGAAGTCGTGTTCGAGAGCACGATCACCGCGGCCGACCGCAGGGAGGCCGCGGGTCTTTTTCGCCCACGTTTTTGCGGCGAGCGGTCGGCTCCGCCGACCCGAGCCACAAATAGGTGGATGGTCCGTTACTCGCCCTCGATCTCGATGGTGCGGCCCTCGGGGTCGTGCTCGCGGGGGAGGGTGACGGTGAGCACGCCGCCGTCCAGCGAGGCCTCGACGCCCTCCTCGTCGACGGGTTCGGGCAGGCGCACCGAGCGGGAGACGCTGGTGCGGCTGCGCTCGCGCCGGACGACGCGGACCTCATCGTCCTCCTCGATCTCGACGTCGGTCTCGCGCTCGGCGTCGATCCGCAACTGGCGGTCGGTGACCGTGAGGTCGATGTCGTCGGCGTCGTACCCCGGCAGGTCGACGGTGACGACGAACTCGGCGTCGGTCTCGCGGACGTCGACCGGCACCGAGCGGTCGAAGGTCATCCCCTCCTCTACCTGCTCGGACATTCGCTCCAGCATCTCCTCGATGTCCTCGAACGGGTTGGCTCGCATGACGGTCGTGCTTCGGGCGGGACCCTGATAAGTTCTGTCCCCTCGCTGGGGGCACAATACGCCCGGCGATCCGGGAGTTTAATCGGGCGCGACGGGTTGTGATCGTCCGTGACCGAGCCGTTCGTCGTCGGGGTCGCGGGCGGGACGGGGGCGGGCAAGACCACCCTCGTCCGTCGGGTGGCCCAGCGGCTCTCGGCGCCGGTGACGCGGGTGGCGCTGGACGACTACTACCGGCCACGCGAGGAACTGGCGCCCGACGCCTCCCCGGACGAGCACGAGGTGAACTACGACCACCCCTCGGCGTTCGACTGGCCGCTGCTCGTCGAGCACGTCGACCGACTGCGGGCCGGCGAGGCGGTCGAGGCGCCGGAGTACGACTTCTCGGCGGACGACCGCGTCGGCAGCCGCCGTGTGACCCCCAGCGCGGTGATCCTGGTCGAGGGGATCCTCGCGCTGCACGACGACCGCCTTCGGGAGCGACTCGACCTCCGTGTGTACGTCGAGACGGACGCCGACGTGCGGGTGATCCGCCGGGTGCGCCGGGACGCCGTCGAGCGTGACCGCGCGGTCGAGGGGATTGTCGAGCAGTACCTCTCGACGGTGAAGCCGATGCACGAGCGGTACGTCGCGCCGACCAAGCGCGAGGCGGACGTCGTCATCCCCGAGGGCGCCAACGAGCGGGCGGTGCGGCTGCTCGCCGACCGCCTGCGGGCCGCGCTTCCGGACGCCGGGAGCGAGCGACCCGAGACCGCGGCCGACGGCGGTCGCTGACCGGCCCCCGATCGCCGATCCGTGCGGCTTTTGCGCGGACCGCCGCTTTCCCGTACATGGAGATAGCGATACTCGGCGGCACTGGTGACATCGGTGAGGGACTGGCGCTGCGGTGGGGTCGGGACACCGACCATCGGGTCGTCGTCGGCTCCCGCGACGAGGAGCGCGCCCGCTCGGCGGCCGAGTCGTACCGCTCGCGACTCGAACAGCGGGGCCACGACGCCGCGATCGAGGGCGCCGAGAACCCAACGGCGGCGGCCGGCGCCGACGTGGTGGTCGCGGGCGTCCCGCCGTACCACGTCGCCGACACCGTCGAGGCGGTCGCCGACGGTCTGACGGGTGTACTCGTCAGCCCCGCGGTCGGGATGCAGCGCGACGAGGCAGGGATGCACTACCACCGGCCGGGCGCCGGCAGCGTCGCGGCGGTCGCCGCCGAGGTCGCGCCCGAGGACGTGCCGGTCGTCGGCGCCTTCCACCCCATTCCCGCACACCGTCTCGCGGATCTTGACGCCGAGCTGGGCCTGCACGTCCCCGTCGTCGCCGACGACGACGACGCCCGCGAGGCCGTGATCGACCTCGCCGACGAGATCGAGGGCCTCGCTGGCCTGGACGCCGGCCCGCTCGCGAACGCTCCCGAGGTGGAGGGGCTCACCCCGCTGCTGATAAACCTCGCACAGCGCAACGACGACCTCGCGGACCTGGGTGTGCGCTTCGAGTGATCAGATCCGACCGGTGTCGTCCAGTCGCCGGACGAGGTCGTCGACGAAGGCCTCGACGCTGTCGTAGGGGTAGTCCTTCTGGACCTTCGTGTCGAGTTCGAGGACGGTCACGCTGAACCCGCCGACCTCGACGCGCGTCGTCGGCCCGTCGGGGAGCGCCGGGAGGAAGTCCGTCCCGTCGGTGACCGGGTAGTCGGCACCACCGAACACCGTCCGCAGTCGCTCGCGGAGTTCGGCTCGCTGTTCGTCGTCCAGGTCGGCCATTCGTCCGCGTGTCAGTTCGCTCGAAAGTAAAGCGATCGGCCGACCCGCTCACCCCAGCGCCACGTCGAGGTACAGCATCACGACGACGCCGATCATCAGCCCGAGCGTCGCCACGCGCTCGTGGCCCCGGGTGTGGGTCTCGGGGACGATCTCGTCGGCGATGACGAACAGCATCCCGCCGGCGGCAAAGCCCATCACGTACGGCAGCAGGGGGTTCGCGACCCCGACGGCGACCGCGCCGAGCACCGCCAGGGGCACCTCCACCAGTCCCGCCCGGACGCCGGTCAGCGCCGCGTAAAAGGAGCGGTCGAGGCCGGCGTTGACGGCGGCGACGGACACTGCCAGGCCCTCGGGGACGTTCTGGGCGCCGATCGCGACGGTGAGCGCCAGCGCGTCGCCGATCGTCGCTGCCTCGCCCCCGCCGAGTGCCGCGGCGCCGTACCCCACGCCGACCGCCAGTCCCTCGGGGACGTTGTGCAGCGTGATGGCGACGATGAACAGCACCACTCCTGCGAGGCGCTCGTCCAGCACCCGCTCGCCTCGCTCGGCGGTGTTCGAGTCCACCCGCCGGGCGCCGGTGACGAGGTAGTGGACGTGTGGCACCCAGCGGTCGGCCTGGTCGAGTACCGCCGCCCCGAGCAGGATCCCGGCGATCACCTGCAGTGGCCCGCCCTCGCGGTGCTCGATCCCCGGCAGGATGAGACTCGTGTACGCCGCCGACAGCATCACCCCCGCCGCGAACCCGAGGGCGGCGTCGAGTGACCGCTCGCTGGGGTCCCGCCACACCAGCACCGCCGACGCCCCCAGCAGGTTCGCTCCCGCGATCGCCACCCCCGCCACGAGCGCCTGCACCACCGGGTCCGTGCCCGCGAGGTCGACGAACACTCGCTCGGCGTCGGCACCCACCTGCATTCGCGGGGGTTCGGTCCCGACGGATTTCAATCCAGGGCGGTGCCCGGTCGTCCCGCGCCGACCCGGCCCGCGAGCGACCGCAGTCGGCCGACAGCGGTGTGCTTAACCGGGTCGATCGGCAACGATCCGTGATGAGTGGGGAGACCGCCGAGTCGGTGTTCGACGCCCTGCATCCCGAACTGCGGGCTGCCCTGGCCGAGCGGGGGTTCGAGTCGCCGACCGCTCCCCAGCGGCTCGCGGTCGAGCCGATCGCCGACGGCGAGGACACGCTCGTGGTCGCCCCCACCGGCAGCGGCAAGACCGAGACCGCCATGCTGCCGGTGCTGTCCGCGATCGTCGCCGAGCGGGCCGACCGCTCCCCTCCTCCAGGCGAGGACGAGCCCCAGACTCCCTTCGGGATCTCCGCGCTGTACGTCACGCCGCTGCGGGCGCTGAACCGCGACATGCGCGAGCGCCTGGAGTGGTGGGGCGAGACCCTGGACGTGGAGGTGGACGTCCGCCACGGCGACACCTCCGACTACCGGCGCCGCAAGCAGGCCACGGACCCGCCGGACGTGCTCGTGACGACGCCGGAGACCCTGCAGGCGATGTTCACCGGCGCTCGCCTGCGGGAGGCACTCGCGGACGTGGCCCACGTCGTCGTCGACGAGATCCACGAACTCGCCGCCGCCAAGCGCGGCGCCCAACTCACCGTCGCCCTCGAACGACTGCGCGAACTCGCGGGTGCGTTCCAGCGGGTCGGGCTCTCGGCGACGGTCGGCGACCCCGAGGAGGTCGGCGCCTTCCTCACCGGCGGCCGTGGCTGCACGGTCCACACCGTCGAGGCGGGCGCGGACCTGGACGTGGACGTGGTCCATCCGGAGGTGACCGCCGAGGACGAGCGCCTGGCGGCCGAACTGGCGACCGACGCCGAGACCGCCAGCCACGTGCGGTCGATCCGCGATCTGGTCGCCGAGAACGAGTCCACGCTGATCTTCGTGAACACCCGCCAGACCGCGGAGGCGATGGGCGCCCGCGTGAAGGCGCTGGATCTCCCGATCGGCGTCCACCACGGTTCGCTGTCGAAGGAGGCCCGGATCGCGGTCGAGGACCGGTTCAAGCACGGCGCGATCGACGGCCTGATCTGCACCTCCTCGATGGAGCTGGGTATCGACGTGGGCCGGGTGGACCACGTCGTGCAGTTCGGCTCCCCGCGGCAGGTGACCCGCCTGCTCCAGCGCGTGGGGCGGGCGGGCCACCGCGAGGGCCAGCGGTCGTCGGGGACGATCGTCACCCGCGGGGCCGACGACACCATGGAGGCGATGGCGATCGCCCGGCGGGCCCGCGAGGGCGAGGTCGAACCCGCGGCGATCCACGAGGGGTCGCTCGACGTGGTCGCCAACCAGGTACCCGGGATGGTGATGGAGCGGGACGCTATCGAGGCGCGGCGGGCCTACCGGATCGTCACCGGCGCGTACCCGTTCCGGGACCTGGCGGAGGCGACGTTCAAGTCGGTGCTGCGGGAACTCGCTGGCAACCGCGTCGTGTGGCTGGAGGAGGGTCGTGACCGGATCGAGGCCACCGGCGGCACCCGCTCGTACGTGTACGACAATCTCTCGATGATCCCCGACGAGGCGACCTACGACGTGGAGGACGTCGCCGGCGGCGGCCGGGTGGGGACGCTGGACGAGCGGTTCGTCCGCAACTTCGCCGCCCCCGGGGCCACCTTCGTCCAGCGCGGCGAGATGTGGCGCGTCGTCCAGGTCGAGGACGACGACGAGGTCGTCCGGGTGTCGCCGGTCGAGGACCCCGCCGGCGAGGTGCCGTCGTGGGTCGGCCAGGAGATCCCCGTCCCTCGCGCCGTCGCGGGCGAGGTGGGCGAGTTGCGCGGCGTCGCCGCCCCGCAACTCGACCACGCCCCGCCCGAGGCGGTCGCCCGCGACCTCGCGGGGCGGTATCCGACCGACGAGCGCACCGTCGCCGACGCCCTCGACCGCCTGGCCGAGCACGTCGCCGATCACCCCGTCCCCACCGACGACCGCGTCGTCGTCGAGGGCGGCGGCGCCGTCGTCGTCAACGCCGCGCTGGGCCACGAGACAAACGAGACGCTCGGCCGGGTGCTGTCCTCGCTGGTGGGCCAGCGGGCCGGCGCCACCGTCGGCATGGAGGTCGACCCCTACCGGGTCGAACTCGACCTGCCGCGGGGGGTCGGACCGGGCGACGTGGTCGAGACGCTGCGCGAGACCGACCCCGGACACGTCCGCTCGATCGTCGAGTTGAGCCTGAAGCGCTCGGACGCGCTCACGTTCCGGCTCGCGCAGGTGGCGACGAAGTTCGGCCGCCTGGAGGGGTCGCCGAACCTCAGCGGCGACCGCCTGCGGGCCGCCCTGGAGGACACGCCCGTCCACGACGAGGCGGTCCGGGAGGTGTTCCACGAGGACTTAGACGTCGAGGGCGCCGCCGACGCGCTGCGGGCCGTCCAGGACGGCGACCTCGAACTGGTGACGACACGGGAGCGCACTCCGCTGGGCCAGGGCGGGCGCTCCTCGGGGCGGGAACTGCTGGCCCCGGAGAACGCCGACGCCGACGTGGTCGAGACGGTCCGCGACCGCCTGCGGGCCGACCGCGTGCGGCTGTTCTGTCTGCACTGTGCGGACTGGCAGCGCCGCACGAAGGTCCGCCGCGTCCCCGACCAGCCCGAGTGTGGGGAGTGTGGCGCGACGCGGGTCGCCGCCCTCCACCCGGCGGCCGACGAGGCGGTCCAGGCGGTGCGAGCGGACGAGAAAGACGACGACCAGGAGAAACGCACTCGCCGGGTGCACCGCAACGCCTCGCTGGTCCAGGCTCACGGGAAGCGGGCGGTGATCGCGCTCCGGGGGCGCGGCGTCGGTCCCGACACGGCGGCACGGATCATCAACCGTCACCGCGAGGACGACCTCGACTTCTACCGCGACGTGCTGGCGAAAGAGCGGGAGTACGCCCGCACGCGGTCGTTCTGGGACTGACCGGTCCCGCCACAACTGGCAAGTTCGCCCGTTCGAACAGGTCGACATGGTCAGCACGAAGGTCGCCGCCGCCGTCGTCGGCGTCGTGCTGGTGTCGACCGCCGCGGCGGCCTGGGCCGGCGGCGCCTTCGAGGCACCGAGTGCCGGTGTCGTCGAGGCGGGCGAGTGGGGTGCGGTGACCGAGGAGCGAACCGAGGTCGTCACGACTGTGTGGGTCGACAACCCCAACCCCGTCGTCGCGGCGGCGGGGACGCCGGTCACCGTCGAGTACAGCGTGGCGATGAACGGGGTCACGCTCGCGGCGGGCGACCGCGGCCTCTCGCTGCAACAGGGCAACCAGACGCGAGAGATCACCGTCGCGCTGCGCAACGACCGCCTGCAGGAGTGGTGGGTGGCGTACGTTCGCGCCGACGAGACAGTCCGGACCGACGTCGAGGCGACCGCCCGCGGCGGGGTCGGCCCCGCGCGGGACTCGTTCACGGTCGAGCGTGAGAACACACACTTGGCGAACGAGACGCCGATGATCGACGCCGTCGAGGGCGCCGTCTCGGAACTGGAGGGGACCTACGTCGGCGGCGACGGCGACCCGCTTGCGGAGGTCCGTGCGGTGACCGCCACCTGGGGACCGGCAGACACCGACACCACCACCGTCAGGCTGCGGGCGACGGTCCACAACGCCGGCGACGAGCCGCTGCCGGCCGCCGCCTTCGAGGACCTCACCGCGACGGTGCGAGCGAACGGCGTGCCCCTCGTCGACGTGGACCGGCGCGCCGTCGACCTGGCGACCGTCGACGCCGGCGAGACGATCGCCCCGGGGGAGACCCGCACCGTCACGTTCGGGGTGCCGATAGACACCGACCGCGTCGACGACTGGTTCCGCAGCCACGTCCGCAACGGCGAGCGAACCGACCTCAGCGTGCGGGTCCAGGCGACCGTCGAGGACCCCGCCACCGGTCGAGTGGTCACCGTCCCCCGCGGCGACGCCACGTTCGACTGTACGTTCCAGACGGCGATCCTCGTCGACGCCGCGCCCGAGACCTCCTGCGAGGCGACGGGCTGACCCGCCGGCGTCGCTCCGACCGCGACCGCTCCGCAACCTCTAAACGTTCGACCGATCGATACGGTGGTATGCAGGTCCCGTTCGACCTCAGCGCCTACGTCAGGGTGCTGCGCATGGCGAGCACCCCCTCCTGGGAGGAGTTCTCCCAGGTGGCGAAGATCGCCGGCGCCGGCATCCTGCTCGTGGGGCTGCTTGGCTTTCTCATCTTCGTCGTCATGAGTTTCCTCCCCGGCGGAGGGGGTCTCTGATGGGCATCTACGCCGTCAAGACCACCGCCAGCCAGGAGCGCACCGTCGCGGACATGATCATGAGCCGCGAGGACGAGAACATCCACGCCGCGCTGGCGCCGGACTCCCTGACCGCCTACGTGATGGTCGAGGCCGTCGGCGGCGACGACGACGAGAGCGACGGCGCCGCCATCATCGAGCGCCACCTCGACGAGATCCCCCACGCCCGCAGCGTCGTCCCCGGCGACGCCGGTCTCGGAGAGGTGGAACACTTCCTCTCGCCCACCCCCGACGTCGAGGGGATCGCCGAGGGCGACATCGTCGAACTCA
>CAYODS010000104.1:0-10990 GCA_964402765.1 uncultured Halobacteriales archaeon
TCGGTAGCGATCATTCCTGAGAGCACCGAACGGGGGCTTTCTGGGCCCGCTCGTCAGTAGCGATCTCGTCTGAAAACAGCGACCCGGACGAGAGGCCACCAGATCGACCCGATCGGACACGTTTTCACCACACTGCCCAAACACCACGTAGTGACCGACCCGTCGTTGCACGTGCGCTACGTGGGGGACGACGACCCCGAGAAGTGCACGGCCCGCAAACTCGCGCGGTTCGACCTCGTAGAGTTGCACGACTCGGACCGGGCGACGCCGTGGGGCACGATGCTCGACCCGCACGCAGAGCGGGCGCTGTCGCCGGCGGACGACCCCGAGCGACTGGTCGCGCTGGACTGCTCGTGGACCTCGGCGGACCCCGGGGCGTTCTCGCTGGCCGGACAGCGGCGTGCACTCCCGTTTCTCGTGGCCGCGAACCCCGTCAATCACGGGCGGCCGTTCCGCCTGACGACGGCCGAGGCGCTGGCCGGCGCGCTCGTGATCCTCGGGGAGCGCGAACGGGCGGCCGAGTTGCTGGGGAAGTTCACCTGGGGGCACACCTTCCTGGAGTTGAACGAGGAGCCGCTGCGGCGGTACGCCGACTGTACGGACTCGGGCGAGGTGGTCGCCGTACAAGAGGAGTACCTGGCGGCGGGCAAGGGCGAGTCGGCGGGTGGTGACGCCGGCGGGGCGGACGGCGAGCGGGCGGAGTAGCCCCACCCGGGGCGCCCGACGTAATCACTCCTCGGGGTACTTCGGCTCGCGGCGCTCGGCGCGTTCGAGGGCGCGCTTCAGGACGGCGTGGACGTCGCCCTCGAAGGCGTCGCCGTGGCCGGCGTACAGTCGGTCGACGGAGTCGGGCGTCCGGTCGATCAACTCGCGGACGCTCTCGATGAGTCGCTCGCGGGACTGGCCGGCCATGTCGGTGCGGCCGAACGAGCCGTCCTCGAAGGCGCCGTCGTTGTACACGACCACGTCGCCCGAGAAGAGCGCGCGGTCGGAGACGAGCGCGACGTGGTCGTCGGCGTGGCCCGGCGTGTACACCACGTCGTACTCGGCGTCGCCCATCCGCACGCCGTCGCCGTCCGCGAGGGCGTGAGTGCGCTGGGCCAACTCGCGGTGGGCGTACAGGTCGGCGTCGAAGGCCTCCAGTACGGCGTCGAGTTCGCCGACGTGGTCGCCGTGGCCGTGGGTGAGGACGACCCGGTCGAGGTCGTCGACGTGTTCGCGGACCACCCCGACGACGCCGGGCATCGTGCCGGCGTCGACCAGCGTGGGGACCTCGCCGGGGACGAGCCAGGCGTTGCAGGTGAACTCCTCGGCGTCCGCGGTGACGTTGTGGACGTCCATACCCGGCGTCGGGGGCGTCGGGTGAAGTATCCGGCGTCCCGGCGCCGGTCGCCGGCGCGGGTCGACCGCCCTGCCGTCCGTGTGTTTTAAGCGTGTGAGGCCCTAACACGACCGTGTATGGGGTTCGGGAGCTACGACGAATCCGAACAAGAGAACCAGGATATCGACGCTGACCTCGACGAGGACGACGGCGTAACGACCACCGACAGCGACCACGAGGGCGACGTGGAGTACGAGATCGGCGCCTCCAACGACGAACTCATCGACCGCCTGGGCGACATAAAGGACAACGAGGCGAGTTGACGCCGTGCCCCGCGGGTCGCGATCGCGATGAAGCCCGGCGTCCGGGCACTGGGCGTCGCCGAGTCCTTCCGCCGGGACCGCGAGCACAGCACCCTGGGCGGTGCCGTCGTCCGCGCCTCCCGGGTGACCGACGGCTTCTCGCTGGCGACGGCGACCGTCGGCGGCACCGACGCCACCGACGCCGTCGTCGACTGTTACCGCCGTCTCGACCGCGAAGACGTGCAGTACGTCCTCGTGGCGGGGATCGCGCTGTCCTGGTACAACGTCGTCGACCTGCACGCCGTCCACGACGCCACGGAGCGACCCGTCCTGTCTGTCTCCTTTGAGGCGGGTGACTCCCTGGCGGAGCCACTCCGCGAGCAGTTCGACGGCGACTCGCTGCGCGAGCGCCTGGCGACCTACCGCGCACAGCCGTCCCGGAGGGTGGTCGAGGTGGACCACGGGCGGGCGTTCGTCCGCGCCGTCGGCGTCGGGGACGACGAGGCCGAACGCGTCGTCCGGGCGTTCACCCCCGAGGGCGGGCGGCCGGAGCCGCTGCGGGTGGCCCGCCTGTTCGCCCGGGCGGTCGAGCGGGCTCGCGGCCTGGAGCGGTGAGCGCCCGCGGAGCGTCCACGGCCGAGTCCGGAAGTATGAACGCCTGAGACGGCGAAAGTATCGGCCGCCGGCAGAACGTTCATACGCCTGTAGCCGCTGTCAGGAGCATGGCCGATCCTTCGTTGTCGTCACCGCGTGACCGACGGGACTGGGCGACACCGGCGGACCGTGCGGACGGACCGGGGGAGGCGGTACGACTGCGGGTGACTGCCGTCGGCGACGGGCCGGCGGTCCGGGCGCTCGAGCGTGCGCCGGGGACGACCGTCGAGTGCGCCGCGGACGCCGCGGCGGTCGGGGAGTCGGCGGACTGCGTGCTCGTCACGCCGACCGTCGACGTCCCGGCGGTCGTCACGGCGCTGCGCGAGCGGGACCTCACGGCGTCGGTCGTGGCCTGTGTCGCGGACGCCGCTGAGGCCCGGGCGGTCAAGTCGGCGGGAGCGACGGAGTTCTTCCGGACACCCGACGACGGTGACGACGGCTGGGACCTGCTGGCGACGCGAGTGACCGCGGTCGTCGGCCGGGCCCGCGACGCCGGCACGCGGGCGGCACACGAGGCGCTGCACGAGATGCACGAGGCGGTCTCGGACCCGACGGCGGAGTTCGAGGAGCGCGTCGAGCGACTGCTGGCCGTGGGACGGCGCCGCCTGGGCGTGGCCGACGCCCACCTCTCGTGGGTGGACCGCGAGACGGACACACAGCGGCTGGTCGCCACCAGCGCGGACGGCGACATGCTGACCGCCGGCGAGGAGTACGAGCACTCGGGGCTGTACTGCCGGCGCACGGTCGAGACGGACGACCTCGTCGCCATACCCGACGCCCGCCAGGGGTGGGCCGACGACCGGGCGTACGAGGAGACCGGTCTCAGGTGTTACCTCGGGGGGCGTGTCACCGTCGACGGCGAGGTGTTCGGGACGCTGTGTTTCGTCGACGAGGCGGCCCGGGAGCCGTTCACCGCCGACGAGCGGGCGCTGGTCGAGGTGATGGTCGACTGGGTCGGGACGGAGGTGGCACGACACCGCTCGCGGACCCGGCTCGACGACGTCCTCGACCGCATGGAGGACGCCTTCTTCGCCGTCGACCGCGACTGGGAGGTGACCTACGCGAACGAGGGGGGGCGGGCCGTGCTCGCGGAGGCGATGGGGATCGACCCTGACGACGAGATCGTCGGCCGGCACCTCTGGGAGTCGATCCCGGGGGCCGCGGAGACGCCGTTCTACGAGCACTACACGCGGGCGATGGAGACACAGGAGCCGGTCACCTTCGACGCCGAGTACGAACCGCTCGGGGTGCACTTCGACGTGCGGGCCCACCCCTCTGAGACGGGGCTGTCGGTGTACTTCAGCGACGTGACCGACCGCGTCGAGCGCGAGGAGGAGTTGCGGGTGCGCACGCGGGCGATGGAGGAGGCGGACGTCGCGCTCACGCTGGTGGACCCCCACGCCGAGGACGAGCCGATCGTCTGGGCGAACGAGGGGTTCGAGGAGGTCACCGGCTACGACCGCGAGGCGGTCGTCGGGCGCAACTGCCGGTTCATGCAGGGAGCGGAGACGGACCCCGAGACCGTCGCCGAACTGCGGGCCGCCATCGACGCCGAGGAGTCCACCGAGGTCGTGATCCGGAACTACCGCGCGGACGGCACGCCGTTCTGGAACCGGCTCGAACTCACGCCCATCTTCGACGAGGACGGCGACCTGCTCCGGTACCTCGGCTCCCAGAACGACGTCACCGAGGAGATAGAGCGTGAGCGCCGGATGCGGGCGCTGCTGGACCTCCAGCGGTCGATCGGGCGGGCAGACGGCCCGGGAGACCTGTTCGATCGGCTCGAGGAGGCCGACGTGGCGGCACTCGGGCTCGGCGGGTTCGGCGTCCGCCGGTACGACCCCGAGACCGACCGCCTGGAGCCGGCCGCTGTCACCGGCACGACGATGAGCCGGGCGGACCGTCTGGCGGCGGGACCGGAGTCCCCACAATACCGCGCGCTCGAGCGCGGCGAACCGGTCGTCGACACCGTCACCGACCCCGACCCCTACGGCCGGGAGGCGTTCGAGGAGGTGGTGTACGTCCCGCTCGGGGAGTACGGCGTCGTCTCGGCGACCGGCGCCGACGGGCGCGTCGACGAGGTGAGCCGGCGCACCGCCGAGTTGCTCGCGACCGGCATCGAGACCGCCGTCGACCGGATCCAGCGCATGGAGACCCTCGCACTCCAGGAGGACGTACTGGAGACGATCCAGGACATGGTGTACGTCCTCGACGAGGACCGCACCGTCGAACTCGTGACCGAGCCCCTGGCCGAGCGGATGGGCGCCGACCCCGAGACCCTGGTCGGTACGCACATCTCCGAGGTCGTCGGCGAGCAGCGAGCGGCCGCGCTGGACCGGGAGGTGCGACGGCGGCTGCGCGACGGCGACGCCGACGTCGTCACCGCCGAGGTGGACTTGCCGGGCCCCGACGGCGCCGCCCCGGTCGAGGTGGCCGCCTCGCTGCTGCCGGGCGAGGAGTTCCGGGGGACCGTCGGCGTGGTGCGTGACCGCTCGGAGATCGCCGCCACGCGGGCCGAACTCGACGTCCAGCGCGACCGGGCGCGACACCTGCTGGAGAACCTGCCCGACCCGGTCGTCGAGGTCGAGTTCACCGGCGACCGGTCGCGGATCATCGGCGCAAACGACGTGTTCGCGGAGGTGTTCGCGGCGAGCGACCCCGAGGATCTCGTCGGCACCGATGTCGACGACGTGGTGGCGCCGGCGGACCGTCACGTCACGGTCGACCCCGGGGACCTCGACGGCGCGCTCAGGGACGGCCAGGTCGTGACCGAGACGGTCAGGCGCCGGACGGCGGAGGGACTGCGTGACTTCCTGTTCCGTGGCATCCCGTTCGAGACCGACGAGGGGCGTCGGGCGTTCGGCCTCTACACGGACATCACCGACCAGAAACACCGCCAGCGCCGCCTGGAGGTGCTCAACCGCGTCCTGCGGCACAACTTCCGGAACCGGATGACCGTCGTCAGGGGGTACGCCGACGTGATCGCCGACCGACTCTCGGAGGCGGACGACGACCTGCGGCGTGCGGTCGAGGAACTCACCGCCGGCATCGAGGACGTCGTCGGGATCAACCGCCAGGTCCGCGAGATCGAGGCGGCGTTCAAGAGCGACGACGACGTCGACCACGACGCGGTACCGATTGTCGAGTCGGTCGCCGAGCGCTACCGGGCGGAGGGCGCCGACGTCGAAACCGACCTGCCGGAGTCGCTGGCGACGACCACCGGCGAGGGCCTCCGGCTGGCGGTCGAGCAGCTGGTCGACAACGCCGTCGAGCACGCCGACGCCGCGGCTGTCGTGGTCGACGGCCACCGGCGCGACAGCGGCATGGTCGCGCTCCGGGTCCACGACGACGGACCGGGGATCCCGGAGCACGAGCGTGCCGTCGTCACCGGCGAGCGGGAGATCACCCAGCTGGACCACGGCTCGGGCCTTGGCCTGTGGACGGTGAAGTGGGTCGCGGAGGCCGCCGGCGGCGGCGTCGAGATCGACACCGACGACGGCACCACGGTCACGCTGCTGTTGCCCGGCAGCGACGCCGACGGACAGGTCGGCGCCGCGACGGGGGGATCGACCGCCGACGACTGACCCCCGGGCGCGAGCACGACGTGTCGCCCCAGCACTCCCGGGGCGTTCGGCCACAACTCGCCACCTCCCGCCACGACGTTCACCGTCGGCGGCGGAGGCGTCGGCGAGGACCCGGGGAGGAGGACCCCGAACGGACTTAGCCCCGGGAGTCCACGGGCCGACATGGAGCGGACAGACGGCGTGGACGTGGTCGCCTGCGAGCGCTGTCCCCGGCTGGTGGAGTGCCGGTCGCGGATCGTCAACGGCGACGGCCCGACCGACGCCGACATCTGTCTCGTCGGCGAGGCACCCGGACAGCAGGAGGACCGTGACGGTCGTCCGTTCGTCGGCCGCAGCGGGAGCGTCCTCGACGAGGTGCTGGCGGCGGTGGGACCGGGCCGGGAGGCGGTCCGGATAGTCAACTGCGTCCGCTGCCGGCCGCCGGAGAACCGCGACCCGACGACCGAGGAACTGGACAACTGCCGGGAGTACCTCGAGCGGGAACTCGCCGCCGTCGACCCCACGGTCGTCGTCACGCTGGGGAAGGTGCCCGCCGAGCACCTGCTCGGGGAGTCCGTCCGGGTCACCAGCGCCGCGGGCGAGGTGCGCGAGACACGGGTCGGCGACCGGTCGTACCGCGTGGTCGTCTCCGTCCACCCGGCGGCCACGCTGTACGACGGCTCACAGCGGGCGCCGTTCGAGACGGCGCTGTCGACGGCGGCCGAGTTGGCGGGCGTCGGCGACGACGGCGGCGGCGACGGCCAGTCCCGCCTGGACAGTTTCTGAGCTCTACGCGACCGAGGCGTCGCGGTCCTCGGCGGGCGCGAGGTGTTCCTGGCCCCACTCGCGCATCCCCTCGATGACCGGTTCGAGCGACCGTCCGCGCTCGGTGAGCGAGTACTCCACGCGGAACGGCTTCTCGCTGACTATCGCGCGGTTCACCAGCCCCGTCTCCTCCAGGTCCTCCAGGCTGTCCGACAGCACCTTGCTGGAGATGCCGTCGACCTCCTTCTGGAGCGCGTTGAACCCAAGCGGCCCCCGGGACAGCAGCCGGTCGACGATCACCGGGTGCCACTTCTTGCCGATCAGCGTCGCGGTCGAGGTGATCGCACACCAGTCCTCGCCGGCACACCAGACCTCGATCCGGTCCTCGGTCATACCGCGGGAGACGGACCGGCAGGCAAAAAGGTTACCGTGGGAAAGCGAGTGGGTCGGCGTGACCGTGTCAGTTCCCGCCGCGTCGGCCGACGCCGGCCCACTTCCAGGGGTTGAACAGGTCACCCACGGCCTCGACGATGCCCTTGCCCTGGTGCTCACCGGGGCGCAGGCGGGCACGGATCCGCGAGGAGATGAGTTCGATTCCGAGGACGACGATGAACACCATGATCAGACCAGCGGCGGTCCGCTGGAACTGGAACAGGTCCTGACTGTTGCGGATCATCAGGCCGAGGCCGCCGGCACCGACGACGCCCAGCGAGATGGCGATCCGGGTGTTGATCTCGAGGATGTACAGGGTCCACGCGATAAACGAACGCGAGACCTGGCTCAGCATGCCGAAGCTGACCGTCTGAGTGCTGGAGGCACCGGTGGACTTCACCGCCTCGATGGGCCCCTCGTCGACCTCCTCGAGTTCGTCGGTGAACAGCCGACCGAGGTTGCCGATGCTGTCGGTTGCGATCGCCAGCACGGCCGTCACCTGGCCCGGCGGGCCGATGGGGATGTACAGGAAGATCCAGACGATCGCGGGGATGGCACGGATAGCACTCAGCGTGCCACGGAAGATGAAGTTGAACGGGAACGGGGTGACCCGTTCACTGCCCAGGACGCCCAGCACGAGCGCCATGGGGAACGCGATCACGGTTCCCATGAACCCGAGCAACAGCGTCACGAGGCTGGCTTTCACCAGCGACTGGCGCGGGGAGCCGAAGCTCTCGAGAATGTGGGTACCACCGTCGCGGAAACTGGCCGGGATGGCCCTGAGACCGTCGATCTCCCGTTCGTTGGTGTAGACGGTGAAGTTCTCGAAGTTCGGTGGGAAGAACCCCTGCGTGATGAAGTTGAACATCTTCGGGAACCGCCGGGCGATGACCTCGGCCTGGAACCCGATGAACCCGAGTCCCCAGTAGACGACCCCGACGACGCTGCCGACGATGGCCAGGTAGAACGCGTACCTGATCTGGCGCAGTCGGTCGAGTGTCTCCAGTTTCTCACGGACTGCCTTCGACCCGGAGTCGGACGGCGTGCTCACGCGCCCTCACCCCCGTCGGGGGCGGCGGTCGGACTCGCGCTGGCGTCGGTGCCGGTGCCGGTGTCGCTGCTCGGGTCGACGACGTCAGTGGCCGCCGTGTCGGGGCGGTCCTCGCTGGGCTGGTCGGCGTAGTAGATCTCCTCCATGACCTCCATCGTCAGGTCGTCCTCGTCGCCGTCGAAGATCACCTTGCCGTCGCGGATGCCCAGAAAGCGGTCGCCGAACTCGCGGGCGATGTTCACCTGGTGGAGACTCGTGACGGCGGTGAGGTCCTGCTCGTCGGCGGCCTTCTTCAGGTACCGCATCACGTCGCGGGCGGCCTTCGGGTCCAGGCTGGCGACGGGCTCGTCCGCGAGCAACAGTTCGGGTTCCTGAACCAGCGCGCGGGCGATGCCGACGCGCTGTTTCTGGCCGCCGCTCATCGACTCGGCGCGCTGGCCGGCCTCGTCGAGCAGGCCGACGGTGTCCAGCGCCTCCAGGGCGGTGACCTTGTCCGGGTCGGACTGCAGTCCGAGGACGCTGCGGACGAGCCCGTTCCGTGACAGCGCCCCGGAGAGGGCGTTGCCGAAGGCACTCTTTGACTCGATGAGGTAGTGCTCCTGGAACACCATCCCCACCTCACTCTCCTTGCCGCCGACAGGGTCACCGCCGATGCTGACCGTGCCGCTGGTGGGGGTCGTGAGCCCGTTCAGTACGCGCAACATCGTGGACTTCCCGGCCCCGGACGGGCCGAGCAGGATGACGAACTCACCCTCCTCTATCGTCAGCGATACCTCGTCGAGCGCAACCGTGTCCTCACCGTAGCGCTTGGTGACGTCGTCGAATTCGATCCGTGGCATGTGTCGTGTGTGGAGTGGGGCCGGGGTGTGAGGAGTCGACGTGGTCAGGACTCGAAGATCTCGGAGCCGACACCGAGTTCGTTCGCGACGTCGATAACGGACTGGTAGTCGTCCTGGCTGGCCTCGCGGACGCGACCGAACCAGAGGTCGTCGTCGGTACCCTCCTCGCCGTCCTCGCCGTAGTAGATCTCGTCGGGGGCGTCGAGGAACGCCTGCGTGAGCGCCTCCTTCTCGTCCTCGCCCAGTTCGGGCGAGACCACGATCGGTGCCCGCGGCAGGCCGGTGTCCTCGTGCAGCGTGGTGGCGACCTCCTGCCACTCCTCGGGCGCGGGGCCCGTACCGGTGTCGCGGACGAACCCACCCATCGCGGCGGCGTCGACGACTCCCTGCTCCAGCTGGGTGTACGAGCCGACGTGACCGCCGGCGAAGCGAGCGTCGAAGGCGGCCTGTGAGCCGTTGCCCTCGGGCAGGTTACCGATGTCGACACCGGCCTGGCTGATCGCCCGCAGCGGGTACAGCGCACCACTGGTGGACAGCCGGTCGGAGAACGAGACCGTCTTGCCCTCCAGATCGGCGACCTCGGAGATGTCGCTGTCGTTCGGCACCGCGATGATGCTCTTGTACGTCCAGCCGCCGTAGCCGTACCGCTGGAGGATGATCTCCGCGTTGTCGCTTTTCACGCCGAGCGCGGCCGCGAACGGCCCCGTCTCGGCGATGTCGGTCGTCCCACGGCCCATCGACTGGATGACCGCACTGTAGTTGGTCGCGACCGTCCCCTCGGCGGTCAGGCCGTCGGGGACGTTGTAGTTCTCGTCGAGGTAACTGTCCATGTGGTCCAGAACGGGACCGTACTGCACCTCGAGGTCCTCCTGCGGGACACTCGGAGAGATGCCGAAGTCGACCGAGCCGTCGTCACCGAAGCTCAGCTGGTCCGAGCCGTCGGAGCCGTCGCCACCGTCCCCGCCGTCGCCGCCGTCGCCGGAGGTGGTGGTGTCGCCGCCGTCGCTGGTGTCGCCGCCGTCGCCGCCGTCGCCGCCGTCGCCGCCGTCACCGCCGTCACCGCCGTCACCGCCGTCGTCGCCGTCGCCGCCTCCGCCACCGCCGCCGAGGCAGCCTGCGAGTCCGGTTACTCCCGCTGTGCCAGCCACACCGATGGACTTCAGGAACGTGCGTCGTTTCGCCATGATGCCGGTTTAGCATCTCCCTATCAGATCCATAAAGGTTCCTAAGTCCGGTTGGGAGTGCTATTTAGTTGCCTTCGCGAGAGAGCGAAACTACGATCACGACTTAGGAATTCGAGACACTCCCCCCAGTGGCACAACAGCGCGGCGAACGGTCGTCCGTTCCGACGTTCGTGTCGGGAATCGTACGTGTGTCGTTCCGCCGTCTGACGCCTCTATGGAGTGATTGGTGAACATCACGAAAAAGGGTTGCGAAGCGACTCGCGGGCTACGTCCGGTCGTCGAGCGCCCGCCAGGAGAGCCGCAGGTCCCGGGCGGCGGCGGTCTGGTCGACGCGCCCGGCGGCGGTGCGCTCGGGAGCGGTCGCCAGGCGCCCGTCTGCGTCGGCGGCGACGGCGTCGAACGCCGCCGCGAGCGTCTCCAGGCTGTCGCGGCTCTCGGCCTCCGTCGGCTCGGTCATCAGCGCCTCGGTGACCGTCTCGGGCCACTTCGTCGTCGGCGGGTGGACGCCGTGGTCCAGCATCCGCTTCGCCACGTCGCCGGCGTCACGCTCGCCCGCGCTGGCGACGAACTCGTGGTGGAACGGGCCGTACGGCACCTCGTAGTCGATCCGCTCCGCGAGGTAGTTCGCGTTCAGCACCGCCTTCGCGGAGGCGTCGCGCAGCCCCTCGTCGCCCAGCCGCGCCACGTACGCCAGTGTCTTCAGAAGCACCAGCCAGTTCCCCTCGGAGCCGTGGACCTTCCCGATCGACTTCGCCGGTTCGTAGCGCTCGTAGCGAGCCGTGCCGTCGTCACCGTCGGCGTCCGCACCGTCCGTCCGCCGGACGTGTGGCGTCGGCAGGAACGGTCGCAACTCGTCGGTGACGCCGACCGGCCCCGCGC
>CAYODS010000105.1:0-10978 GCA_964402765.1 uncultured Halobacteriales archaeon
CCACCACGATGACGTCGTCGCGGGTCAGCAGTGACCGGGTCGCGGAGTGACGCAGCCGGTCGATCTCGTCGTTTATCGAGGCGTCCTTGTCGATGTAGGTGTCGGAGGACTCGACGTAGGCCTCGGGCTGGTAGTAGTCGTAGTACGAGACGAAGTACTCGACGGCGTTGTCGGGGAACAGTTCGCGGAACTCCTCGTACAGTTGGGCGGCCAGGGTCTTGTTGTGGGCGATCACGAGGGTTGGCACGTCGAGTTCCTCGATCACCCAGGAGACGGTGTTGGTCTTGCCGGAGCCGGTCACGCCGAGCAGTGTCTGCTGGTCCATACCGGACTCGAAGCCCTCCACCAGTCGCTCGATGGCGTCCGGCTGGTCGCCGGCGGGGTCGAAGGGGGCGTCGACCCGCAGGTCGCGCTCGGCGTCCGGGCGGTCCGGCGACAGCGGGCCGGAGGTCTCGCTCATGGACACGCGAGGGGCCGGACCCACTTGACGGGTGCGCTCCGGGCGGGCCCGCCGTGGCCGCGGCGAGACCCACCATTTAATCCGCCCGTGCCGAACTGCGGGTGATGGACGGAGACGAGGCGATCGGCACCGCGCGACGACTGCTGCGCCGCCGGCCGGGTGCGGTGCTGCCCCCGTTCGTCGCCGAGGCGGGGATGCAGGCGGTGTTGCAGGCCGTCGGTGGACTCGTGGCCCTGACGGCGCTTGTCACCTCCCGAGGTACCGGCCGGATCGACCGCGTCGTCGCCGCCGCCGAGGAGTTGCTGGGCGCCTCGACGAGGGCGGAAGTCGTCGAGCGCCAGGCGACGCTGCGGGAGGCGGTGCTCGCGCTGTTCACGCCGGCGGTGATCGCCGTCGCCCTGCTCGGGGTGGGGGTGCTCGTCGTCGGGCGGGCGGCGGTGAGCGCGGCGAAGGTCCACGTCGCCCGGGCGGCGGTCCGCCCGGAGACGGCGGGCCGGCGGACGGCCGGGGGCGGGGGCCACGCCCGGGCGGCGACCGACGGGGGCATCGGCCCGCTGACGGCGGCGGTCGAGGGGGCGCTCGCGGACACCTGGCGGTTCGCCGGGGTGACGCTGCTGCGGGTGGCGGTGCTGGCCGGGCCGGCGCTGGCCGGCCTCGCGCTGGGCGGGTGGACGCTGACGCCGCTTGTCGTCCTGCTGGGGCTTTTGGGCCTGCTCGCCGGGTACGTCGGGTTCCTGTTCGTCGGCGAGGCGGTCGTCGTGGACGGACGCGGGCCGCTGGGGGCGGTCCGGCAGAGCGCCGCCGTCGTCCGGCGACGACCCGCGCGGGCGGCGCTGTACGTCGCCGTCGAGGTGGCGACCTACGTCGCGCTGCTGGTGGTCGTGCAGGTGCTGGTCGTCCTGGGGGTCGGGCGCGGCGTCGACCTGCTGACGCTGTTTCTCGTCTTCCCCTTCCTCGGGCTGGTCCGGATGGGGCTGTACCTGCCGGACCGACCGACCCACCGCCGCGGGGCGCGGGACGGGGAGGCGGGCGCCGGGTCCGAGGCGGCCGCGACGCCGACGTCCGAGCGACGGGACGAGAAGACGGGCGGCGGGCCCGACGCGGGTGGGGTCACGGCGGACGGGAGCGGGGCGCCTGCACCCGACACCGCCGGGCTCGTCGACGACTGCCTGGCGGCACTGCGCGAGGAGTGGCGGAACTGCGGCGGTTCGTCGCCGGGCACGCCGGACTCGTCGGCGTCGCGCTCGTGCTGTTTCTGGTCGGGGGGGTCGCCGGGCGGGTCGTGGGGCCGAGCGCGGCGGAGCCGGTCACGGGCGACCCGTCGGGGGCGTTCGGCGCCGTCCCGGTCGACGTGGCCGCCGGGATCACGCTGAACAACTGGCAGGTGGGGATCGCGGAGGGGTACGGCGGCGTGGCGCTGGGGGTGCCGACGGCCGCGGCGCTCCTGTTCAACGGGCTGGTCGTGGGGGTCACGTCGGGGCTGTTCGAGCCGGTGGCCTTCGCCGCGCTGATACTCCCCCACGGAGTGATCGAGGTGCCGGCGCTGGCGGTCGGGGGCGCGCTCGGACTCCACCTGGGTCGCGAGACACTGTGGACGGTCCGGGGCGAGCGGTCGGCGGCCCACCTCGGGAGGGAACTCCGGCGGGCGCTTCTTGTGCTGGTCGGCCTGTTGCCGGTGTTCGCGGTCGCCGGCGTCGTGGAGGCGTTTCTCACGCCGGCGATCGCCGGACTCCTCCTGTGATCACTTCCCGGGGACGGCGCCGGCGGGCATCTCCTCGCGGATGTCGAGCGCGACGTAACTGACGACGGCGACGCCCCCGACCAGTCCAACCGCGGGGGCGACGAAGCCGATCGTCGGGAACGGGAAGTCCGCGACCAGGTACAGCGCCGCGTCGAGCGAGGGCGCCGCCGACAGCAGCACCATCGGCGGGACGCCGTATGTCATCAGCATCCGGGCGCGGTCGCTCATGTACTGGCCGTAGCCGTCCAGAGCGTAGTACCAGCCCACGAGCGCCACCACCGCCACCGCCACGGTGAGGACCGCCAGCCCGATGAACGCGTTCAGCAGCAGGCCCATCGCCGCTCGCTTTCTCGCGGGCGCGCTAACCTCTTTCGATTCCTATCAGGAAAATAACGTGAGAGTCAGTCGTCGGCGGGCCCGGTCTCGATGGGGGCGCGGATGGTGTTGCCCCACTCGGTCCAGGAGCCGTCGTAGTTCTCGACGTCCTCGAAGCCAAGCAGTTCGGTCAGCACGAACCAGGCGATCGAGGAGCGCTCGCCGACGCGGCAGTAGGTGACGACCTCGTCGTCTTCCGTGATCCCCTGCTCGGCGTACAGTTCACGCAGTTCCTCGGGCGGGAGGAACCGGCCGGTCTCGTCGTCCAGCACCGACGCGGTGGGGACGTTGCGGGCGCCGGGGATGTGGCCGCCGCGCTGGGCGGTCTCCATCAGGCCCTCGGGGGCGATCACCTCGCCGGTGAACTCCGCGGGACTGCGCACGTCCACCAGCGGGACGCCGCGCTGGATGGCGTCCTCGACCTCGGTCTTGTAGGCGCGGATCTCGTCGTCGCCCTCGCTGGCCTCGTACTCGGCAGCCGGGTACTCCGGCACGTCGGTCGACAGCGGGTAGTCGTTCTCCACCCAGTAGTTCTTCCCGCCGTCCAGGACGCGGATGTCGTCGTGGCCGTAGTACTTGTACTCCCAGTAGGCAAAGAGCGCGAACCAGTTGGGGACGCGCCCGCCGCCGTAGATGACGATCGTCGACTCGTCGCTGACCCCGGCCTCGCCGTTGACTCGCTCGAACTTCTCGCGGGAGGCGATGTCCCGTGTCGTCTCGTCCGAGAGGTCCTCCTCCCAGTGGAAGAAGACGGCGCCGGGGATGTGACCGTCCTCGTAGGGTGTGTAGTCGGAGTCGTCGGTCACCGTGGGGTTGTTCACCTCGACCAGGCGGTGCGAGGGGTCGTCGCTCTGGAACTCGTCCAGCCGGGCCTCCACCCAGTCGGCCGAGACGAGCGTGTCGTCGGGGTAATGTTCTGTCATGCGTTCGATCCTCGGGGCGCCACGACTTAACCGCTCGCCGTACCGGCAGGTCCCGCCGTCCGTGCAGAGAACGAGAGAATTTTGCCGCTTTCTTGGGTAGGGCTAGCCGGACGAAGCCCGGAAACCCGGGGACGAGAGCGGGATGATCCACGACACCACGGCGCGTGGTTGCAGCGCGGGAACCAGCAACAGTTGCTCACTCTCGGGACTCAGGGTCCGTCTCCTCCGACCTCGCGGCGCCGCCGTCGGTGTCCGCGGGCGGGTCCGCGTCGTCGCTGTCCGCCTCGCCCGTCGTACCGTCGCCCGCGCCGGGGTGGACGCCGTCGGTGACGCCTCTGATGGGGGGTGTGACGCCGCTGCGACCGCCGTCGGCGGCGGAGGCGCCGCGGTCGGGGGGGTCGTCGGCGTCGGCCTCGGCGGGGCCGAAGTCAGCGACGGTGCTCTGTCGGTTCCCGTTCATCTCCTCGGCGAGCATCCGGACGGCCTCGCTCAGCACCGACACCACCAGCGGCCCGGCGACGACGCCGACGACGCCGATCGTGAACAGGCCACCGGTGAACCCGACGAAGTAGAGACTGCCGGGCATGTCGGCGGTGCGGCGGGCGAGTCGCGGGCGGACGATGGCGTCCGGGAGCCAGCCGATGAGCACGAGTCCCCCGCCGGCGACGACCGCCGCCCGCACGATTTGGTCGGTGGCGAGGTCGATCCCCGCGACGCCGAGCACGAGCACCGACGGGCCGACGATCGGCACGAACTGGAGGAAGCCAGCGATCGTCGCCAGCGTGAACGGGAACTGGTAGCCCAGAAGCAGAAAGAAGGGCACGGAGATGACGAACGTGGCAAGCGCCGTCGCCGCCTGGAGCACGTAGATGGCGAACAGTGTGTCTCGCGCGCGCCTGGTCAGGCGACTGACGGCGGTCTGGTACTCGCCGGGGACGACCGCCCGGACGGCGTCGTGGAGTCGCTCGCGGGCCAGGAGCAACGCGAACACCACCATCGCGAACAGCGTCGCCTTCAGAGCGACGACCGGCGCCGCGCCGGCGACCGACACCGCCAGGTTCTGGAGGTAGTTCACCGCCGCCGGCACCAGCTCCGCCGGGCGGACCGTCCAGGTGAACCCGTACAGGTCCAGGCTGACGCTCTCGGGGATCGTCCCCGTGGGGATCAGGTTCCGGATGGCGTCGAACCGGAAGTAAACCAGGGCCACCAGCGGCGAGGCGATGAGCCCGGCGACCCCGACGCCGGTGATCGTCGTCGCCAGCGCCGACCACCACCGCGGCAGGCCCCGCGCGGAGTACCACCGTTCGACCGGCGCCAGCACGTACGCCACCGTCGCCGCGAAAAACACCGTGCCGAGCACCTCCTGGAGGATGAACGCCGCCACCGCACCCACCACCAGCGCGATCCCCGCGAGGACGTGTCGACGGTCCATCCTCTCTGTCGACGTGGGCCGGAGACAAAAACGGTTCGTGCGCTACTCGCCGCCGGCGATCGTACTCGCCAGCGTCTCGCGCCACTCCTGAATGTCCTCGATCTCCTCACGGATCTCCGCGAGGTCCTCCTCGATGTCCTCCGAGAGGTCCTCACGGACCCCGGCGAGGTCGTCCTCCAGGTCGTCGAGGTCCTCCCGCAGCGTCGCCACGTCCTCGTCGAGGTCGGCGAGCGGCTCCAGGCGGGCGTCGTTGAACGCCACGTCGTCACTCAGGTCGTCGGTGCGACGCTCCAGGTCGGCCACCTCGCTTCGCAGCGACTCCAGCTCCGAGACGACGTCGTCGTCGTCACCGACTCGGTCGAGGATCCGCTCCAGGGCCTCGGTGTAGGCCTCAAGATCGTCGAGGCGGGCCTGGACCCGGTCCAGGCGGGTCTCTGCCGACGTCGGCAGCGTGGGCTGGAGGTGCTCGTTGAGCGCCGCCCGGGTCTCGTCGTCCACGCGACCCCGTTCGAGTTCGGCGACGAGCGCGGCGGCGACGGTGTCGGCCTCGACCGCCAGCCCGCCGGTCCCGGCGTCGGCGTCGGCGCCGTCGTCGGTCCCGGTGCCGTCGTCCCCGGTGGAGGCCTCGGTCGTGTCGCTCGTCGGGTCGGCGTCGTCGGTCGACGCCTCCCCGGTGTCGGTGTCAGTGTCGGCGTCGGACTCCGCACCGGCGTCCTCGTCCCCGGCGTCGTCCTCGTCGTTTATCGCGAGGTCGATGCCGTCGTCGTCCTCGTCGTCGCCGATGTCGAGGTCGAGACTGGTGTCGTCCTCGCCGTCGTCGGTCGCGTCGACGACCTCGTCGATCTCGGGGGCGGCAAGCAGCGCCGCCGGCTGGTCGACGTTGGCGACGCGGAGGCCGTAGACGGTCTCGATCTCCTCGTCGGGGGCGAGTCGCCCCTCGAACTGGAGGTCACCACCACGACGACGCCACCCCTCGCTGTCGTACTCGGGGTGGAGCCCGACGTCGTCGGGGTCGATCTCCTCGGGCAGCGGGTCCGTGATCTTCAGGTAGGTCACCGCGTCCCGGTCGGACTCGACCGTGAAGACGATCGCCGGGGTGTCGAACTCCTCCAGCGTGAGGGACTTCTCGATGCGCACGCCGTCCTCCTCGGCGGTCACCGTGCGAGAGTCCTCGTCCGCTGACTCTGTCCCGCTCATCTCTCTGATCCTCGACACCGACACACAAAAAGGTACGGCGGGGCCGGGACGAGTGCACGCCGCTTTTGTACCACGCGGTGTTAACACCCGCTCATGACCGACACGAGCGACGACGGCGACGGACACCGGACGGGACGGACCCGGCGAGCGTTTCTCGCCGCCGCCGGGGCGAGTGCGGCCGGCCTGGCGGGGTGTGCCGGGCAGTCCGACGACGGCGACGGCGACGGCGACGGTGGGGACGGCGGCGACACCACGACCGACGGCGACACCACGATCGTCGGTGACACGGGCGAGCAGTTGCTGCGGGTGGCGACGTACTCCTCCTTTGTCGACGCCGCCTCCGACTCGAGTCCGGGGTCGTACGTGAAAGAGCAGTTCGAGTCCGAGTTCGACGCCACCCTGGAGTGGTTCGTCCCGAGCAACGGGCTGAACTACTTCATCCAGCGGCGCGCGGCCGGCGTGACGATCGACGCCGACGTCTACGTCGGGCTGAACGTCGACGACCTCGTGCGGATCGACGAGCGACTGGGCGACCGGCGGCTGCTGCTCGATCTCGACCGCTCGGCGATGGACAACGCCGACGGCGTGAAGCCGGAACTGGAGATCGACCCCGACGGTCGGGCGATCCCCTACGACACGGGCTACATCAGTCTGGTGTACGACGGCCGCGCCGTCGAGAACCCCGGCACGTTCGAGGCGCTCACCGAGCCCGCCTACGAGGGGACCCTGCTCGCACAGAACGCCCAGAGTTCGGACCCGGGGCGGGCGTTCCTGCTGTGGACGATCAGCGAGTACGGCCCGGACGGTTACCTCGACTACTGGCGGCGACTGCTGGACAACGACGTGCGCGTGCTGGGCTCGTGGGACGACGCCTACGGCGCCTGGCAGGAGGGCGAGCGGCCGGTCGTCGTCTCGTACTCCACCGACCGCGTGTTCGCCAACCGCTTCGACCAGAACCTCGAGAAACACCAGGTCGGTTTCCTCAACGACCAGGGGTACGCCAACCCCGAGGGGATGGCCGTTCTGGAGGCCGCGGACGACCCCGAGCTGGGGCGGCGCTTTCTCGACTGGATGCTCTCGCCGGCTGTCCAGGAGGAAGTCGCCGTCCGCAACGTCCAGTTCCCCGCCGTCGCCGGTGTCGAACCGGGCGGTGACTTCGGCGAGTACGCGCTGGAACCGCCCGAACCCGTCACGTTCACCTACGACGACCTCGCCGGCAACGTGAGCGGGTGGGTCGAGGAGTGGGCGCGGACGGTCACCACCTCGTGACCGACGGGCCATGAGCCCCGCCCCCGACCGCGAGAACGGCGACGACGGTGACGGGGGGAGTGACCCCGCCGACGGCGACCACCGAGCGGTGGCGAGCGGGGACGCCTCGCGGTCACGACTCGCCGCCGCGGGCCGGCGGGCCGTCGAGCGCGGCGGGCTGCGGGCGGTCGCCGTCCTCACCGCCGCCGTCCTCCTCGTGGTGCTGTACCTGCCGGTCGGGATCGTCCTCGGGAAGGCACTCATCTCGGGTGGCCAGCCCTCGCTGTCGGCGGTGCGGGCCGTCCTCACCGACCCCTTCTACGTCGGGCACCTCTCGGGCGTGTTCGCCGACCCGCTCGCGGTGGGGCGACACCTCGCCGGACTCGTCGGGTGGCTGGTCGGGATCGGCGGCTGGCTCCTCCGGTTGGACCCGCTCGCCCTACGGTTCTACGCCGACCTGTTCTGGGGCGTGGTGACGGCGCCGGTGTCGCTCGGCGAGTACGGCGCCGGCGTGCGGGACACGCTCGGTCTGTTCGGGTTCACCGCCTACCAAGCGGCAGTCTCCACCGTGGTGAGCGTCGCCGTCGGCCTGCCCGGGGCGTGGGTGCTCTCGCGGTTCGCCTTCCCGGGGCGGGCGACGCTGCGCTCGCTCACCGTGCTCCCGTTCGTGCTGCCGGGGATCATGGTCGCCGGGGGGTTCGTCGCCACCTTCGGCGTCGACGGCACGGTGAACGACGCGCTGGCCGCCGTCGGCCTCGGGCGGACGAGTCTCGTCGGGTCGCTCGAAATCGTCGTCGTCGCCCACGCCTTCTACAACGCCCCGCTGGTGACCCGGGTGACCGCCGCCGCCTGGGAGACCGTCGACTACCGCGCCGTCGAGACCGCCCGCACGCTCGGCGCGAGTCGCCGCCGCGCCGTCCGTGACGTCGTCCTTCCCCAGTTGACCCCGGCGATCGCGACCGGCGCGCTGCTGACCTTTCTTTTCACGTTCGTGACCTTCCCGATCGTCCTCGCCCTGGGCGGCCTGCGGCTGGCGACCGTCGAGGTGTGGGTGTTCGACCGCGTCCAGCAGTTGTACCTGGTGGAGGCGGCCGCGCTGGCGGTGGTCGAGACGGTGATCACGCTCTCGATCACCTACGTCTACCTCCGGTACGAGGCCCGCACCCGGCGCTCGGCGGGCGAACACGAGCGCGGGCCCGAGCGGGTGCCGCTGGTCCCCTCGCCGCGGGCACTCCTCTCTCCCGGGCGGCTGGCCGTCGTCGGGTACGGTGCCGTCGCCGTCGTGCTGTTCGTCCTGCCGATGGCGTCGATGGTGGTCGAGTCGCTCACGCTGGGCGGGCGGCTCACCCTGGCGAACTGGGAGTTCCTCCTCCGTCGCCAGGTCGAGGGCGGGATCGGAACGAAACCGTGGCCGGCGGTGCGCAACTCGGTGGTGTTCGCCGCCGGCACGCTCGCGCTGGCGGTGCCGATGGGCGTCGCCGTCGCCGCGCTGACGACCGACCGCGCCGGCGACGGTGCCGGTGGCGGCGCCGCCCTGGAGACGCTGGCGCTAGCGCCCCTCGCCGTCAGCGGCGTCGTCGTCGGCGTCGGCCTGCTGGAGGGACTGGTGTTCGGCGTCCCGGTGCCGGGCTTTGGCCGGGTGCGGGTGACCGGGCCGGCCGCGATCGTCCTGGCACACGCCGTCTCGGCGTACCCCTTCGTCGTCCGCAGCGTCGCCCCGCAGCTCGCGAGCGTGGACCGCGAGACGGTGGAGTCCGCCCGCGTGCTGGGCGCGACGCGGACCCGGGCGCTGCTGGACGTCGAGTTGCCCCTGGTCGCGGCGGGCGTCGTCGCCGGCGCCGCCTTCGCCGTCGCCATCAGCGTCGGCGAGTTCGACTCGACGGTGATCCTCGCCCAGGGCGGGGAGTCGTACACGATGCCGGTCGCCGTCGAGCGGTACCTCGCCCGCCCGCAGAACCGCGGGCCCGCGATGGCGATGGGCACCGTCCTCCTCGCCGTGACGAGCGGGGCCTTTCTCGTCGTCGAGCGGTTGGGGGGGTACGTGGAGTGACCCGGAGCCCACGGCACCCGGTGAGGGTGGCCGGCGACCGGCACCGAAACCCGCTTGCCGCCGGGGGCGAAAGGGGCGGGGAGCGACCCACCGCGAGGAGGTAACACGGATGGTCGAGTTGCGCCTGGACGGGGTGACGAAGCTGTTCGGCGGGACGCGGGCGGTCGAGGACCTCTCGGTCACCGTCGCCGACGGGGAGTTCTTCACGCTGGTCGGCCCCTCCGGCTGCGGGAAGACGACGACGCTGCGACTCGTGGCGGGCCTGGAGCGACCGGACGCCGGGTCGATCTACCTGGACGGCGAGGCGGTCGCCGGGAAGCGGTGGCGCCCACCGGAGGAGCGCGACGTTGGCGTCGTCTTCCAGTCGTACGCCCTCTTTCCGCACATGAGCGTCGCGGAGAACGTCGCCTACGGCCTGCGCTTTCGGGACCCGCCGGCGGGCACCCGGGAGGAACGCGTCGCCGAACTGCTCGAACTGGTGGACATGGCCGACATGGGCGACCGGGACCCGTCGGCGCTGTCCGGCGGGCAGCGCCAGCGGGTCGCCCTGGCGCGGGCGCTGGCGCCGGGGCCGGGGCTGTTGTTGCTCGACGAGCCGATGAGCGCGCTGGACGCCCGCCTGCGGGAGTCGCTGCGCCGCGAGGTGCGCTCGATCCAGCAGGACCTGGAGATCACGACGCTGTACGTCACCCACGACCAGGAGGAGGCGATGGCGACCAGCGACCGGATCGGCGTGCTCTCGGACGGTCGCCTGGAGGGGGTGGGCGACCCGCGGGCGCTGTACCGCCGTCCGCCGTCTCGCTTCGTCGCCGCCTTCCTTGGCGAGAGCAACCTGTTCGACGGCCAGGTTGTCGGCGTCGAGAGCGCGGAGAGCGGTGAGACGACGGTCACCGTCGCCGTCGGCGACCGGGAGTTCACCGTCGCCCACGGCGGCGAGTGGGCGGGGGAGGAGAGTGCCGCGACGGGCGCCGACGTGTCGCCCGGCGACCGCGTCACGGTGTGTGTGCGCCCCGAGGCGCTGTCGCCGGACGAGCGCGACAACGCCGTCGAGGTGCGGATCGAGGGGACGGAGTTCCTCGGCGAGGCGGTCCGGGCGTGGGGGGACTGGGACGGGCGCCGGGTGCTGCTCCGTCTCGCCGACCGACCCGGCGAGGCGGTGCGGGTGGGGTTCGCGCCCGGTGACGCCCACCTGCTGGGGTGACCGGACCAGGTATTTCAGTCACGAGCCGCGATCCGGAGGCGATGACCGGGGTGATCCTGCAGGAGGCGACGACGGGGCTGAGCGACGTCGAGGTGGTCGTCCGTCTCGTCGCGGGCGTGGGGCTGATCCTGGCGAACGGCTTCTTCGTCGCGATCGAGTTCGCACTGACCCGCGCCCGGCAGTTCACCGAGGAGGAGTTCCTCGCGGGCGACGACGGCGGCCTGCGCCGCGCCTGGGAGATGACCCAGGACCTCGAACTGTACCTGACGACCTGCCAGGTGGGGATCACCGCCTCCAGTATCGCGGTCGGGATCGTCGCCGAGCCGGCGCTGGCGGCGCTGTTCGAGCCGC
>CAYODS010000106.1:0-10949 GCA_964402765.1 uncultured Halobacteriales archaeon
CCCAGGAGCTCGGCCTGGAGATGAAGCCCGTCGACCCGAAGAAGTACGTCCCGCGTTTCTGCTCGGAACTCGAACTGAGCGAGGAGGTCCAGACGAAGGCCAACGAGATAATCGAGACCACCGCCGAGGAGGGCCTGCTGTCGGGCAAGTCCCCCACCGGCTACGCCGCCGCCGCCATCTACGCCGCCTCCCTGCTCTGTAACGAGAAGAAGACCCAGCGCGAGGTCGCAGACGTCGCCCAGGTGACCGAGGTGACGATCCGCAACCGCTACCAGGAGCAGATCAAGGCGATGGGCATCCACTCCTGATTAGCCCTCGCCGCGACACGCTTTTCGCTCTCCACGCCGGTCCTCCGGCGTGGCACTGCTCGCCGGAACGCTCGACGGCTGCTACCGGATCGACACCGCGGCCCTCGGTGCCGGCGGCCCCGCGCCGGAGCGAACCCTCGACGCCGCCGTCCACCGCCTGCGGTCCACGCCGGACGGCGCGGTCGCCGCCGCCGAGGACGGACTCTTTCGCACCGCGGACGGTCGCGAGTGGGAGCGACTGCTCGCGGCGGACCTGCGGTCGGTCCACGTCGGGGGCGAGTGGGCGGCGGGCACCGCCGACGGTCGCCTGCTGCGCTCCGCGGACGGCTCCGAGTGGACCGAGCACCGGGTGACGGTCGAGGGGGCGCCCGACCCGGGCGAGCACCCCCGGACGGACGACGACGCCCCGAGCGTGCGGACCATCACCGGCGCCGGCGGTTCGCTGTGGGTCGGCTTCGAGGTCGGCGGCGTCTACCGCAGTCGCGACGGCGGCGACACCTGGCTCCCCCGCGTGGCGGGCGTCCACGACGACGTGCACCACCTGACGCCGGTCGTGATCGACGGCAAGACGGGTCTGGTGGCCGCCTGTGGCAACGGCTGCTACGTGTTGCCGACCTCCGAGCGGACCTGGTGGCGACTCGACACCGGGTTCGAGGACTTCTGGTACAACTACCACCGCGAGTCGCTCGTCCACGACGGTCGGCTCCACCTCGGGGCGAACGCCTGGGGGCCCGAGGCGCCCGGCGGTCGGCTGTTCGAGGTGCCGATAGACCCCGGGCGCGGCGCGCTCCCGTTCGACGGGCGAGACGCCCGCGTCGTGCCGTTCCCGGACGACGACGAGGCGTTCCCGCTGTCGTGGGCGGTCCACGACGGGACGGTGTACGCCGGGACGATGCGCGCCCGCGACGGCTTCGAGCAGACCGCGCCCGCCCCACTGCTGCGGCGGAGCGACGACGGCCCGCGCTACGAGTCCGTCGTCGAGGTGCCCGCGGCACCGCGAACGCTGGCCGTCGTCTGAGCCGCGCGCCCGGCGACGGAGACGACAAGACGGACCGACGCCCGCGTGGCTCCGCGTGAGTGGGTTTATGCTCCGTCGCCCCCGTCGATCGGTATGGCGACGGTCGAGGGACTCGTGGTGCTCGGCGTCGCGGGGCTGTTGCTCGCGGTGGGGTACCTGATCCGGGTCCGCGGCTGGGTGTTCCTAATCGCGGGGTACGACCCGGAGGGCGACGTGCCGCCGGAGTTCGCCGGCCGGGTCGTCGGCAACGCGGTCCTGCGGGTCGGCGTCGCGACGGGGATCGTGGGCGTCGCCGCTGGGTTCGGCCTCGGGTCGTCGCTGCTCTGGGGGGCGTACGCCGTCGCCGTCCTCCTGGCGGCCGGTCGCGCGGTCCACCGGCTGAACACCCACCCGGCGACGGACTGACGGCTCGGTACTGCAAGATTGATGGTCCCCACGCCCCGATCACGGCTGAATGCGGCTCGACGAGTACGTCGAGGACCTCGAACGCGACGAGGAGGCCGAGAAGCGTCGCCTCGTCAAGCAGAAGTCCTACGCGATCACGGACCACCTCACCCGGGTCGAGCAGCGCTTCGAGGAGGTGACCCAAGGCGACGCCCTCTTTGGCTCGACCGCGCCGGAGATCTTCGTCGGGCGCTCGGGCTACCCGGACGTGGCGGCGGGCGTGCTGTCGCCGGTCGGCGACGAGGACGAGGCGGCGGCCCACCAGACGGGCCCGCACTGGTACGAGGACGACGTGTCGATCGACGACGTGTTCCGCCACCGGGCGAGCCTGCTGAACTCCACCCAGCAGACGGACGTCCATGCCGCCGAGCGGTGGGACGACTTCGTCGGCGTGCAGCGGGAGGTGGCGATCGCAGATCACCCCGTCGACGTGGAGATCGGGCTGGACGGCCCGCTGGACGTCGATCTGGACGTGGGCCCGCGGGACATCGCCACGCCGACGGGCCCGCGGGCGGAGGCCCAGCGGGCCGACCTGGCGGAGAACCCCCACGTCCCGCGGGCGGTGAAGAAGACCCTGGAGGACGACGAGTGGAACGCCCAGGGGGCGATGAACTACCTCTACCGCCGTGGACTGGACGTGTACGACATCAACACGGTGCTGTCGGCGGGCGCGCTGGGCAAGCGACAGAACCGCCGGCTCGTCCCGACGCGGTGGTCGATCACCGCGGTGGACGACACCGTCTCGCAGTTCCTCCGCGGGCAGGTCCGCAACGAGCCCTCGGTGAGCGGGGTGGAGGTGTGGCACAACGACTTTCTCGGCAACCACTTCTGGGTGGTGCTGGTCCCCGGCTCCTGGGAGTTCGAACTCGTCGAGATGAAGGCGCCCGGCAGCGTCTGGAACCCCGAGGACGACTCCTACTGGGTGGCGACGGACTACGAGGGGTTCGACGGCCGCACCCGCTACGCCGAGGAGACGGCGGGCGCGTACTACGCCGCCCGTCTCGGGGTGCTGGAGGCACTCGCAGAGCGGGGGCGCCGGGCGAAGGCGCTCGTCCTCCGGGAGGTCACCGAGGACTACTGGGGCCCAAGCGGTGTGTGGGTGGTGCGCGAGACGGTGCGGGACGCCTTCGACGGCCGGCCGGGGCGGGCGGAGACGCTGCCGGAGGCGCTTGCGACGCTGTCGAGTCAGTTACCGCTGTCGGCGCGTCGTCTCCGGCGGGTGTCTGAACTCGCCGCCGGCCAGCAGGCCACCTTGCAGGACTTCTGACCGGTTCGCGCCCGTGGCCGGCCCGGGCGAGACCGACCCCTACCGCGACTCTTTTGTCCCGGCAGGACCCGGTTCGGGTATGAGTCGGTCGACGACCGACCCGCCGGGGGATGTCCGTGGAGGCCAGAGCGCGGACCTCGGTGGGCCGCTCCTGACGACACTCGCCGTGTTCGGGGTGGGCGTCGCGGGGTTCGTGATCGGTGGGCTCCTGTTGTTACCCGCGCTGTTCGCCTCCCTCTCGGTGGGACTCGTCGACCCAGAAAACCCCGGCGTGGTGTTCTTTTTGGTGCAGGTCGTCTCGCTGCAGGGACTCGGCTTCCCGCTCGTCACGCTCGCGTACCTCCGCTGGCGGAATCTGGACCTGTCCTTTCTGCGGGTCCGGCGACCGTCCGGGCGAGACATCGGGGTCGCGGTCGCCGGTCTCGTCGGCGTGTTCGTGTTGGTGATTACCTGTCTCCAGGTGATCCAGTTGCTCGACCTGCCCGCCGCCGAGCGTGGCGACACCGAACTGCTCCGGCAGACCGAGGTGGCGCTTGTGGCCATCCCGGTGATGTTGCTCATCGTCGGCCCCGGCGAGGAACTGCTGTTCCGTGGGGTCATCCAGACGACGTTGACCGAGAAGTTCTCGACGCCGGCGGCGATCGTCCTCGCGAACCTCGCCTTTGCGCCCGCGCACATTCTCGTCTACCTCGGGGCGTCGGCGGCGGCGACCGCCGTCTCGCTGAGCGTGTTGTTCATTCCGGGACTCGTGTTCGGGGTGGTGTACGAGCGCACCGACAACCTCGTGGTCCCGTCGCTGTCACACGGCTTGTACAACGCGATCCTCATCGCGACCCTGCTGTTCGCCCCCGCCCAGGAGATGCCACAAGGGCTGTTGTTCGTGTGACCCGGGAGTGAAGTCCCCGCCGGCCCTCGCGTGACCATGCCCGCAGACCTCGCCGAGAAGACCGACCGGTACGAGCGCCTGCTGGCGGACGCCCTGGCGGCCGCCGACCCCGTCGCCCCCCCGGACACCCCGCTGGGCGAGGCGACCGCCGAACTCACGGAGATGGCCGAGTCCTACCTCGAGGACGGCCGGCACTTCCGCGCCGAGAACGACCCCGTCAACGCGCTGGCGGCGTTCAGCTACGGGCACGCCTGGCTCGACGCCGGCGCGCGGATCGGTCTGTTGTCGGTGCCCGAGTCGGAGCTGTTCACCGTCTGAGTGCGAGCTCTCGTGACGGCGTAATAGTATTAATTCAACAGTCGACAGTAGCGAGTATCATGAACGGACTGGGCTGGAGCGGTCGACACGGCCCGACGGTCGAGTACGGAGACCGGACGGTGCCCGTTGGACGGTCAGTTGGCTGGCGGCTCGTTGAGGGCGTCCTCCGGGGGATCGGCATCTTCCTGTGGGGCACTGCCCTGATCACGATCCTCTTGATCGCCACCAGCGCCGCGAATGGAGGCCAGGTGACTGGATTCGGCGTCGACACGCCGCTGGGGGAGATCGAGCTGGGGGCCGTCCGAATCGCCGTCGGGTCGCTGGTGGCCGCCGGAGCCCTGCAGTACGTCTCGCTGAAGGTGCCCTCTGCGACGGACGGCGACGGACCGCTCAAACCCGTCCCGGTGCTCGCACGGCTCGTGTTGGAGGTGTGTGTGACCGTCGCCGTCGGAGCGATACTCTGGCAGCTCGGCGTCCGGGTCCCCGTGACGACGACGACGGTCGTCGCCGCGGTGCTCGGCGCGCCGCTGGGACTGTTGTACGTGGTCGTCGTCTGGCCGGTGCTCGACGCTCTCGGGAGACTCATGGCGGAGGCGAGTATCAGGAGCGAATTCGGTAAGCCGTTCAACTCCCGAGGGCTGGCACAGTTGCCGGTGCTCGTGCCGTACGTTGTCGCGGTCGTCTACGCGACAGACCCGACGCTTGCGGCCACTGCCGGGGGAGTCCTGGCCGTCCTCGGCAGACGGGCGTACCTCGACCTCGTCGTCCCGCTGCGGGCCAGGGCCGACCTCGGCACCGTCGATCCGGAAGCTGTCTCCGTCTGACCGGGCACCGCTCCCCGATAGCGTTGGACGGGCCTTTTTACCCGTTCGGTCCGTTGAACGGGACCATGGAGGAGACGTACGTTCGACTGCTGTGTCCGTCCTGCAGCAAGGACTGGGAGTCCGCGCCGGGCGGGTTGCCGGCCGCGGACGACACCCACGAGTGCCCCGACTGCGGGACCGCCCGCCCCACGGCGGAGTTCACCCGCACCGAGCACGACCTCCGGACGCTCAAGCAGTTCGGCTGACGGCGTCGGGTCGCCCCGCGTGTCCTAACTCTTGGTCGCCGACCGGGCGCCACACGCCTCACACCGGAGGATCGTCACGCCCTGTTCAACCTCGAGGCGGGTGTCCGGCAGCCCACACTCGGAGCAGCGGACGTACTCCTCGGTGTAGGCGTCCAGGGCCTCGCCCACCCGGCGGGCGTCGAACGACCCCGTCAGACGGGCGCGGCCGCTCTCGTCGATGTGGCCGCTGGTGCCGACCTCGTCGCGCAGGAACTTCAGGACGTGGTCGTCCTCGCGACCGACGGCGTCGACCGTCGCCTGGAAGTTCTCGTAGACGGTGACGTTGCCCTCTTGGCGTACCTCCGGGTCGGGCACGTCGAACCGGTCGCCCTCGCCCTCGATGTCCGGCGTCTCCGACAGCGCCCGGTCGAGTTGCTCGTCGTAGTCCATACCAGAACTGGCGGATCGACGCCTAAAGGCACACCGGATCACGCGTCCGACACGAACGCTCGCGAGCCGGCCTCACGTGTCCGACGTGTGGTAACGGTTCTCGGAGTAAGAATATATACGTGCATCGGTTACGGTTGTCCGACCCATGAAGAAGCAGGAGCTCATCCATCTCCATGGACTGCTCGCAGAGGTGACCGAACAGTACGAGGCGTGGACCGGCGAGGAGCCGACCATGGCCGAGTACGAGTCCCTGGGGGTACGACCGACATCGATCCACAAATCAAAGACCGACCACAAGACCGCCGTGTTCGCGATCGCCGACGGTATCGTCTCCGAGGTCGAGAGCGAGGACGAGCGGACCGTCGCCGCGACCGCCGACTGAGTTCTCGCCGCGTGTCGACCAGCCCGAACTGACCCCGGGAGCCCCCGCTCTGTCACCCCGCCCGCCGGGAGCCCGCCTACCCGCACGAGCGACACTCGAAGACGGAATAGGGCGACGGCGCCCGCCGCGGGGCGGTCACTCGATGAGGTCCTCGAACTCCGGGAGAACCTCGTCGTCGTCGCCGCTGCCGTCGCCGTCGTCGCTGCCCGCACCCTCGACCGAGCGGATCTCCTCCTCCGGGTCGTCCGCCGGCGTGGAATCGGTGTCGGTCTCGTCGTCGGTCTCCTCCTCGATCGTCTCGACCTCTATCACCTCCAGGGGGATGTTGTCGAGCCGCTGGCCGATCTCCTTGCGGGCGATGCGGGAGGCGTGTTCCTCGCGCTCGACGTTGAACACGGTCATCTCCAGTTCGAGGGCGACCAGCGCCTCGTCGGCGGCGATGAAGGCGGGCGGCAACTCCTCGCCCGAGGGCGACGTGCGACTCCCCTCGCTTATCTCGACGTAGTTGAGGTCCGGGTTCAGCATCTCACCCGTCTTCGAGATGGCGATCCGGACGGCCTCGTCCGGTGTCTCCACGTCGTACACCGGCACGGCGGCCTCGACGACGACTCGGCAGTTCATGTGTATCGTTACATTTACACTCTTTCAGTAAGAATCTTCGTGTTCTGTTCCTAACATTAATCTGTGATAGAAAACCGCCAGCAGGCGATGGGAACACGGTCCAGAAGGCCGAAGTCCGTCGACGGCGACGGGGGGACATGGAGCGTGTCGTCGGTGGCGTGACCGTCCGCGGACTGGACGTCGACGGGGAGACGCGGTGTCGGCACTACGACGGGCCGCGGGACGTGGTCGCGCTCCGGTTCCGGTGTTGCGGGCGGTACCACCCCTGTTTCCAGTGTCACGATGCCCTCGCGGACCACGACCCGAGGCGGTGGCCCGCGTCGTCGTTCGACCGGCGGGCGGTGCTGTGTGGCGCCTGCCAGACCGAGTTGCGGATCGCTGACTACCTCGGCGTGACCGCCTGCCCGGTGTGTGGGGCGGCGTTCAACCCGGACTGTCGTGACCACTACGACCGGTACTTCGCCGTCGAGGACGCCTGACCCCGTGTGACGCTGTCGGGGAGGTTATTAGTCGTGGCGCCGGAAGGGCGGTCATGGCGTCGGGCGAGACGACAACAGAGGTCGGCGACCGCGACGGTCGGGTGCAGCGGGTGGTCACGCGACTGGTCGACGCCTCCGAGTTCGCCATGGAGGTGCTGGAGCTGCTGACCGGCGTCGTGCTCGTGTTCCTGTTCGCCATCGGGCTGTACGACTTGGGGCTGAACATCCTCGAGTCGATCCGCAGCGGCGAGGTGTTCGAGATCCCGCAGGTGGTCGACTTCCTCCAGACCGTGTTGCTGTTGCTCATCATCGTCGAGGTGTTCCGCACGGTCGTCGCCTTCGCCCGCGAGGACACCATCGTCCGGATCATCATCGACGCCAGTCTCGTCGCCATCGCCCGGAAGGTGATCGGGTTCAACTCCTCCGACTACGGATCGCCGGAGGGCGTGTTCATAAACGCCGCCGCCATCGCCGTTCTGCTGCTGTCGGTCATCGTGGCCTTCTACGTGGTCCAGCGGGTGGTCGAGGCGGGCGAACCGGACATCCCGGCGAGCGGCACCCCCCTCGTCGACACCGACGGCGACGCCGGTGCTGGCGCCGACACCGACTCGGACGCCACGGACGACTCCAAGCCCGACGGCTAGAGCCGCTCGCCCTGGTAGTCGCCGTCGTAGGTGCCGGCGTGGTCGGCGGCGGCCAGCACGAACTGGCCCACGCGGGCGCCCTGCTCGATCGCGATGTCGTTGTGGACGACGAGCAGGCCCTCGCCGCGGCCCTCGTAGCCGGCGTCCCACACCGCCGTCTCCAGCGTGCAGGCGTTGCGCAGAAGCGTCGACCGCGGCAACACGAACCCCAGGTGCTCCTCGGGGACGCCGATCGTCTCGCCGTACTCGATCACGTACCCGCCGGGTTCGAGGTAGTACGTCGGCGGCACCTGCTCGCCGACCTCGTCGGGTTCGATGCGGGTGCGGTCACCGACGACCTTGTCCTCGCGGCCGATCCACCCTGAGTCTCGCTGCTCGTGGACGGCGGCGACGGTGAGGTCGACGCCGTTTGGCTGGACCTGGTCGGCGTCAACTGGCGACACGCGGTCGGCGACGAACGAACCCGATCTGAACATACGATCTCCCCGGCGGGCACCCCCAAGTGCGTTACCCATCTCGCGAGCACCACAACTACTTTCTCGTGTCCGTCCACGACTCCTGACATGGCACGCGTCGAGGTGGAACTGTGGATCGGCGACCAGGAGGACGTGGTGACCTACACCGTGGACGTCGACGGCGGCGTGACGAACACCGACGAAGCGGTCGCGAAGGCCCGCGAGCGCGCCGAGGCCGACGGCCACGAGGACGTCAACCTCAAGCAGCTTCAGTCCGCCTGAACCACGCGCCAGGTGGTGCCCGAGGAGTACCCCCACTTCTCGACCGCCAGGTCGGTGTCGGCCCGCAACAGGGCGGTCATGTTCGCGCCGACCTCCTTCGCTGTCATGTCGAGGTCGGCGGCGATCAGCCGGGACTTGAAGTAGGTGCGCTCGTCGGCCTCGGCCCTGAGGTACTCCAGGATGCGCCGTTGCTTCGCCGTGAGGTCACCGCTCGCGGCGGTCGTGCTCATACTCACAGGTGGACACCGCCACACATAGGCGGTCTGGTACGCCCGACTAACCCGGCGCAGTCTCTCGGTTCTGTCTCTCGCGGCGGGTCCTCCGCCCCGTCGCGGCCCGGGCACGCCCGGCCGGTGGTACGACTCCCGACGCGGCGGAGTCCAGAAGGTTCATCACCGCACGCGGACCACACCGAGGTGATGGGACGGGACTCGGAGACCGACGGCGGCGAGCGCTCCGAGTCCGACGACTCGCCTGCCCCCCTCGGCACGGACGCACCGCCGGAGTCCGACCTCGACGTGGCGGTAAGCGTCGTCCTGCCGGCGTACAACGAGGAGGACACCATAGACCGGACGGTGCGGGTGACACTCGACACCCTCGCCGAGTTCCTCCCGCCGGGTGCCTTCGAGGTGATAGTCGCCGAGGACGGCTGCGAGGACCGCACCCCCGAGATCGCAGACCGGATGGCCGACGCGGACCCGCGGGTGCGACACTTCCACAGCGACGAGCGACTCGGGCGGGGCGGCGCTCTGGAGCGGGCGTTCCGCGAGGCGCGTGGCGAGACGCTGGTGTACTTCGACACGGACCTGGCGACGGACATGCGCCATCTGGAGGAACTGGTCGAGAGCGTCCGTACCGAGGGGTACGACGTGGTCACCGGGTCCCGCTGGATGCCCGGCAGGGAGGCCGACCGCCCGCCAAAGCGGGGCGTGCCCTCGCGGTGGTACAACCGGCTGGTCCGGGTCGCGCTCGGCTCCGACCTGCGGGACCACCAGTGCGGGTTCAAGGCGTTCGACCGCGAGGCGCTGTTCGCGCTCCTGCCGGCGGTGGGCGACGACCACTGGTTCTGGGACACCGAGGTGCTCGTCCGCGCTCAGGCCGCGGGCTACGACGTGCGGGAGTTCCCCGTCGACTGGACGCCGAAGGGCGACTCGAAGGTCGACCTCGTCCGGGACGTGTTCGGGATGGGCAGCCAGGTCGTGCGGACCGCGTGGTCGATGCGGGTCGCCCCCCGGGTGACGCCCCGGCGGTCGATCGCCGCGGGCCTCCTGCTGACGGTGCTTGCGGTCGCGCTGATGACCCAGTACATCCCCGTCGACCGCGTGCTCGAGGAGATGGGGGAGGCAGACGCCACGCTCGTCGCCGTCGCCGCGGGCGTCTACCTCCTCTCGTGGCCGCTACGGGGCCTGCGCTACCGGGACATCCTCGCCGTGCTGGGCTACCGCGAGAGGACGGGCTTTCTCACGGGAGCGGTGTTCATCAGCCAGACCGGCAACCTCGTCTTTCCCGCCCGGGCCGGCGACGCCGTCCGGGCCTACGTGATGAAGACCCGCCGGGCGGTGCCGTACGCCTCCGGCTTCGCCTCGCTGGCCGTCGAGCGTGTGTTCGACCTGCTGACGATCGCCGCGCTGGCGGGGGCGGTGCTGGTCGGCCTCGCCGTCACCGGCGAGGCGGCACCGCTGGCGGCGGCGGTGCTCGGCGAGAGCGCGGTCGGCGGCGACGCCGCCCCGTCGGGCCAGGTCGCCGTCACGGTCGCCGCCGCCGTCGGCGTGGCGGCGCTCGCCGCCGTCGCCGCGATCGTCTGGTCGGCCCGCTCGGACCGCTCGCTCGTCCGCTCGGCGTTCGAGCGGCTGAGCGCGGACCGCTACGCCGACCGCGTCGCCGGCGTCGTCGAGCGGTTCGTCGGTGACGTCCAGCGGGTGGCCGCCGACGGGCCCGCCTTCCTGCAGGTGGGCGCGGGCAGCCTCGCGATCTGGTCGCTCGACGTGCTCACCGCCGCGGTCGTCCTCGTCGCCTTCCCCGCCGTCACGCTGCCGCCCGGGCAGACCCTCGCGGTCTGTACGTTCGCCGTCAGCGTGGGCAACCTCGCGAAGGTGCTGCCGCTGTCGCCCGGCGGGGTGGGCCTGTACGAGGGGGCGTTCACCCTGCTCGTGGTGGCGCTGACGCCGATCGCCTGGCCGGTCGCGGTCGGCGCCGCCGTCCTCGATCACGCCGTGAAGAACCTCGTCACCGTCGCCGGGGGTGCCGTCTCGATGCTGTACCTCAACGTCTCGCTCACCACCGCGGTCGAGGAGGCCGACCGCGAGCGTGACCGTACCGTGGTCGCCGGCGAGGTCGACGACTGACC
>CAYODS010000107.1:0-10642 GCA_964402765.1 uncultured Halobacteriales archaeon
CGGGCTACACCACCCACGCCTTCCACGGCGGGCACTCCAGCGACGAGAAGGAGGAGATCGTCGAACGCTTCGAGGCGGAGGGCGGTGTCCTCGTCTCGACGGACGCGATGAACGAGGGGCGGAACCTGCAGTTCTGCAACGTGATGATCAACTACGACCTCCCGTGGAACCCGATGAAGGTCGAACAGCGGATCGGCCGCATCCACCGGATCGGGCAGGACCGAGAAGTCTACATCTTCAACGTCGCTCTCGAGGACACCATCGAGGAGTACGTCCTCGAACGGCTCTACCACAAGATCGACCTCTTCCAGCAGTCGGTCGGCGAACTCAGCGAGATCCTCACGCGACTGGAGGAGACCGGTCGCAACTTCGAGGACGAGGTGTTCGAGCGTCTGGTCAACGCGGACTCGCAGGTCGACTTGGAGAACGACTTCGACGAGATGGCGGTCGACCTGCAGGAGCAGCGCGAACTCGCGGACAAGGTGAGCGACTTCAACAGCGGCGTGTTCGAGGGATTCGAACTCGGGGCGAGTGATGACTGACGCCGCGCTTCCCGTCACCGAGGAGGCCGTGGAGCGATTCACCGAGGACTACCTGCGCTCACTGGGGGCGGAGATCGAGAAAGATGGGCGACAGTGGAACGTGTCACTGCCAGCGGATGCAGACACGGACCTCGCGGTTGACGGTGCTGTGCTCGAAATCACCACCGATCCAGAGACAGTCGAAGAGGGCGCGATCCCGGTCGCGCCAGAGAGTGATTTTGTTGAGCGGATGCTCGATGAGGCGAGCACATTAGCGACGACCGGCACGCTCGCTCTGACTGCAGGGAATACGGAGGTCATCCTCCCGGAGTGGATCGCCGAGAGTTCGCTGCAGCCGGTCACGACGGAGTTCACTCCCTACTACGACAGACGGGCTGTCTGCATTCTCTTCGAGGTTGGAATCGAGACGGTGAGTGAGTACCAGACGGAGGAGTTGCATGCCGTCACCATCGATACGAACAGTCACACCTGCCGCCCACGGCTCACGGAGACCGTTCTCGAACTGACCGAGAGTGGTTCTTCGTTCGAGACGTGTTCGTGGAATCTCGACACCCAGACGATGGAGGCCACGATCAAGACCGCCCGAGGTGCCGTACGGGAGGAGATCCAGTCGACTGTCGAGGAGATCCAGAGACAGGCCACTCGGGCGGCAGAAGTTGAACTGGACGAGTATCGAGAGCTGATACAGCAGCGGCGGGAGGAGATTGAGAGCAACATCAGAGACCTCTTGGACCAGATAGACGACGCTACTGAGACGATCGACAACGCGTCGTCGAGGGACAATCGTGTCGAGGCCCTTCGCCGACGGAAGGAGCTTCAGTCAGACCGGGAAGAGTTACAAAAAGAACTCGACGACATCGTCGAAGAGATCGAGTCCGGCTTCGAACAGAAGAAGCGAGGGATATGGGACCGCCACCGGATCACAGTTACCCTATCACCGACAACAGCCACTGGAGTCTCGTACGAGCGAGGCGAACTCACGGTCGAATTCGCAACCGATCAGGAGAGCGCGATACGAACGTATTCGTACGCAGTCGGTATCGGCGTGATAGACGACACGGAGTGCGAGCGATGCGGTGAGGCCCTCTCTGGCAGTAATCCAGCTACACTCAGTCAGGACACGATCGTCGGGGCGAACTGTTGTGGACCCAAGTAATGGCTACTGACCGACTCTGTACACCAACAAGTCTGAGGACTCTGCCAGGAGGGATCCGACGAGTGAGTCGACCGTTCTGTCGACGTTGTGCAGCCCGAATGCAGCGATCGAAGCGGGGTTCCTGTAACCAATATCAGTCAGCACAGTCGCAGTCTCGTCGTTCAGATCCGCATCTCCGAGATCAATCACCGGTACACCCCCGTCGCGTAGCACGTCGAGACTTCGTCCTGTACGGGAGAGCAGGACGCCCTGGGAGGCGAGAAAACTGTACGTCTCTTCCAGCATCGCGGAGAGGGCCGAGTCTTCTGTATCCTCAATTCCAGCACTCGGCTCGACTCGGCCGTCTCTTGCGTCCTCGGCATAACGTTCGATCTCGTTCGTCTCCAGTGTCTCGGTGATACTACCTACCTTGCTGGCCGTTGCCTGTCCCTGATAGAAGCTCCAGAACGTGCTGCTGCGGAGATCAGGCCGTTCAGCACTCGAGATCCGTTCGACGAAGGTCGCGGGAACCCACAGGTCGCCAGTCGAGGGCGCCGATGGGATCCGGTCGAGCGTGGCCTGCGTCTGTGCTTCGAGTACGTCTGCGTCTCTGATCCTCCCCAATGCCCGCTCAGACACCAACAGGGATGGATCTAACATTACGTCCACCGGCGGCTCGAACGTCCGACCGAGGCGCGTACGAAGCGCGTCGTCTGTCTCAGTCATGTCCAACAGACCGTTCAGGTCCCGAAGCTGTCTCGTGTGGAAATGTATGTCGATACTCGTCACCGTCGTGCCCCGGTTATAGTTGGTGCTCGACCGGCCGTTCGAGCCGTTCACTCGACCACTGACCGACGCCACGACACACCGGCCGCGCCGACAACGTGCGTTCCGACGTCCCCCGTGTCGGAGTCGAACCAGCCCGTCAGCTCGGCGCCCGACACGACCGCCGAGTACCCGAGCAGCCACGGCGGACGCCGTGCGACGTCCGACCCCCACGGTCCGCGTCGTCGACCGACGCCTGAGAGACCCCCAGTGCCGAACGCCCTCGGACGTGGACCGACGGTGTCCTCCTGACACGACCCCACGCCCCCCCGACCGCCGATCGAGGGACGACACCCGACTCCCCGCTCAGTACACCCTCCAGTACACCCTCCCTGACGTGGTGGTGTACTCGCTCACGGTCGTCAGTCTCCCCTCGCGTTCGGCTCGGGTGTCGGTCGTCACGCTCCCGTCAGCCACGCTCGTCCGCGACGGGACGTTGCCGTGTCGGCACTCGACTCGGTCACCCGGGGAGGCGGTGTACCGACTGGGAGTGGTCAGTCCTCGCGTGTCCTGGTGTGGCCCTCGAACAGCGAGTAGTACGAGCGCAGCGTGGTCGGCAGCGGGTCGGTGTAGTGGTCGCCGTAGCGACCCAGTCCCTCGGCGATGTAGCGGTGGACCTTCCGAAAGGACCACTGTGAGGGGTCGTCGACCGGGAAGTTCGGGATGCTCACGTCGGTTTTCTCCGAGCAGTGAACGGTGTTGAGCACGCTGTTGGCGACCCGACGGGAGGGGAACACGAGCGCGACCCGGCGTGGGGAGTCGGGGTTACTGCAGTGTTCGAGCTTGCGTCGGTAGAGGTCGACGTCGTTGTGGTCGGTGAGCACCTCGAAGCCGAGCGAGCAGTTGTCGTGGTCGGTCCAGGACCGCACGTCGAGGCGCTGGCTACCGGGCTCGCCCGGGTACTCGACGGTCTCCTCGGCCCGGGTGTCGTCGCGGTGGCACCGTAGCCAGCGGGCGACCACGGCGACACCGGTGCGGTGCCGCAGCGACTCGTTGAAGTCACCGACGAGGTCGACCCCGGCGACCCCGTCCAGCAGACGCCGGCCCTTCGGCGTGAGTGCCCACTCGACCTTCGTGCCGAGGACGCGCTCGGCGTGGACCAGTCCCTGCTCGCGCAGGGCACCGACCGCGAAGGCGTGCTCGTCGCTCCACTTCGGCGGCCGGTCGGTGGCGATGTGCCGGCCGTCGACCCGCTCGCCGTTGTACCAGTCCAGGATCGTCCGCAGCAGTCGTCGGGCGCTCTCCGGCAGGTCCGACACCGCGATGCGTGGTGTACCGGATCCCATCGGTCCCGGCTTCCTCGCGGTCTCGTACTTGAACGCTCGTGTTCGCCGGCGGCCCGACGGGTGAGTCGTCGACGGGGTCTGACCCCCGGCCCGCGTCCGGGCGGCACCCCTCAGCGGGTGGTCGACCGGCCGTCACGCACCGACACGACGCGTCCGGAGTCACCGACGGAGTGTCGACCGACTGGGGGCCCCTGCCCTGGTTGGGTGGCGCTCCGCCGCCGACACTCGGCCCGACCGGGCCCGACGGCGGCTGCCGTCGTGGCCGCCCGGCCCATAGGCGCGGTCCACCCCGTCGTCCGTCCCCTCCACCACCCGTGGGTCGACGCTCTCCGTCGCCTGCCCGTCTCTCGCCGTCGGTGCGCCCGTTTGCCGCTCCCAGGGTCGCGTATTCGTTGCCCTCGCGCTCGCTGCCTCTGACCGACAGTCGCTCCGCCACTCCCACCCACTCCCGGTGAGTACACCACCCTCAGTCAGCCTCCCGGCGTGGTACACACCGACTGCTTCGACTCGGTGTCCGTCTATCTGCGGACTGGTGTCCTGCTGTCCTCTGTTGAGGGGAGTCAGTGGTCCTCTGCCGTTTCGGTCCGACACTGCCGGTAGCTCAGGAGCGTGTCGAGGCCCGGCGTGGCCCAGTCCGCCACGGTCTTCTGGAGCCGGACCATCGTCGCCGCCTGGTCGCCGGTCGGCACCTCGGGCACGAGGTCGGCGTTCGAGAGCGCTGTCAGGACGACTCGTGCGGTCTCGTGGTCGGGGACGGTCCACACCGCCGAGGCGTCGACCTCGGCCAGCTTGCGGTAGTCCTCGGCGACGCTGACGGAGTCGTGGTCTCCGGTCTCGACCTCGCCGACCCAGGCCAGCGAGCCGCCGGCGTAGGCGGCCACGTCGTAGACCACGCCGCCGTGCTCGTGGCGGGTACGAACGCGGTCGACGCCGGGCTGGGCGTCGAGCCAGTCCGCCAGCAGGGTGACACCCACTCTGTGGGGAGTCCTCTCGACGAGGTCGTCGACGCCGTCCCCCGTCGCGGGCGCGTCGTCGACACGGCGACACCCCCGGGCCGTGACCGTGTAGTACTCCCGGTCACCGAGCCGGTGGCGCTCGAGGAGACCGTCGCCGACCAGCGCGTCCACGTCGGGCCCCTCCACGTCGACGAAGTCGGCCATCCCCTCGCGCAGGGAGTACCCCTCCACGTCGCCGCTCGTCGCCGCCAGGACCCGCTCGATGACCTTCTCTGCGGGGTCGCCGCTCCCGACGCCGCCGGTATCTCGTTCGCCCGGCCGACGGGTGTCCTCGGGGCCGGCCGCACCGGAGTCCGGTGTCTCCCCCGAGTCGTCCGTGTCCCCGTCTGTCACGGAGCCGGTGGTGGTGTCCTCCTCCCCGGACGCTGCGTCGTCGGTGTCGTCGTCCGACGGGAGCAACCCCTCCGGCGGTGCGTCGACGGTGTCGGTCTGTGCCGTTCCCCTGGTTGGGTCGGCGTCGACCGGTGGGGCGTCGCTGACGGCGTCGGTGACCTCACTGGGGGTGCTACCGGGGACCGTCTCACCACCCGCCTGCCGTGGCATCCGGGTGTTGACGACGGTGTCCTCGCTCTCCGCGGGCGCGTCCCGACGCCCCCCGTGGCGGTCGACGCCGAACTGCCGTCGCGAGCGCTCTCTGACGCGCTCGCGTGCCCGCTCGAACGCTCGCTCGGTCTCTCCGGTTAGCGGACGGTCGCTCTCCGGGTGTCCCTCGGGGATCGGCAGCGACTGCACGGACAGCGGCTGTGGCGGTGGCTCGAGGAACGGGGTCTGTGGCAGGTCGACGATCCACTCCCCGGCCGGGAGCTGGTTGCAACGCTGGCGGAGCGTGTCGATGTCCAGCCCCTCCGCGACCAGTGAGCTGCCGAACTCGTCCGTGAGGGTGATCCCTCCGATCAACTGTGTGTGTACGTTGTTCATCAGCTCGTGGTAGGCTCGCCGTCCCGTGCCCCGCTCGGCGGCGACGTTCTGGACCTGTTCCGGGAACTGCATGACGAGTCCGAGACCCAGACCGAACGACCGACCCTGTGGGAGGAGGTCCTCGTGGACGAGCCGCGAGGCGACCAGCGGGGCTGCCTCGTCGACGATGCAGGTGACGAGTTCGTCGTCCGCGACGCCCCGCCGTGCCTGGCGGCGGTACTGCAGCGCGTCCCACAGATTGCTGAGGAGCAACAGCGTGAGTGCGCGGCTGGACTCGTCACGCAGGTCGCCGAGGTCCAGCAGGACGACGCAGTCCTCGTCGAGCAGGCGCCGGAAGTCGAACGTGCCTGGCCCGTACCCCTCCCGGTCGGGGTCCCAGTCGGGGGTCGACCGGAGAACCGTCGTCAGGTGTGTGTTCTGGCGGAGCTGGTCGAGCCGGTTCACGACGGCGTCCATCGAGCGCTGGAACTGCTGTTTGTCCTTCTGGAACTGCCGGTCGAGTGACTGTCGGACGTCCTCGAGCTCCTTCGAGACCGGTGGCATCTTTCGCTCGCGCTGCATCCTGAGTGCCGCCGTCGTGAGCTCCTCCAGCCCGTAGGCGTCGCCACCGTACATCGGGTCGAACAGCGCCTTGATCAGGAAGGTGAGGATCTCGTTGGCGACGAACGCCCGCTCGAACAGCTCCTCACCCATCACCAGCCTGAGGAGCTCCCGGAAGTGCTCGACCGTCTCCTGGACGACCGTCGCGCGGTCACGGCCCGCGGCCAGTCCCGGTCGAACGTCGAAGAAGGGGATCGCCGGCACCACGTCGGGCACCGACAGGTGGTAGACGTCCTCCAGGTCGCCGAAGCGCGCGTAGTGTGCACGGAGGTAGTTCTCGGCCATGCCGTCGCCCTTCCGGTCGACCAGCACCGTCGGGCCGTCGGTGGTCGCCGACAGCGAGAGCACGTCGTTCTGGACGGCCTTCGACTTGCCCGTCCCCGTGGGACCGTACCGTGCGTAGTGCTTGGTGAGCGCTTCGGTCGGCACGCGAAGCGGCTCGTCCTCGGGCTGTCCTGCCCCGTCCAGGGCGTGCCCGACGGCCATACCCCGACGGAACGGCCTGAGCTGGTCGGGGTCCGGACGCGGGAGCGGCGTCTGTGACTCGTCAGCGGTGCGGGTGGCCCGCGTCGCCGGCACGCTCAGGTCCTCGCCCGCCGGCACCGCGACCAGTCCGGCCAGTGCGTCGGGCGTGGCGACGAGGTGTGGACGAGCGCGGCCCGATTCGTCGGTGTACAGCTCGCGGTCCAGAAAGCGGGTCAGTGCCCGACGGGCGTTGCGCTCGCGACTCCGGTGCAGGAGCCCCTCGTCGCGGAACGGCGTGGGTTCGAGCCGGTAGAAGTCCCCGCCGAGTGATCCCAGCGCCGAGCGCAGCCGCTGCAGTCCTCGCGGGCGACTCTCGACGGGGTCTCTCGGTCCGGTGGCGTCCACGAGCGGGTCGCCGGCCTCGGTGTCGACGGTGAGCGTGAGCGCGCGCACCGTGACGTCGACGGTACCGTCGGGGTCGACCGACTCCACCGCCGAGAGACGCCGCCGGGCGCGGCGCGACAGCTCCTCGCGGTCGCGCTCCTCCGAGTACTCCTCCTGAACGATCTCCTGGACGAACGTCGCCACCTGTCCCAGGCGGGTGTCAGTGCCGCGTTTGATGTCGCTGACGCGCTCCGCCCTGGCTCCGCTCCAGGGGCGGCGACGACGGAACACCACCTGAAAGGCAAGCGGTACCGTGGCCGCGCCGAGCTGGTCGATGAGCGTCGCCAGCGGCGGGGCCTCCTCGGCGAGGTCGACCGGCGGGGTGAGTGGACACATCCAGTCCCGGCGGTGCTCGCCGACGCCATGCCAGCGCAGTCCCACCGGCCGCAACTCGTCGACGGACGGCCGGGCGAGAACCGTGTCCTCGGTCGTGTACACCGGGCCGTCCGTCGTGGCGAGTGTCGACCGCTCGTGGGTCGTGGGAGCCGGATCGAGCGCGTCCTCGACGGCCTCGGCGGCAGCCTCGTCCGTGACGATCTCGCCAGGCGTCTCGACGTCGGGGTCGGCCCACAGCGCGTCGGTGCGGACTGCCCGGAGGAAGGCAGCGGGCTCGTACGCCACGTGTGGCGCGAGTCGTTGTAGCGGGTCGAACTCGGTCGTCGACAGCTCGAAGCTCCGGGGGTAGCAGTTCCGCAGTTCGGTCCGGAGCGTCTCGGCACCCATGCCGTCGGCGCCGTAGAAGAACTCCACTGGAGCGTCACCGCCGGCGCACACCGCCAGGAACTCGAACGTCGCCGGCTCGGCGCCGCCGAACAGGCGAGCCAGCAGTCCGTGGTCCTCCGGTGGTTTCTCGAACCGCCGGAGTCCCGCCAGCACCTCGACGACGGCCTCGGTGTCGTAGCCGTCAGTCGACGGCACCAGCTGCACGTACTCCTCGGTCATCGGCGGCGTCGCGGGGTGGACGTGGTCGGGTGCTGTACGGGACCGGTGGTAGCCTGTACTCGGGGCATGCGGCGGGGTGCCGCGTCATCCGATTTAAACCCGAGCCACGGTCGGGGTCGGGACGCCGCCGGAGCGGTCGCGGTCTACGGCGTGCGGCGGCCTCAGCACTACACCTCGCCCAGCTGGATCCGCGTCTTGAGCGTCCGGGCGGAGACGGAGACGAACGAGGGCACGTCGTCTTTCTCGCCGATGTGCTCGGCGACGGCGATAGCCTCGTCGTCGCTGAACCGGCTCTTTTCGCCGACGCCACACTCCTCGGCGGCGTCGGTGACGATCTCGCGGGCCTGTCGTCTGCCGACACTGTCGCTGAACGCGTCGACGAGTGCAGTCGATCGGACCGTCATGTCAGGCGGGCAGGAGCAGGACGGAACTGGTCGCGTTGTGGTACATCCGCATGTCGTCGTGGTCGACGCCGACTTCGCCGTACACCTCCATGCCGGCGAGCGGGACCGACACCGCCTCGCCCATCGAGGCGACGGCGTCGGAGAACCGGTCGCCGAGGATGTCGGCCTGGCAGATGCAGTCGAAGACGATACCGCCGGCGTACTCGGTATTGCCGTCGGCGGCGGCGTCGGCGACCGACGACTGTGCGTCGAACGTCGCCTCGGGGTCGGCGTCCATGACGAACAGTTCCGCCCCCTCGGGGATCTCGGTGGCGAACTGCAGCGGCCCCTCGCGGTCGGGGGTGAGCCCGGGCCAGCGGACCTTGTACTGGTCGTCGCCGGTCTGGACGCCGAACTCGTAGCGGGTGAGCAGTTCCCTGAACCGGTCGCTCTCGGGCGAGAGATCGGCCACGTCGACGCCGAGGTCGCTGGCGGCGTGCTCGCGGACGGCGTCGGCCCAGACCTCGTAGGCGGGGCGGCCGTCGAGTTCGTGGACCACCGACCCCTCGGCGGCGGTGACGCGGTAGCCCTCGGACACCGGCCGGTGGGCGTGGCCGACGGCGGTACCGAAGGGCTCCTTCGAGGCGATCATCCCGACGGCGACTGCGTCGGTCGCGACCGTGTCGTTCGCGAACACCACCGTCTCCTCCAGGCGCCGGTCGTCGGCCGCGGAGCCGCCCACGTACGTCATCGGGCGCTGCTGGTAGGTGCGCATGACCACCTCCTCGCCGCGGCCGAGCAGTCCGTCGTGGAGGTTGATCCCCACCGCGTGGGGGTGGCCCTCGACGGTGTCGGGCAGCGGGTCGGTCGCCGACGCGACTGCGCCGGCGACGTCCTCCGAGAGACCGGTCCCGAGGCCGGCGTAGAACTGCATGTCGTCGCTCGCGACGGCGGCGACGGCGACGCTGCCGGAGGTGGCGCCGTCCTCGGTGAACTCCCCGGCAGAGGACGCCCCGATCAGGGTCGCGCCGTCGGTCTCCTCGCGCAGCGTGTCCACGACACGCTGGTAGTCGTACGTCGGTGATACGAACGTCGCGACGAACTCGACCGCGGTCGGGTCCAGCTCGCCACGGGCGGCCTCGAGAGCGGCTCTCGCGGCCTCTCGGCCGTCGGCCCCACTCGCGGTCGCCGAGCCGTACGTCGTCGATGACATGGCAACAGTCTGGAGGCGTCTCCAATATTTAAATCGGACCCGGAGTTATCACCCGCGAATATCGCAGCAGGCGTGGGGATAGAGCCGACCAGTTTCGACGACGTGCGCCGGTATAAAATGTTCGGTCAGGTGCGTGCAGCAAAGGTTTCCCGTGGCCGGTCCCGAGTCGGGTGCGATGACCGACCGGCACGGTCCCGGCGTGGGCCCGGGCGGGGTGGTGCGGTGAGGGCGGTCGTCTGCCCGGCGTACGGCGACGCCCTCCGGGTCGAGGAGCGGCCGTTGCCCGACCCCGGGCCGGGGCAGGTGCGGATCGCCGTCGACGCCGCGGGACTCAACTTCGCCGACGCCGAGCAGTGCCGCGGCGACTACCCCGACGGTCCGGTGCCGCCGTTCGTCCCGGGGATGGAGGTCGCGGGGCGGATCGACGCCGTCGGCGAGGGCGTGGACCGCGACACCGGGGCGTTCGTCGCCGGGGTGTGTGACGCCGGGCTCGCGGAGTACGCCGTCGTCGACAGCGAGGCGCTCGTGCGGGTGCCCGATCACCTCCCACCCACGGAGGCGGCCGGCGTGCCGGTGCAGTGGCTCACCGCTCACAACTGCCTGTTCGAGTGGGGTGGGCTGGCGGCCGGCGAGCGGGTGCTCGTCCACGCCGCTGCCGGGGGAGTGGGCAGCGCCGCGGTCCAGATCGCCGCCGCCGCGGACCTCGATCCCGCGCCGACGGTGATCGCCACCGCCGGCAGTCCCGAGCGGGTGGCGTTCGCCCGCGAGCTGGGCGCCGACCACGGGATCGACTACGAGTCGGCGAGCGTCGCGGACGCGGTGGCCGAGCGAGTTGGCGCGGTCGATCTCGTCCTGGACGGGGTGGGCGGGCGG
>CAYODS010000108.1:0-10314 GCA_964402765.1 uncultured Halobacteriales archaeon
CCTCCTCCAGGTCCTCGGCGACCTCACCCAGGTAGACGTGGATGTCGCGGAACTCCGCGCCCTCGACGTTCCAGTGGTGTTTCTTCAACTGGTGGTACAGCACGTACGTCGCCGCCAGGTCCGTGTTCAGGGCGTCGATGACCTGCTCGGCCTTCTCCTCGGGCAGCCGTAGCGCGGGACTCTCCTCGACCGTGTCCGCCTCCTGACGGACCGTTCGCTGTGTGCTCATTGCGTCCTGATTACGGCGGGGACAGGCATAAACCTTGCTTTGAGAAAATCTTCTTTGCAGATCCAAAAGTGAAGTTCCCGGTTACTGGGGGTCGCCCGGCGAGAGGAAGTCCACGCGGTCGGTCGGGGCGGCGCCGGTGACGCGGGCGACGGGACCGTCACGGACGACGCTCACGTCGTCGTAGACGGCCAGGCCGTCGGAGTGCTCGCTCGCCCAGCTGCGCACCTGCCCGACGGGCACCTCGTCCGCGAACCCGACGGCGTAGGTGAGGTCGGTGCGGTCGCTCCCCACCTCGAAGGCGACGGCGAAACTGGTCATCCCCTCGAACCGGCCGCGCCGCGGGTCCGGATCGCCGACCGGGGAGATCAGCCCGCCGGCGACGTGAGTCGCGCCCGCGAGCGGCACCAGCGTCGCCCCGAGGGCGTCGCTTCGCTCCTGGTAGCGGGGTAACTCGCCGCGCTCGGTGTCGATCAGTCGCCGGGCGACGGCGACGGGCGCGTTCGGCCCCGTCTCGGTACACAGCAGCGCCACCCCGTCGGTGACGGCGACCGCCGGCGGACTCGCCCGGTCGGAGACGTAGATCCGGAAGTCGCCGTACCCCTCCTCCAGGGGGGCGTACGGCGCGTCCTCGAGCGCCTGGCGGACCTCACTGGCCGAGAACGACCCCGTGACGACGCGGGTGTCACGCGGGCGGAACCGCAGCACCGACGCGACCGCCCCGGCGTCGATCCCGGGGACGGTCGCCCGGTCAACCTCCGCCCGGACGAGTCCGAACGTCGAGGACGGCAGCGCCGACCGTCGCTCGCGGAAGGCGGTCACGTCGTACTGCAACACCCGGTAGCGACCCCCCTGGAACCCCTCCTGGGCCGGGAGCCAGCGGACGAACGACTCCTCCGTCGGCCTCGCCGTCGTCGTGGTGGTCTCCCCGCTCCCGTCGCCGTCGCCGTCGCCGTCGCCGTCGCCGCCGCCAGAGCCGCCCCCGAAGAGGCCGAGACAGCCGCTCAGTCCGGCCGCCGCCGCGACGCCCGCGGTCGACAGCAGCCCACGGCGGGTTCGGTCCATGGTATCACACCGGACGCGATCGAAATAAAGGGTTCGAGACGGTCTCGGCACGACTTGCCGCTGGCGTGGGTTTTTGCCGGTCGGTCGGGAACCGACGGTGTGAACGGACACCGTCTGGACCGCGCGGGGCCGCTCGCGGACGGCGGCGGCCGGGCGGCAGTCGCACGGCGGCGACTCCTCCGGGGGCACGCCGACACCCTCGCGGGCGTGATCGACGCCGCCGACGAGGTGACCGACGGTACGGCGCGCACGGAGTCGCAGGCGGTGACCGAGCCGCTGTCGGCGGCGCTGTCCGACCGCGACCTGCCGGGGCGACTGCTCGACGCGCTCGCGGACGCGGTCGACGCCGTCGGCGAGTCACTCCCCCACGACCCGGTGCCCGAGCCGCCGTACCTCGCGGTGACGAGCCGGGGGCCAGTGCTCCGGGCGACGCTGTCGGAGGGGCGGCTCGTGGTCGTCGTCGGGGTGTTCGACGTAGACCGGACCGGCGACCGCCGGTACGTCCGGACGGGCGAGACGCCGGCCGAGGTGGTGCGCGTGGAGTTCCACGGCGCCGGGGGACGAGAGGTCGCCGGGCCGGGCGACGGGAGTGGCGAGTCGCCGGGAGGTGTGGCGTGAGCGACGAGCCGTCCGGGGACCTGCTGGGTGAGTACCGCGAGAACGTCGACCACCCGATGTGGCGGCTGTTCGTCGAGTACGGCCACGGCAGTCGGCGGTGGTTCGTGGTGGGCGTGCTGACGAGCGTGGCCGCCCGCGGACTCCAGTTGGTGCCGCCGATCGTGCTCGGGGCGGCCATCGACGGCGTGTTCGGCGAGGAGCCGTACACGCTGCCGCTGGTGCCGGCGGGCGTGGTGCCGCCGGGCCAGACGGCGCAGTTCTGGTTCTCCGCGGGGCTGATGGCGGTCGCGATGGCACTCGCCGCGGTCGCGAACTTCGCCCGCCAGTCCACGATGAACCTGTTCTCCCACCGGGTGAAACACGAGGTGCGCACCGCCTGCTACCGGAAGATGCAGCGGCTGGACATGGCGTTCTTCGACGACAAGCGCACCGGCGAACTGATGTCGATCCTCAACAACGACACCAACCGCCTGGAACTGTTCCTCGACAACATGATGGGCGCCGCCATCCAGTTGGGCGTGCTGATCGCCGGTATCGGGGGCGTCCTGCTGTGGATCAACCCGCGACTGGCGCTGGTGACGCTTGCGGTCATCCCGGTCGCCGCCGTGTTCACCTGGTGGTTCATGCGCCTCGTCGAGGACGCCTACGCCGACATCCGCTCGTCGGTGGGCGATCTCAACACGCGCCTGGAGAACAACCTCGCCGGCGTCCAGACGATAAAGACTGCCGGCACAGAGGACTACGAGGACGACCGCATCGAGGAGGTGTCCTACGAGTACTTCAAGCGGGACTGGCGGTCGCTGCGGCTGAACTTCGTCTACCGGCCGGGCCTGCAGTTGCTCACCTCGATCGCCTTCGTCGCCACGTTCGTCGTCGGCGGCCTGTGGGTGCTGGGCGAGCCGCTGCCGGCGTTCCCGGGTGCGGTGTCGGTGGGCAACCTCGTCACCTTCCTGTTGCTCGCCCAGCGGATGACCGAGCCGCTGGCCCAGATGTCGGAGATCGTCGACCGCTACGAGGACGCAAAGGCCTCCGCGACCCGCATCCTCGGGCTGATGGGCGTCCCCGTCACGATCGAGGACCCTGACGACCCCGCCGACCTGGACCGCGTCGAGGGCCGCGTCGAGTACGACGACGTGACCTTCGGCTACGACGACGCCCCCGTCCTCCGTGGGATCGACTTCGAGGTCGACCCCGGGCAGACGGTGGGACTGGTGGGGCCGACCGGCGCCGGCAAGACGACGGTGCTGAAGTTGCTGTTGCGCCTGTACGACGTGGATCGGGGGGCGGTCCGGATCGACGGCCACGACGTGCGTGACCTGCGCATCGAGGACCTGCGGGCGGCGATGGGGTACGTCAGCCAGGACTCGTTCCTGTTCGACGGCAGTGTGCGAGAGAACATCCGGTACGGCACCTTCGACGCCACCGACCGCGAGGTCGAGGAGGCCGCCCGGATGGCCGAGGCCCACGAGTTCATCCGCGAGTTACCCGAGGGGTACGACACCCGGGTCGGCGAGCGCGGCGTGAAACTGTCCGGCGGCCAGCGCCAGCGGGTCGCCATCGCCCGCGTGATGCTGCGGGACCCGTCGGTGCTCGTGCTCGACGAGGCCACGAGCGACGTGGACACCGAGACGGAGATGCTCATCCAGCGGTCGGTCGACCGCATCTCCGCCGACCGCACCACGTTCATCATCGCCCACCGGCTCTCGACGGTGCGAGACGCCGACCGCATCCTCGTCCTGGAGAACGGCGAGATCGTGGAGGACGGCACTCACGAGGACCTGCTCGCCGCCGACGGTCTGTACGCCAACCTCTGGGCGGTCCAGGCCGGCGAGATAGACGAGTTGCCCGAGGAGTTCGTCGAGCGGGCGTCCCGGCGGGCGACCGAGCGCACCCTCACCGGGGTCGAGGAGGGCGAGAGCGACTGAGGCGGGTGCGCGGCGCGAGAGGAACGACAACGGACCGCGGGCGGAGTCAGCGTTTCAGGTCGACGGTGAGGTCGGTGGCGATCCAGGCGTCGGAGTTGTCCTCCTCGGTGAACACGACACGACCGGGACGAGTCTCACAGGCGGTGACCCGCGTCTCGACGTCGGCGTGCCGTCGGTCGGGCTGGCGACGGCCGTACTCTGCCATGACACCTCTTAGGTCAGCCTAAACCTAAAGCGGTTTCGGTTCGCCTAAAATCAGCGCCACTCGTAGTCACCCGGCGAGTCCGACAGCGTGGCCGCCCGCTCGGCAAGGGCGGCGTTCATCCGCTCGAAGCTGCGCCGGACCGCCGTCGACAGTCGCTCCAGCAGCGGGTCCGCCAGGACGCCGTCGAAGCGCTCGGCCTGGACGAACCGCGCGCCGGCGCCATTGGCGGGGTCGACCCGGAACGTGTGGGTCGCGGTGACGGCACCGAGCGGGAACCGTGTCCGCCAGCGCACCTCGCGGCCGGGGTCGAGGTGCGTGACCCGCGGGCGGAACACGGCCGGCGGCAGGTCGCGGTCGACCAGCATCGCCCACGGGCGCTCGCCCTCCGCGAGGTCGCCCCACACCCGCAGCGTGGGGTTCCACGCCGGGTAGGCGTCGACGTCGACGAGCACCGACCAGGCGGTCTGGGGCGGGGCGTCGACGCCCGTCTCGGCCCGGAGGTGCCAGGACACGACCCCTCTACACGGTGCCGGGGGATAAATGGCCGCTCGCGACGGCGAGAGGCATAAGCCCTCGTGGCCCCGAGTGCGGGCGTGACCGACTCCAGTTCCGCCGCGGCGACCGGGGACCACGCCGTCGACAGCGTGCTGATCTACGACGGCGAGTGTCCCTACTGTACGGTCGCCGCGCGGGCGATGGAGCACGCCCGCGGCGTCGGCAGCGTCTCCTGGTACGACGACGCCGCACGGGCCTTCCTCCGGGCGCAGTTCCCCGACCACGGTGAGAGGGGGAGCGAGGGTGAGGGAGACGTCGTCCCGTTCGCGATGTTCCTGGTCGATCCAGGGGAGAGCCGGGTGTACGGTGGGCGAGCCGCCGCGCGGGAACTCGTGGCGCGGGCGGGCCTCCCCGCCGTCGGGGCCGCCGTCGGCGACAACTACGAGACGATCGCCGGCGTCGTCGGGGCGCTGTCGGGCCGGGACCGCGAGGCGGCCCCCTACCACGAGACGTACCCGCTGCGAGCGGCGGCGAGCGAGCGGTACGGGGCGCTGGCCGCCGTCGCGGAGCCCGGTCGGCCGGCGGAGTGAGCCGTCGGGAGACTTTTTCCGGCGTCGGCTGACAGTGGAGCCATGTCGCTGCCGACGATCGAGTACATCGGCTGGATCGAGGGCCGGCCGGGGACGGTCGAGCACGACCTCGGGACCAGTGACCTGCGTGGCGCGGCGAGACGGAACCCGGAGTCGGTCGTCCCCGAGGAACTCGCGGACCTCGCCAGCCCCGGCGAGGTGCCACTGTCGGCGTCGGTGGCCGACGCCTACGGCGTCGACTCCGAGTCGGTGCTGGTGACGCCGGGAGCGAGCCTCGCGAACGCCGTCGCCGCCCTGACCGCGCTGGACGCCGCCGAGAGCCGTCTCGACGGCGACCGCGGCGACCCGGATGCGGTCGACCACCTGGGGGGCGTCCCCGACGGGTTCGACCCCGCCGGGAGCGTGCTCGTCGAGAAGCCCACCTACGAGCCGCTGGTGGACACCCCACAGCTGTTCGGTGCCCGGATCGACCGCTACCTCCGACGGGCCGACGGCGACTGGCACCTCGACGCCGACCGCGTCGAGGCCGCGCTCCGCGAGGACACCGCCCTCGTGACCGCCACGAACCGCCACAACCCGACCGGACGCCTCTCGACGCGGGACACCCTCGCCGAGGTCGCCGCCGTCGTCCGGGCCGCCGACGCCCGCCTGCTCGTCGACGAGGTGTACGCCCCCTACGTCGTCGACGGCGGCGACGGCGAGCGCGCCTTCGGCGGCGTCACCGCGGCCGGCATCGACGGGACCGTCGTCACCGGGTCGCTGACGAAGTTCCACGGCCTGGGTGACCTGGGCGTCGGGTGGCTGGTGGCCGACCCCGAGTTCGTCGACCGCGCCGATCGGGTCGCCAGGCACTTCCCCTCGGTGGCGGGGCCGAGTCGCGCGCTTGGCCGGCGGACCTTCGCCCACCGGGAGCACCTCGAACGGGAGTCCGGCGAACTGCTCGCGCGCAACGCCGCCCTGCTGGCGGAGTTCGTCGCCGACCGCGCTGACCTCGTCGGCCCCGTCTACGAGGGGTCGAGTTACGCGCTGCTCGCCCACGAGGACGCCGACGGCGACGCGGTCGCCGAGACGGCCCTCGACCGCGACCTGCTGGTCGTCCCCGGGCGCTTCTTCGAGACGCCCGAGCGGTTCCGGGTGAGTCTCGGCCGCGACACCGAACACGTCCGCGAGGCACTCGACGTGCTCGGCGGCGTGCTGGACGACCTGCAGGTCTGACAGACCGGTCTGTCGGGTCGACGCCGACTGAAGTCGGGCGGTCGTCGGGACGGCCACGATGACACGCGACACCCACACCGCGACCGACGACACGGACGAGCACGACACCGCGACCGACGGCCCGGGAGCGCCGACGTTCGACCCGGACGCCGTCTTCGACCCGGAGACGTACCTGCCGACGGCCACGGCGCTGGTCGGCGACCGGACCGAGGCGGAGGTCGACTTCGTCGCCGGGCGGTTCGACGGCGACGAGCGACTGCTCGACGCCCCCTGCGGCCACGGGCGCCACGCCAACCGCCTCGCGAAGCGGGGCTACCACGTCGCCGGGCTGGACCGCTCGGCGCCGTTTCTGGAGCGGGCCCGCGAGGACGCCAGAGAGCGCGGGGTGACCGACCGCGTGGACTACCGGCAGGGCGACCTGCGCTCGCTGCCGTACGGCGACCGCGCCTTCGACGGCGTGTACAACCTGTTCACCAGTTTCGGCTTCTTCGACGACGCGGAGAACCGCCACGTTCTTGAGGAGTTCGCCCGCGTCCTCCGACCGGGCGGGCGACTGGTGATGGAACTCGCCAACCGCGACGGCGTGCTGTACGACTACCGGCCCACCTCGAAGACGGAGACGGACGCCGGGACGGTCGTCGAGGAGCGCACCTTCGACCCGCGAACGGGACGCAACCGCTCCGAGCGACTGACCGTCCTCGCGCCCGACACGCCGGGTGACGGGGACAGCGGGCAGGAGCGCGGCCCCGGTCCCGTCGGGCCGCGCGACCCACGAAGGGACGGTAGGGCACCGACGCGGAGCACGACCGGCGGGAACGACGCCGACGACGCCGACGACCGCCGCGTGCAGGAGGCCACCTACGAGGTGCGGCTGTACTCGTTCACCGAACTCCGGGCGCTGCTGTCGCGGGTGGGGTTCGACGTGGTCGAGGCGTACGGCGGCACCGACGAGTCCGACCTCTCACTGGAGTCGACGCGGATGGCCGTCGTCGCCGAGCGCTCGGCGTGACGGGGGTCAGGGCTCGCCCACGCCCAGCGCCTCGGCGACCACCTCGACGGGGTGTTCGGGGCGGTCGTACGGGCCGAAGTCCTCGATCTGCGTGCGACAGGACGTTCCGGGGGCGACGACGCGGGCCTCGTTCGCGGGGTCCACCTCCCCAAGCTGGTCGAACAGCACGTCGCCGATGGCGCGGCTCATCGAGACGTGTTCGGTCTCGTAGCCGAACGACCCGGCCATGCCACAACAGCCCGTGTCCGGCGTCGCCACGTCGTAGCCCAGGTCGCGGAGCACGCGAGGGGCGTGGTCCTCCCGCTGCAGCGCCGTCTGGTGGCAGTGGCCGTGGTAGACGAGGCGGTCGGTCGCGGTCGCCGCCGACTGCCCGCCGACCGCGCCACCCGCGTCCCGTTGCGACGCGCTGCCCCCGTCGGCCACCGCGGGCGTGGGGTCGGCCGTCCTGACGGCGTCCGGGAGCAGGTCGAACCGGTCGAGGTACTCACAGACGCCGTAGGTGGCGTCGGCGACGCGGTCGGTGCGGGCACCTGGCAGGAGGTCGCGGTACTCGTCCTGGAACATGACGGCGTCGGAGGGCTCGGCGACGACCACGTCCCAGCCGCGCTCGACCAGCGGGGCGAGGGTCTCGACGTTCGTCTCGGCACGCCGGCGGGCCAGGTCGAGAAACCCCTTCGAGTACGGCGGGCGACCGCTGCCGGTGGTGTCGGGGACGCGGACCCGCACGCCGGCGGCTTCGAGGGCGCGAACGGCCGCCCGCCCGACCGCGGGTTCGCTGTAGGTCGCGTATGTGTCGGGAAACAGCAGTGCGCGGCGCTCGGCGTCCGCGAAGTCGACGCGGGAGCCGCGGTCGGCGAACCACTCCCGCAGCGACTCGCGGGCGAACGGTGGGGGGTCGCGCTCGCTCGCCACGCCGACCGCCTCCTGCAGCCGGTCGGCCCCTGGCAGGCGTGCCGCGAGGTTCGACAGCGGGGCCAGCGCGGCGCCGACCCGGGACAGTTCGTGGACGCGGGCGAACAGCCGGTCCCGCAGGCCGGCACCCTCCTGCTGGTGGTGGGCGTGGGTCACCTCGGCCTTCATCCGGGCGAGGTCGACGCCGCTGGGACAGTTCCGCAGACAGCCCTTGCAGCCGATACAGAGGTCCAGCACCTCCCGTCTGAACTCCTCGTCCAGGGCGTCCAGTTCGAGGTCGCCGCTCATCGCCCGCCGAAGGGCATTCGCCCGGCCCCGCGTCGAGAGCCCCTCCTCCTCGACGGCCCGGTAGGTGGGACACATCACGCCGCCGGTGGTCTCCTGGCTGCCGCGACAGCCGCCACAGCCGTGACACAGCTCGACGGCGCCCTGGAAGCCGTCCGCGCCCCAGTCGAGTTCGGGCTCGAAGCCCGCCTCGAACTCGTACTCCGGGTCGAACCGGAGGTGCTCGGTCATCGAGAGGTCGCCACACACCTGCCCCGGGTTCAGCAGACCCTGCGGGTCGAACGCCCGCTTCAGGTCGCGGAACAGCCCGAGCACGCGGTCGCCGTACAGTTTCCGGTTCCACCCGGTGCGGGCGCGGCCGTCGCCGTGTTCCCCGGAGACTGAACCGCCGTACTCGACGACGAGGTCCGTGACCGCCTCGGCGACGGACTCCATGCGCTCGATCCCCGCCTCGGTCTTCGTGTTCACCAGCGGTCGGACGTGCAGGACGCCGGGACCCGCGTGGGCGTAGAAGGAGGCGTAGGTGTCGTGCTCGTCGAGCACCCGGCGGAAGTCCCGAACGTAGTCGGGCAACGACTCCGGCGGGACGGCGGTATCCTCGATGAAGGAGATGTGCTTCTCGTCGGACGTTCGAGAGAGGAGGATCGGCAGGCCGGACTTGCGCAGCGACCAGAACCGCTCGCGCCGCTCGCGGTCGTGGGCCTGCATCGCGGCGACCGCACGCGCCGGCTCACCGGGGTTGGGGTCGTCGTGCTCCTCGCGGGCGCCGTCCATCAGGGCGGCGGGACAGCGGTCGGCCAGCAGGCGCCGCACCTGCTCGCGGCCGTGGTCGTCGTCATCGGCGTAGAACTCCACCAGCAGCACGGAGTCCGTCCCCTCGGGGAGCATCCCCACGAGGTCGGCGAACTCGCGGGTGTCCCGCGCCAACTCCAGCAACACGTCGTCCATCACCTCCAGGGCTGCGGGGTCGTGCTCGAGGATGGGCGCCACGTCCTCCATCGCCTCGACCAGGTCGTCGTACGACAGCAGCGCCACGGCCTCGGTCTCGGGGACGGGTTCCAGCGCGACGGTCGCCTCCGTGACGACCGCGAGGGTACCCTCGCTGCCGGCGAGCAGCTGTGCGAGGTTGACCGTCGGCTCGGCGCCGGTGCCGGTCTCGTCGCCCTCGCCCGCGGCGTCACTCCCGGCCGCGCCGTAGGTGCCCGCGCCGTCCGCACCACCGACCGCCTCAGCCTCGACGTCGGGGAAGGGGTCGCCGCCGGTCGCCTGCTCGACGAGCACGTCCAGGTTGTAGCCGGAGACGTTGCGCTTGAGGTTCGGGTAGGCGTCGCGGACGGTCTCTGCCTCGTCGACGATCCGGGCGACGGCGGCGTACACCCGTTCGAGCAGGTCGCCGTCGGGGTCGGCCTCGGCGCGGACCGCAGAGAGGGGCGTCTCGCCCAGGCGGGTGACGGTGCCGTCCGCGAGGACGACCTCACACGAGCGGAGGTAGGCGTCGGTCTTGCCGTACACCAGCGAGTGGGCGCCGGTGGAGTTGTTGCCGATCGCCCCGCCCAGCGCGGACTTGTCGGCCCACGCGGGGTCGGGAGCGAACTTCAGGTCGTGGTCGGCGAGGGTGGCGTTCAGCTCGCCCAGCACCGCGCCGGCCTGGGCGGTCGCGGTGCGCTCGTCCGGTTGCACCCGGGTGACGGTGTCCATGTGGCGGGTGAAGTCGAGGACGACCGCCTCGTTGACGGCCTGGCCGGCGAGACTGGTGCCGCCGCCCCGCG
>CAYODS010000109.1:0-10112 GCA_964402765.1 uncultured Halobacteriales archaeon
CTACGCGCCTCTGGAAGCCGGCGCCGCAGGCGCCGGCGACGCCGAGGGCTTCGGAGGCCACACACTCAGGACCGAGAGCCCCCGATTCTGAGAGCGCGCCGAGGGCTTCGGAGGACTCCCACGGGAGACAGACGGCTTTTCAGGCTCCCACCCCGCCTGGACGTGTGAGCATGCGCGCTGCCGTCTACCACGGGCCGGGCGACGTACGCGTCGAAAACCGGGATCGCCCCCAGGTCGAGGGGCCGGAGCACGCGGTGATCCGCGTCACGCACACCGCCGTCTGCGGGTCGGACCTGTGGCCGTACCGCGGCGAGAGCGACCGCGACCCGGGACCGATCGGCCACGAGCCGATGGGGATCGTCGAGGCGGTCGGCGACGCGGTCCGCTCGGTCGACCCCGGTGACCGCGTCCTGGCGCCCTTTGTCGTCTCCTGTGGGCGGTGTGAGTTCTGCCGGCGGGGGCTGCACACCTCCTGTACGGACGGCGACTCCTGGGGCGGCGAGAACGGCGGCGGCCAGGGGGAGTACGTCCGGGCGACGCGGGCCGACGGCACGCTCGTGCGGGTGCCCGACGAGTACGCCGACGACGAGGACACGCTGCGTGCGCTGTTGCCGCTGACGGACGTGATGGGGACGGGCCACCACGCAGCGGTGAGCGCCGGCGTCGAACCTGGCGGCGAGTGTGTGGTGATCGGCGACGGCGCCGTGGGGCTGTGTGCGGTGCTCGCGGCCCGGCGCCTGGGGGCACGGCGGGTCGTCGCGCTGGGCCACCACGAGGACCGCCTGGCGATGGCCGAGGCGTTCGGCGCCACGGAGACCGTCTTGGGCGACGGCGACCCCGAGGCCGAGGCGGCGGCGCTCGACCGGGCCACGGACGGCGGTTCGGACCACGTCCTGGAGTGCGTCGGCGCGGCGAGCGCGATGGAGGCCGCCGTCGAGGTGTGCCGGCCGGGCGGCACGGTCGGCTACGTGGGCGTCCCTCACGGGGTGGACGAGGCGGGGATGCCGATCCTCGACTTCTTCGGCGACAATATCGCCCTCCGCGGCGGCGTTGCGCCGGTCCGGGCGTACGCCGAGGAACTGATGGCGGACGTGCTCGACGGGCGCCTGGACCCGTCGCCGATCTTCACCGAGACGGTCGGGCTGGACGAGATCGACGAGGCCTACCGCATGATGGACGAGCGCGAGGCGGTCAAGGTGCTGGTCAAGCCCTGAGCGCGAGGGAAATCTTAACCCCCTGTCCGGTCCCCCCGGGTGTATGGACGACGGCGAGATCAGTGACGCGAAGCGCCGCGCGGGCGAGCGGGCCGCCGAGGCGGTCACCGAGGGCCAGGTGGTCGGTCTTGGCACCGGCAGCACCGCCGCCCACGCCGTCCGCCGGCTGGGCGAGCGGGTCGCCGAGGGACTCCGGGTCCGCGGCGTGCCCACCTCCTACCAGTCCCGCCGACTGGCGGTCGAGTCGGGGATCGACCTGGCGAACCTGGACGAGGTCGACGGCGTCGACGTGGCGATAGACGGTGCCGACCAGGTCGCCGACGGCCATCTACTGAAGGGTGGCGGCGCGGCCCACGCCCGCGAGAAGGTCGTCGACGCCGCCGCTGACCGCCTGCTCGTGGTGGTCGACCCCCGGAAACTGGCGGACGCTCTCTCACGCCCGGTGCCGGTGGAGGTGCTGCCGTTCGCCCGCGACACCGTCACCGAGGCGGTCCGGGCACGCGGCGGCGAGGCCACGCTCCGGGCGGCTGACCGGAAGGACGGTCCCGTCGTGACCGACAACGGCAACCTCGTGCTGGACTGTGACCTCGGCACGGTCGAGACGCCCGCCGAGACGGCGGCGTGGCTCGCCGGACTCCCGGGCACGGTGGCACACGGCCTGTTCGTCGACCTGGCGGACCGGGTGTACGTCGGTCGACCCGACGGCGTCGAGGTGGTGTCGGTCGGGTGAGGATCGGAGACGCGGGAGCCAGAGCCGTTACGGCGGACACGGCCGGGGCTACGCGGTGTTCTGGCGTGGCGTCGAAAGGAGTGTGACCTCGCCTGGGGATAGTCGTCGGGCGGTGCGCCCGCCAGCCTTACAGGTCGCGGGGCTGGACGGTCTTGCGGTCGTTCTGCTCGGCACGCCGGGAGGCGTCCTCGAGCAGCTCGGCGACGCGGTCGTCGAGGGCGTCGTAGAAGTCCGACGCGACGTTCTTGTCGTCCAGTGCCTCCTTCACCGCTGCCTTGACGATGAGGTCCGCCATTGCGGTCGGGTCTGCGCTCGCACCCGTTATAAGATTTCCTGAATCGTCACGAACAGCGCCTGATACACCCGACGAGCGGCGATCCGACCGTCGGACACCGGTCCGTCGACCCGAACGGTTGAGTGGTCCGGTCTCGTCGCAGCATCCGTGCCGTACGTGTACGTGATCGAGTGTGCCGACGGATCGCTGTACACCGGCTACACCACCGACGTGGCCCGCCGGGTCCGGGAACACGACCGGGGGGAGGGCGCGAAGTACACCCGCGGTCGCACGCCCGTCGAACTGCGCCACGTCGAGTCCTTCGAGACCCGCTCGGCGGCCATGTCCCGCGAGCACGAAATAAAGGCCCTCTCGCGCCGCGAGAAGGAGCGCCTTGTCGCCGGACCCGACCCCGACCCCGAGGCGGTCGACGCTGCGGACGACTGACGCCGCGTTCGTATCGTGTTCGATACTTTTTGGCGGAAAAATTAAGTTCCGTCGCGGATCCGTTTCACTCGATGGCACGATCGAACTTCGGTCGTCGTGACCTGCTGCGGGCGGGCGTGGGTGGTGCGGCGCTTCTGGGTGGCGTGACCCTGTCCGGGACCGCGGGGGCCGCCGACACCGGCGACACGGTCGACGTGGCGCTGTACGTCGACGGCCACGTCCACGAGGCGTACGGCTACGACCCGGCACTGGCCGCCCAGACGCTGCTCGGGCGCGCCCTGGAGTACAACGAGATCTACGACTACGCGGTGACGGTCGTCCGCGACCCGGGGTTCGACGTCCGCGATCTGGACTCGACGGCGTCGTGTGACGACATCCTCCCGGCGTTCGACGACTGGCTGAAGGCCCAGGATCGCAAGGCCGACCACGAGGACCACCACCTGATCCACCACAGCGACGAGGCACTCGGCGGGTGTGCCTGGCCCCGCGTCTCCGTCGGCTGGGGGGAGACGCTGGGCGAGATGGACCCGTTCGACCCGGATCGGTTCGCCGAGAAGACCCGTGGCACCGCCGACGACGCGCTGGGCGACGCCCTCCAGGTGACGATGCACGAGATCAGCCACACGCTGGGCATCGGCCACGGTGACGGGATGCACTACGCCGCGAACGACGACGTGCACGGCGACCCCTCGCTGCCCGGCGGCGGCGGCGACGTGTACACCACGCCACAGGGCGCGCCCTTCGACGGCGAGAACGACTGCGGACAGCCCACCGAGGGGAAACCGGGCTGGTTCAGCACCGAGTACGCCGACGCCTTCTACTGGTACGACTGCGCGGGCGCGAAACTGCGGTCGAACTTCGACCGCCGGCACCTGCTCACCGTCGAGGGCGCCGACGACGGCGACTGGGAACAGTACCACCTCGAGGTCTCCGGCGATATCCTTGAGCAGTCGACCGCCTGTGACGCCTCGGTCAACGACCACGACGACGTGCGCGGCGACACCGTCGACGGCTACACCTACGGCGGCCGGGACTCGTTCGTGTTCACCGGCGAGATACTGGAGTTCACCGCCGACGACGGCGTCAGCGTCTTCATCGACTGCGAACCGGTGCTCGTCGACTCGGTCGGCAACAACGCCATCACGCTCGACGGCAGCGGGTCCGACGGCTGGGAGTCCTACCAGTTCACGGTCGCGGGCGGTCTGCGCCGCAGTCGGGCCAACGGCGCCTCGATAAACGACGGCGACCGCGTCGCGGGCCGCACCGCCGACGGGCGACTGTACGCCGGCGCCGACAGCTACCGCTACTGGGGTGGAGTCCTGGAGTCGGGGTTCGACCCCGACGGTGCGACCGTGCGTTTCGACCGGGTCTGACCTCGACGTTGCTGTCTCTCCAGGCGTATCTGGAAAGCCCCCTGGGTGATTTGACTTGTTGTGACCGTTGCCGGCAGGACCCAGAAAGCCCCCGCCCCGGTGCTCTCAATCGTGTTCGGCGCTGAGGAGACCGCCCAGAAAGCCCCCCCGGTGTTCTCACTTACATCTACCGCTGCTACGAGGGGCCAGAAAGCCCCCGCCCCGGTACGGGCGCCTCACTCGCTGCGCTCGGCTGCGGTGCTTGCGTCGTGACGCGCCCGCACCGGGGCGGCCCCTTTCAGTCCCGCCCACCGCGCCCGCCGCCTCGCGCCTCCCCAGCCTCCTGCGCTTCTCGCTTCGCTGCGGTGTACTCGCGCGGTTGCACCGCGCGAGTGGCCGAGGCGCGTAGCGCCTCGCGGCTCGTCCCTCGCGCGTTGCTCGCGCGCCCTCCGACAGGTAGCGCCCGGTCGCACCGCTGCGAGGGGCGCGAGCACCAGCGAGCGCCCCGAGCGACCACCGCGACCGGACGGGGAGGTGTGGGGATCGCTCGCCGTCGCCTGGCGGAATCGAAGGGCGAGGCGTGGTCGGCGGTCGCTCACGAAGCAAGCACCACAGCGAGCGGAGCGAGCGAGGCGCGCAGCGAGTGAGCGCCGTCGAGCACGCCGAGGGCTTCGGAGGTCCACTCACCGAGATCGAGAGCACCCGATCCTGAGAGCACACCGAGGGCTTCGGAGGGCTACCCACGGAGATCGAGAGCACCCGATTCTGAGAGCACGCCGAGGGCTTCGGAGGGCTACCCACGGAGATCGAGAGCACCCGATCCTGAGAGCACGCCGAGGGCTTCGGAGGGCTACCCACCGAGATCGAGAGCGCCCGATCCAGAGAGCGTGCCGAGAGCAGCCAGGAGAGCCACACCACCGCCGAGATCCCGTGGGGGTTTTGTCCGCCGGTCCCGCAGCGCGGGTATGCCACTGGTAGTGACCGGCGGGCGGGTGCTCCGCCCGGACGGCACCGTCGAGCGCGCCGACGTCCTCGTCGACGACGGGGAGATAGTCGCCGTCGAACCGGACGCGGGCGCGGACCTGAACCCGCAGCGACTGGACGCCGAGGGCGCGCTGGTGGTGCCGGGACTGGTGAACGCCCACGGCCACGCGCCGATGACGCTGCTGCGGGGCAACGCCGACGACAAGCCACTGGACCCGTGGCTTCGGGAGGACGTCTGGCCCGTCGAGGCCGAACTCACACCCGAGGACATCGCCGCCGGCGCCGCCCTGGGCGTGCTCGAACAGATCCGCTCGGGGGTGACCGCCTTCGTGGACATGTACTTCGCGATGGACCGCGTCGCGGAGGTGGTCGACCGCGCCGGTATCCGCGCCCTGCTGGGCCACGGGATCATTACCGAGGGGAAAGAGGAGGCGGCGGCCCGCGAGGAGGTCCGGACCGGCCGCGAGTTCGCCGCCGAGTACGACGGCTACGCCGACGGGCGCGTGCGGACGGCGGTGACGCCACACAGTCTCACCACGGTCGACCCCGAGCACCTGGAAGCGTGTGCCGAGGCGGCGGCCGACTTGGACGTGCCCCTGCACGTTCACGCAAACGAGACCGAGAACGAGGTCGAGCCGATCGTCGCCGAACGCGGCCAGCGCCCGCTTGAGTTCGCCCGCGACCTCGACCTGCTCGGCCCGGACACCTTCGTCGCCCACGGCGTCCACTGTGACGACCGCGAGATCGAGGTCCTCGCGGAGACGGGCACCGGCGTCGCGCACTGCCCGGCGTCGAACATGAAACTCGCCAGCGGCGCCGCCCCGGTGACGGCGATGCTCGACGCCGGCGTCGACGTCGGCGTGGGGACGGACGGCCCCGCCTCGAACAACGACCTCGACGTGTTCGACGAACTGCGGGACGCGGCGATGCTCGCCAAGCACCGCGAGGACGACGCCAGCGCCCTGCCCGCGCCGACGGCGTTCGACCTCGCCACGTCGGGGGCGGCCGCGGCGACGGGCCTGCCTGGTGGCCGCGTGGAACCGGGTGCCACCGCCGACCTGGCCGTCGTCGACCTGACGGCGCCACACCTCCAGCCGGTCCACGACCCCGTCAGCCACCTCGCGTACGCCGTCCGCGCCGGCGACGTACGCCACACCGTCTGTGCCGGTCGCGTCGTGATGCGTGACCGAGAGGTGCTCACCCTCGACGAGAACCGGGTGATCGACCGCGCGACCGAGCACGCGCGCGAGTTACTCGTCCGGGCGAACGCCGCCTGAGAGTCCCGCACGACTGGCCCAGGCGAACGCCGTCTGAGGACCAGACGCCGCTCCCGACCTGTGTTAAAAACTCTTCGGCAGTTTACCTCGCCGTGAGCCCGCGGAAACGAACCGATCGCGTGACGGGACGGTGTCAGCGTGGACGGTTAACGGCCATAAACTCGGCTTAATCGTCGTTGAACGGGGGCCAGCGTGTGGCGTTTATATTGGGTTCTCGGCTGTGGGTTCGGACGAGATGAGACGGACACGACTGTACGCGGTGTTCGGCGCCGCGGTGATGGTGCTGTCGGTGCTCACACCGGCGGCACTCGCGGCGCCGGCCGCACAGGAGGACGCCGACCTGGAGTTGGCGGTCGAACAGGGCGAGAACTTCAGCGCCACGCTGACGGTGACGAAAAACGACAGCGCGGTGGACGGCGCGAACGTCACCGTGGACTCGAACGCCGCCGTCGACGTGTACGACGGCGAGGGCGAGTACGTGACCGACGACAACGGCACGGTCGAGTTGCCCGCGCCCGACGAGGAGATCGCGCTGACGGTCACCGTCGAGACGGACAACGGGACGCTGGTCGAGGACGTCGAACTCGACGGGCCCGAGGAGGACGAGAACGAGACCGACGTGGGCGTCGAGGTCGAGCAGGACGACACCGGCGACGCGCTGGTGACGGTGACCGCGAACGACTCCCCCGCGGCGGGCGCGAACGTCTCGGTGAAGACGCTCGACCCCGGGGTCACCTACGACGGCGCGGGCGAGTACGTGACCGACGACAACGGCACGGTCGGCCTGCCGGCGCCCACCAAGACCGTCGACGTGCGCGTCGAGGCCACCGTCGACAACGTCTCCGCCGCCGAGGTGACCTCCCTGGAGGCGCCCGAGAACGAGAACGAGACCGACGGCGGCGACGGCAACGAGACCGACGAGCCGTTCGGCCAGCTGGTCAGCGAGTTCGTTGCCTCGCTCGACCCCGACGAGACCGAGGGCCCGCCGGGGCTGATCATCGCCCAGTTCGTCGTCGACAACAACCCCGGTCAGGGCCAGGGCCCGCCGGACAGCAACCCCGTCTTCGGTGACGACGACACGGACGACGGCAACGAGACCGACGGCAACGTCACCGACGAGGAGGAGATCGACGGCCCCGACACCGACGACGACCGGCGCGGTCCGCCCGAGGACGCTGGTCCGGACGGTGACGACGACCGGCGCGGTCCGCCCGAGGACGCTGGTCCGGACGGTGACGACGACGAGGACGACGACGAGGACGGCGACGACGAGGAGAACCGCCGCGGTCCGCCCGAAGACGCCGGCCCGCCGGAGGACGCCGGTCCGGGCGGTGACGACGACGGCGAAGACGAGGAGGACGACGACGACCGCGGTCCGCCGGAAGACGCCGGCCCGCCGGAGGACGCGGGGCCCGGCGGTGACGACGAGGACGAGGAGGACGAGGAGGACGAGGAAGACGAAGAGGAAGAGGACGACGAAGAGAGCGGGAGCGACGAGGGCGACGACGACGAGGGCGGCGGCCCGCCCGAGGGCACGCCCGGCGGCGGTAACGGAAACGGCAACGGCGGCGGCCCGCCCGGTCGCTGACGACTGCCGAGCGGTTCGACTGACGACTCTCTTTTCGTTTCTCCGCCGGTAGCGACGACACCGTGGGCGTTCGGTAGGGTTATCCCCGCGTCGTCCCCACTGGCGGTATGAGCACGCAGACGACCCTCGCGCCGATCAGCGAGCAACTCGACGACGCCGAGAGCGCCCGCGAGTCCGGGCGCCGGAAGATCGAGTGGGCACAGAGCCACATGCCGATCCTGGAGCGGGTACGCGAGCGGTTCCGCGAGGAGCGCCCCCTGGCGGGCGAGGTCGTCGGCATGGCGATGCACGTCGAGGCCAAGACCGCCGTCCTCGCGGAGGCGATCGCCGAGGCCGGCGCGGAGGTGGCGATCACCGGCTGCAACCCGCTGTCGACCCACGACGACGTCTCCGCGGCGCTTGACGCCACCGAGGGCGTCACCAGCTACGCCCGCCACGACGTGGACGACGAGGAGTACTACGACGCCATCGAGGCGGTCATCGGTCACGAGCCGACGATCACCGTCGACGACGGCGGCGATCTCGTCTTCCGCATCCACGAGCACCACCCCGACCTGATCGATTCGATCCGCGGCGGCTGCGAGGAGACCACCACGGGTGTCCACCGCCTGCGGGCGATGGCCGACGACGGCGCCCTGGAGTACCCGATGTTCGCGGTCAACGACACGCCCACGAAGCGACTGTTCGACAACCTCCACGGCACCGGTGAGTCCGCACTCGCGAACATCGCCATGACGACGAACCTCTCGCTGGCCGGCAAGGACGTGGTCGTCGCCGGCTTCGGTGACTGTGGCCGCGGCGTCGCCCGCAAGGCCAGCGGGCAGAACGCCGACGTGATCGTCACCGAGGTCGACTCTCGGCGGGCGCTTGAGGCCCACATGGAGGGGTACGACGTGATGCCGATGGCCGAGGCTGCAGAGCGCGGCGATCTCTTCGTGACGACGACGGGCAACCGCGACGTGATCACCGGCGACCACGTCCAGCGCATGGCCGACGGCGCCGTCCTCGCAAACGCCGGCCACTTTGACGTGGAGATCAACCTCGAGGACCTGGACGAGATGGCCGAGCGCCGCCGCGAGGTCCGGGACGGCGTCGAGGAGTTCCGACTGCCCGACGGCCGCCGGATCAACGTCCTCGCCGACGGTCGGCTGGTCAACCTCGCCAGTCCCGTCTCGCTGGGGCATCCGGTCGAGGTGATGGACCAGTCCTTCGGCGTGCAGGCGCTGTGCGTGGAGGCCATCGCCGACGGCGCCGACCTCGCGCCGGGCGTCCACGACGTGCCCGACGAGGTGGACCGCACCGTGGCGGAGACGAAACTCGCCGCCGAGGGCGTCGCGATCGACTCCCTCTCGGCGGAGCAGCGCGAGTACCTCGACTCCTGGGACCACGGCACCTGACCGGCGCCGTCTCGACGGCGGCGACACCGCCGGGGCGTTTAAGATTCGGCGGCGACGATGGGTGCCCGAATGTCCGATGACGACTCCGACGAGGACGGACTCGACTTCGCGGAGATCGCGAAGGACCCCGACGGGCGGTTCCGCCTCGACCGCGTGCTGACCGCCCTCCGCGGAGTCGGGAGTCCGAAGCCGAACCTCCTCCCGGCGATCGTCCTCGGACTGGTCGGCAGCGTCCCCGTCGGTCTCGTCGTCGGGTGGCTGCAGGTGGCGACGGTCGCTCACGCACTCGACACCGCCGGGACGTACCTCACCCTCGCCGCGGCACTCGGGTTCATGATCGTCCTGTTCCGCACCGAGAACTACTACGAGGGCGACGAGACCGTCGCCGCCGAGCGCCTGAAGGCGCGGTACGCCGCCGGCGAGATCGACCACCAGGAGTTCCAGCGCCGGGTCGAACCCGTGCTGCGCGAGGGGCCGGCGGCACTCGCGGACGACGCCGACGCGGACGACGGTGAGGACACGTCGACGGACGACCCGGAGGCGATCCTCCGGCGACGCTACGCCGCCGGCGACCTGGACCAGGCGGAGTACGAGCGCCGCCTCGCGACGCTGCGGGACACCGCCGCGGACGACTCGGCGGCGACCGACGCCGGAGAGCGGGAACGGGAGCGAGAGCGGGAACGGGCCTGACCGCCCCGGCGGTGTCGGGTCGCCGCCGGTCGCCCGGCAGGTGACCTCCTCGACCGAGTCCCGAACGGTGGTCAGCGCCCGGAGCGGCCGGCGAGGGCCACCTCGGCGGTCGCGAACACGGGGTGGCGGTCACCGCGACGCTTGCCGAACAGCCGCAGT
>CAYODS010000110.1:0-10050 GCA_964402765.1 uncultured Halobacteriales archaeon
CCGTTTACCTTCTCGACCTTGTAGTTGACACCCGAGAGGTCACCCATCGCCCGGCCCTTCGCGCCGCCGATGCCCGCGATCGTCACCTCGTCGTGCTCGTCGATGAACGAGATGGCGCCGTCACCGGGACAGAAGGCGGTGACCTGCTTGCCGTTCTTGATGAGTTGCACCTTCACGCACTTGCGGATCGCGGAGTTGGGCTGTTTGGCCTCGATGCCGACCTTCTCCAGGACGATGCCCCGACCCTGCGGTGCGCCCTCCAGGGGGTCCGTCTTCTCGTTGAGACCCCGCTCCCGGCGGGCGTACTCCGAGTCGGACCACCGTCGCTTCTGGCGGTCCTTCTTCAGCTTGCGGGCGGCGTACTTGCCGTTAGCCATACTGGTCGGTGGCCGACGGAGCGACGTAAGCGTTCCCTTTCGCTCCCCTCGATGCCTGCCGGTCCTCTCCGCCGTCGCCGCCCCGTCTCGCTCTCCGTCCCGTGCCGGAACCGGAAGGTTCCTGCCGGTCTCGCCCTCAGCGGGCGTATGCGAACGGTCACCGTCGACGGCCTCTCGATCGGCCCGGGCCACCCGACGCGGGTGATGGGCGTGTTGAACATGAGCGTCGAGTCGAACTACGACCCCAGCGTCCACGGCGAACCCGAGGACGCCGTCACCCACGCCGAGCGGATGGTCGAGAACGGTGCCGACATCGTCGACGTCGGCCTGCAGTCCGCGAACCCGAAAAACGACTGGCGCTCCCCCGAGACCGAACTCGAACGCCTACAGAAGGCGATCCGCGTCCGCGAGCAGGCCGACGTCGACGCCGTCTGGTCGATCGAGACCCGCTTCTCCGAGGTGGCGGAGGCGGCGATCGCCGGCGGGTACGACCTCGTCAACGACGTGTGTGGCTTCGCCGACCCCGACATGCCCGCGGTCTGTGAGGACCACGACGTGCCCGTCGTGAAGATGGCGAGTCCGCCGGACCTGAAGAAGCCCGGTCACCTCCGCACCGTCGAGGAGGCCTTCGAGGCGATCCAGCGCGGCGGGTTCACCGACCGCACCATCCTCGACCCCGCCTTCGGCGGCTGGTTCGCCGGCCGCACCCACGAGGACAACTGGCGACTGTTCGAGCGCCTGCGGGAGTTCCGTGCGCTCGGCCGCCCGCTGCTCACCGCGACCAACCGCGAGGACTTCCTCGGGGTGATCGCCGACCGTCCGGACACCGCCGAGCAACTCCCGGTGAGTCTGGCCGCCGCGACGATGGAGGCCGAGCGCGGTGCCGACGTGATCCGTACCCACGACGTGCCCGAGACCGCCGACGTGGCCGCCGTCGCCGACCACCTCGGCGACACCGCCAGCGTCGCCGCCGATCCGCGGGTCGTCGAGGTGCCCGGCCTGGAGGACGGCGAACTCGCCCGCCACGGCGTCCTGCGCAGCGTCGTCGCCGGCGACACCGAGGCCGGCACACCCGGCAGGGGCTTCTTCGTCGACTACGGGGCGCCCGACGCCCGCGAGGCGCTGACCACGGTCGCCCGCGACCACGAGTTGACGATGACCGCCGACGACGAACTCGCCTTCCTCGCGGGCCGTACGGCGGCGGTCGAGGACGCCCTGCCGGCGATCGAGGTCGGCCCCGCACCCCTGCCCGGCGTGGCGGCGAACCTGCGGACGCTGCTGTGAGACGGTTTGCTCGCGACCGGCACCGGCGTGGCGTCACCGCTTGAGCGAGCGGGTCAGCGAGAAGACGAACAGGGCCACGAGAAAGGCACCGAGAAAGCCCTCGACGCTGGCGAGCAGCCGGACGAGGTGGCTCTCGACGCCGCTGCCACCACCGAGCACGAGCGAGGAGAACGACTCCAGGCTCAGAAGCAGCGCGCCGTCGGCTCCGTCGTAGGTGCTGCCGTCGAGCGCCGGCAGCGCGACCCCCAGTGCCCAGAACACCGCCGTCCCCGCCAGGACCGTCCCGACCGAGACCGCGAACACGCGTCGGGGGTGCTCCCCGTACACTGCCATCACGTCGAACACCTGGTTGGCGACGTACCGACCGCGGGCCGTCCACCGCGTCCGTCGGTCCGTGGCGGTCGCCGCCCGGCGTCGGTGTCGGCGGCGGCGGAACCGCAGCTCGTTGACGAACAGCTCCCCGGCGGCGACGGTGTCGCCCACGTCGTCGGCACCCTTCCGGGCCATGATGTACGTCATCTCCGCGTGCTCGGGCCGCAGCTCGACCGGCGCGTCGTCTGCGAGCGTCTCCGCGAAGGCCCTGGCGACCCGCTCTCTGGCGGCCACCACGTCCTCCGAGTGTTCGGGGTCGTCGGCCGCGGCGACGGCGCCCGCGAGGTCGGCCACCGGCGGGGGCGCCCCGTCGTCCGAGAGCAGCACCGACAGTTCGGTGTCCTGGCCGTCGAGTTCCCTCGCGAGCGCGGTGACGAACCCCTCCCGGTACCGCTCGCGCTCGAATATCCGCTCGCCGAGCAGGTCCGCGGTCTCAGGGCCGTTCCGGGCCACCCGCTCGCGCTGCTCGTCGTCGAGCTCCTCCAACACGGTCGCCGCCAGCGCCGCCGGGTCGTACGGCGGCGCAGTGTCACGGAGCCACTCGCGGGCACGGGGCTGCTCGGCACAGACGACGGTCAGGTCGGCGGCGAGCTCGACGGCCTCGCCGTACTGTCGGCCCACGGCGATCTGCCGGCGCACGGGCTCGGGGACTGCGTGGACCTTCCACCCCCGGTCGGCGAAGTCCTCGCGGCTCTCCCCGAAGCGGAAGCCGTCGAACACGGTGCGGTCGAACCGGACGATGTCGGCGGCCGAGCCGTCCTCGCGCTCGATCTCGACGTCGCCGATCGAGGCCCGCTGGAGGTCGTAGACCACCGGGTCGGCGTCGGTCGGCTGCCCGAGACGCCCGGCCTCGACGGTCGCCCCCCTGAGGTCGACGACGCTGACCGCCTCGGCCTCCAGCGCCGGGGCGAGATCGACGGACTCGAGCTCCGCCGCCGAGAGGTCGACGATCTCCCCCACCTCCGGGTTGGTGTCGTGGTCCGGGCGTCCGCTCATCTTCAGGTCGTCCCCGACGGTCGCCTCGGCGCAGTCGAGTCTCCCCTCGATCCGCGCCTCCCGGAGGTTGGTCCCGCCGCCGCCCAGCGAGATTCCGTCCTCGACGGTTCCCGCCGAGAGCCGGAGGTCGCCGCCTATCTCGACGGCGTACCCGATGAGCTGTCCCCCGCACTCACAGTCCCGCAGGTCCACGTCGCCGCCTGTCTCCAGCCCGCGGACCTGCAGTCCCGGGACGCTACTCTCCGGGTCGGTGCCGCTCACCGCGAGGTGACGGGCGGAGACCGACCCCGCGGTCGCCTCCTTCGTGGTGAACCGACCCGTACAGGCCGCCCGCCTGGCGTCGATCTCCGCCTCGACCGTCGTGAACCCGAGGTCGATCCGACCCTCGGTCTCGACGCCGTCGACTGCGACCGGGCCGTCGACCGTCGAGTATCGCAGACTCAGTCGACCCTCGACCGCGGCACCGGAGAACGTCGCGCGGCCCAGCTCGGCGTACCGGCAGCGCACCGGCGCCGTCGTCGACGTCTCCGGCGCGTGGAGCCCGTCGACGGCCGCACCGTCGAGCCACAGCGGCACCTCCAGGCGTGCACCGTCGAGCCGGAGATCGCCGATCTGTCCACACCTGAGATCCAGCGGTGCGGTGTCGTCGGTCAGCACCCGCCGGTCCGAGAGGTCGACGGTTCCGGCGGTCAGGCCGACGAGCCGCTTCGCCGCCACCGCCGGATCCTCGACCGAGGGACGGAGGTCGTCGGCGTCGGTCGCCCCCGACAGCGCCCGGTCCATCGTCTCCCGCACCGCCTCGTCCGACGCCGTCTCGTCGTGCAGCGGACACCGCTCGCCGTCGGTCGCGGCGCGAGGACACCGCCACTCACCGTCGGTCGTCGGGAGGTCCGCGAGCGGCGTCGGCTCGTGGCTGGGCCACGCCGCCGACAGCGACTCGTGGTACCGCCCGACGTCGACACTGTACGAGCAGTAGCCCATCGCCGCCCAGTTCCGACAGTGTGTACTTGAATCTACTCGCACCACGCGACCGGGTCGACGGTCTCGACGACACGCTCGCCCTCGATCACGACGACGGTGGCTGGGTCGACCCGCCGGCGCGTGCCCGTCAGTCGCTCGGTCACCCGGCCGATCGGGCCGTTGTGGGTGACGAGGACGACCTCGCCCGTCGTGTCGAGTGCGTCCCAGGTGTCGTCGACACGGTCGTGGAACTCCGCCCAGGTCTCGCCGTAGTCGACGGTGTCGCCGACGGCCATCGGGTCCTCGTCGGCGTGGTACCGGTCGTCGTGAAACCCCTGCTGTGGGCCGAAGTGACGCTCGCGCCACCCCGCGCCGGTCTCGACCGGGAGGTCGACGGACTCGGCGACCAGAGTGGCCGTCTCCTTCGTGCGGCGCACGTCGGAACTCACCAGGCGGTCCGGGGCGTGCTCGCTTGCGAGGTAGCGACCGGCGGCGCGGGCCTGCTCGTGGCCCTCGTCGGTGAGCGGGACGGCGGCCCACCCCTGCACGCGGCCCTCGCGACTCCAGGGTGTCTCCCCGTGTCGGACGACGAGAACGGTCATGCAGCGGCGGTCGTGGGCCCCGTCAAAAAGGGTTGCGAGCGGTCAGAAGATGTTGGCCTGCCGGTAGACGCTGATCCCCTCGTTCGTTATCTCGTAGGGCTTGGTCTCGCGGGAGTGGTTGGCGTCCCGTATCTTCTGGATCTCGATCGCCAGGCGGGTCTTCCGGAAATCGGAGGGGCGGACGTACTGGAGGATGAACACGGCGTCGGTGAGGTACTCGACGATGCCGTGCCGGGAACTGTACGCGGAGTCGGCGCTCGCCTCGCTCGTCATCACCGTCGTCACGCCGGCCTGCTTGAGTGACTGTGCGAAGTCGTAGATCTCGTTGCGACGCTTGGCGCGGTCGTCGTACATCATCTCCAGCAGGGAGACGGAGTCCAGGACGAGGCGGCTGGCGTCGAACTCCGAGACCAGGCGGGGCAGTTCGGAGCGGATCGTCGCCAGACTGTTCGCCATCTCGATCGGGTCGAGATCGACGATCGCCAGGCGACCCTCCTCGACGTACTCGTCGAAGTCGTACCCCTTCTCGGTCGCCGAGTTGATCACCCGCTCGCGGCTCTCCTCCAGGGTGATGTAGACGGCGTTGCCGCCCTCCTCGGCGAGTTCCTGATTCAGGAACTGGATGCCGAAGGTGGTCTTGCCGGTCCCGGCGGAGCCGATGGCGACCATCAGCGACCGCTCGGGCACGCCGCCCTGGATCATCTCGTCCAGGCCGTCGATCCCGAGGTCGATCCGGTCGATGTCGGTCTCGAACTCCTCCTCTTCGAAGTCGTCCTCGCCGCCGAGGCCGCCGCCGAACTCCCCGCCGAGGCCGCTGCCGCCGGCCCCGCCGAAGCCACTCTCGCCGCCGAACTCCCCGCCGGGGAACTCCCCGCCGGAGTCGGGCCCGGCGTCGTCGGGCGCGTTGCCGAACTCGCCGCCGGTCTCCACCGGCGGGGGCTCGCCGCCGGGGTCGGCGTCGCCGAGCGCGGAGGCGAAGTCCTGCTCGAACAGCGCGGCGTCGCCCTGTTCCTCGCCGGACTCCGCCGTGCCGTCCGCCCCGTCTGGCTCCGTCGCGCCGTCGTTGCCGGGGTCCGAGTCCGCCTCGCCGCTCTCCAGGGTCGGCCCGTCGCCGCCGTGGTTCAGGTCCGTGGTGTCGGGCTCCGTCTCCGTTGTGGTGACCGTCTCCGCGTCCGCGGTGTCGGGCTCCGTCTCCGGTGGGTCGTCGAGGTCGACGCTGACGTCGCCCTCCTCGACGCCGCGTTCGAGCCAGTCCCGGTCGGGGCTGTCGACCTCCTCGTCGCCCTCGGTGTCCGGCGGGTCGCCCTCGCTCACGGCCACCACTCGCGGACGTTCCCACTCACTACCCTTCCTGAGCGGGCCCCGGGGCATTAACCTTGTTGGGGGGATCTGTCACCACAGCGGGACGCTTTTTTTGATCCTTTCGTAAGGCCCAAGCAGGGAGTTCACCTACCAAAGGGCGATGAGCGAGCAACTGCCGGACGTGCAGGCCTCACACCCGGACGTGTCCGTCGGTCTCAGCCAGGTCGGCGTCAGCGGCGTCGACAAGCGCATCCGGATCACGCACGATGGGGAGCCGGTCGTCCTGATGGCAGACTTCGAGGCCTACGTCGACCTTCCGCGCTGGCGGAAGGGTGCAGACATGAGTCGCAACATGCAGGTGATAGACGAGATAATCGAGGAGGCCGCCGCCGGCGACACCCACCGCGTCGAGGAGGTGTGTGGCGCGGCCGCCCAGCGCCTGCTGGGCAAACACGAGTACACCACCCGCGCGGAGGTGTCCATGGAGTCCGAGTTCGTGACCCAGGACACCACGCCCGCCTCCGGGCTGCCCACCCAGAACACCGCCACGCTGCACGCCTCGGCCACCGCGGGCGAGGACGGCACCCGCGAGGCCATCGGCGCCACCGTCACCGGCATGACCGTCTGTCCCTGCTCGCAGGGCATGTCCGAGACCCGCGCACGGGAGACGCTGCGCGACCTGGACGTCTCCGAGGACGTCATCGACGACTTTCTCGCCGAGGTGCCCCAGCCGGGGCACTCCCAGCGGGGCCACGCCACCCTCGTCATCGAGAGCGACGGCGACCCCGCGGTGGACCTACTCGAGATCATCGACGTGGCCCGCGACGCCATGTCGGCCCGCATCTACAACCTCGCGAAGCGCCCCGACGAGGACGTGATGACCTACGAGAGTCACGCCGACGCGAAGTTCGTCGAGGACTGCGTGCGCTCGATGGCCGAGGGCGTCGTCGAGCGGTTCCCCGAACTCGCCGACGACGCCGTCGTCCGCATGGAACAGGCCAACGACGAGTCGATCCACCAGCACGACGCCCACGCCGAGCGCCGCGTGCGGATGGGTCGCCTGCGGGACGAACTCGCCGGCGACGTGGCCTACCTCGACGACTGAGGCCGGTCGACGACCACGCAGGGGTTCGTCTGCCCGACCGAGCGCCACTCCGCCAGCCCGACCGCCCACCAGAAACTCCGCGGTCGCCGGCCGAGCACCCGCTCGATGTCCTCGTGGGTGAGCAGGTTCTCCCCCCGGAGGACGAGTTCGAACCGGTCGGGGTCGGTCTCCGGGTCCGAGCGGTACCTCGCCCGGGTGTACCGGTTCGGGTAGTTGAACACGAGCGAGCCGCCGGAGGCGACGTGGTCGTACAGCCGCGCTACCGCCGTCTCGATCTCGGCGACGTAGTGAAGCGTCGCCACGCAGGTGACACAGTCGAACTCGCGTTGCTCGCCGAGGTGCAGGTCCGGCAGCGACCACGTCTCGAACGCCACGTCGAGGTCGCGCTCGGCGGCGAGCCTGCGGTTTCGCCGTACGACCGACGCGGCGGCGTCGACCCCCAGCAGGTCGGCGTCGGTGCGCTCTGCCAGCGCGAACAGGGTGAACGCCGGTCCACACCCGACGTCGAGCACCGACGCCGGCGCGTCCCCGAAGTACCGCAGCAGTCGGCCGGCCATCCGCCGCCCCGCGGCCCGCATCTCCGCGAGGTCCTCGCGGTCGGTCTCGGCCCAGTGGGCGTCCCAGTCGATCGTGTTCGTGAACGCGCCCGACACGATGTCCACGTCGAGGTCGCGTCGACTTCCCGGTGATCCCGAAATACGCCGGTCGGTGTCTCCCCCGGCGCCGCCGGGCACCAGAAGTCGTTTCAGTGTTCGCGGCCAACATCAGGTATGCGCGCCCGGTGGCTGATCGCGGCGGTGCTCCTGCTCCCGCTGCTGGACGCCGCGTTCCTCGTGTACGTGGCGGTGGCACATCTCGGCGCCGTCGCGACCGTCGCCCTGGTCGTGCTCACGGCGTTGGTGGGCACCCTGCTCGTCCGCGCCGAGGGCCGGCGAACGATGCGGAAGGCCCAGGCTACGCTCGCCCGCGGCGACGTGCCGACGGACGAACTGCTGGACGGCGCCATGCTGATCGCCGCCGGTGCCTTCCTCATCACGCCCGGCCTGGTGAGCGACGCCGTCGGCTTCCTCTTTGCCGTGCCGCTCACCCGCGTCCCGCTGCGGGCCGCCCTGAAGCGGTTCGTCGTCGTCCCCTACCTCGACGAGCGCTCCGAGGGCTTCGCCACCGGCAACGTGTACGTCGGCGGCTTCCCCGGCAACGAGGAGGGCGGCTGGACCGTCGGTCCCGGCACCGGCGGCCCCGGGCCCGGTTCCGCGTCCGGCGCCGAGGAGTACGAGGTCGACATCGAGGACGTGACCGACGTCGACGAGGACGACACGGACGACCGGACCGACACCTGACCGCGTGCGAAACTGCGAGAAGGAAACGTTTACTTGGGCCGCGTCGCTACCTCGGGCCCGCGGGCCGATAGCTCAGGTAGGTTGAGCGCCACTCTGATAAGGTGGAGGTCCTCGGTTCAAATCCGAGTCGGCCCACTTCTCACGGGAGCGACCGACCGTGAGCCGTGCGTGCCGCGTGGAACGTGAGGCTGAGAACGGGGCGGCGTCCTGTCGAGCGCGACTACTTCGGGCCGGGGTCCCGGCCGCGGTCGACCAGGAAGCCGAAGGCCAGCAGCGCGACGATGGTGAGTCCCAGCGCGACGAAGGCCCGCTCGGGTTCGATACCGACGATCCCGCCGTCCAGCTGGAGGGGCCCGAGTTCGATCCCGGCGAACAGTAGCGGGCCGGCGAGGTAGTAGGCGCCGGCGGCCAGGACGACGCCGCCGGCGGCGACCAGGCCGCTGCTGACGGCGTGGGTCAACTCTACCTCGCGGGTCTCGGTCTCGCGGCCGAGCTGGTCCCGCAGCGCGACGGCGTTCTCGCCGAGGTCCCAGACGAGGACGCTGGCGGCGACGCCGACGACGGCGGCGAGTGGCACCAGCGCGCGCAGGGTGTTCGCCTCGGCGGTCGGCTCGCCGGTCAGGCCGAACAGCGGCACCGCCAGGGCAGCGACGAACAGCGCGGCGGCGCCGCCGGCGAACCCGGTCGCCCGGCGCACGCCGACGAGCCAGGCGAGTCGCTCCGGCAGGGCAGTCAGCACGACCGCGGCGATCAGCCCGCCGCCGACGGCGACCGTGACCGCCGGCGCGACCAGGTGTGCGCTCGTCTCCACCCCGAGAGCGACCTCGGCGACGGCCGCGAGGAGTCCGAGCGCCCAGGCGAGGACGACGCCGACGACGCCGCCGGCCGCGAACGCGAGCGTTGTCGGCGGGCTGCGGCCGGCCCACAGCCCCACCCCGGAGCGGAGCCAGTCGACCACGAGCACCACCGCCGCCAGCGCCCCGACGGCGACCAGCGGCCAGTGCAGTGCCCCCGCCGAGACGACGGCGCGCACGGCGTCGCCGAGCGGACCGAACGCCGCGAGCACGGTCGAGACGACCCGACCGACGGTACTGGCGGACGTCGCGGCGACGATCACCTGGACGACGAACAGTGCCCACAGACCCACCGGCCACGTCCTCGGGTCCGGCAGCACGGTCAGCAGGTCGGCGATCTCGGTCTCCTCCTCGCGGGTGGTGGTCGCGGAGGCGACCCACTCGTTGAGTGCCGGCACCGCCAGCCGCACCAGCACGAGGACGGCGACCACGAGCACCTGCAGGGCGACCACGCTTGCGGCGAGGGCCACGCCGCCGGTGACAGTCGACTCGCCGGCGAGGGCGAGCAGCTCGCTCCCGGCGCCGAGAGCGGCAAGCGGGACAGTCGTGAACAAGCCGACTGCGGCGAGGTACGCCAGCACGCCCCCGGCGACGAGGACGTGCGCCGAGCGCCAGAGGGTGGTCCCCACCTCGTCGCTCGCCTTCGACGGCGACTCGACGAAGGCGTCGGCCGCCGCGGCGAGCACGCCTGCGACGACGACCAGTAACACCCCGGCGTCGGCAGCGTCGGTCATCGGGTGTCCCAGCGGGTGTTCGCCCGGCAGTCCGGCGGCGTACACGAGGCCCCCGACCGCGCCGGCCACGCCGGTGCCACCGAGCGCGAGGCCGGCACTGCCCATCGCGCGAGAGCGGTTGTCG
>CAYODS010000111.1:0-9933 GCA_964402765.1 uncultured Halobacteriales archaeon
CAGCCGTTCTGGGCGGCGGTCGGCGTCGGCGGCGTGATGTTCGCGTTCACCCTCAGCGTGCTGTCGGTGAAGAACCTCCTCCCCATCGACACGAACCTCCTGTTCGACCTGACCTTCCTGTTGCCGGTGCTGTCGGCGCTGATCACCTACCCGGTGCTGAAGGCGATGCAGGAGGGATACATGTACGACCTCAACCGGCGGTACTACCGGCTCCGCCCGCCGAAGTAGGCGGTGCCCGCGCCCGTGTCTGACCCCGACTCCGACACCGACGCCCGCGACTCCGACTCTGACACTGACGACGCCTCCAGGTCCGGGTCCGACGCTGACACCGACGCCCACGACTCCGACTCCGACCCCGACGCCGCCTCCGGTCCCGACTCCGCCGACGACACCGGCGACTCCGACGCCGCCTCCGGTCCCGACTCCGCTGCCGACACCGACGCCCCCGTCCCCTCGGGTGGTGAGGGGCCCGTCGGTCCGGGTGACTCCGGCGCGGACGGGGCGGACGCGGACGGGGCGTACGGACCGACGGAGGGGCCGTCGGGGCGGGAGGTGGTCGTCCCCGCCCGCCTGTACAAGACGGTGACGGTGATGTCGACGCTGCTGGCGATGGTCAGCGTGGTCGGCGGGTTCGTCGCGCTGGACGCCGCCACCAACCGTGCGAGCGCCTCGGCCGGGGAGATCGACACGCCGGTCGCGCTGCTGGGACTGGGGCTGATCGTCGGCGGGGCCGCCGCCTACGCGTTCGCGACCCGGTTCAGGGCGGCCGACCTGGGCGAGGACGACGAGGCGACCGACGCTGACACCGACGCGGGCGACGGTGACTCCGACGCGGGGGAGAGTGGCCCCGACGCGGGCGCGGGGACCGGGGACTGACACCCCAGGCGCGACGCCGAGGTTGGCGACGGTGGTCCCGACGCGTCCGCGGGGACCGGCGACCGACCGGCCCGACGCCGACGCGGTCACGGCCACCACGGAAGCGAAGCGGCTAAGACCGGCGCGACCCTTCGCCGGGTGATGGCCGACGAGTTCGTGAAGGGGCTGGCTATCTTCACCGGAGCGGGCCTGGCGTGGCTCGTGCTCGCCGGCTGGTACAACACCCCCTCCTTCGAGGGCGCGCAGTTGACCGGCGCCGCGCCCGCGGGAATCGGCCAGTACGGGCAGATCGGTCTCGTGCTGAAGGAGGCGCTGTTCTGGTTCGCCATCCTCGGCGCGCTCACGTTCTGGGTCGTCATCCCCGCGGCCCGCGAGATCCGCGCCCGCCGCGAGGACGCGTAGGACGGCGTTTATACCCGCGGCCCACGATCGGGGGCCATGCCGGAGGCCCACGTCGTCGGGGCCGGGCAGAGCGACTTCGGCGCCTTCCCCGACGAGAGCTACCGATCGCTGTCGCTGACCGCCGTGAGAGACGCCCTCGCCGGCGCACCCGATGACGAGTCCCTGTCGCCGGACGCGGTCGAGGAGTGCTTTCTCGGCACGCTCGGCGTCGGCGGCCGCCAGCTGGGGCTGTCGGCGCCGGCGGTCGCCCGCCACGTCGGAGTCGAGGGGCCGGCGACGCGGGTCGAGAACGCCTGTGCGGCCGGCGGCTACGCGGTGCGGGCGGCGACCCGGGCGGTGCGGGCGGGTGCGGCCGACCTCGTGCTGGCGCTGGGCGTCGAGGTGATGAACGACCTGGGCGAGTCCCTGCCGTACTGGCTGGGGGTGAGCGGCGAGACGGCCTACGAGCGCCTGGCGGGCACCACCTTCTCGGGGGTGTACGCCCAGATGGCAAGCGCCCACATGGACGCCCACGGCACGACCCGCGAGGACCTCTCGCGGGTGGCGGTGAAGAACCACCACAACGGTGCCCGCAACCCCCACGCCCACCTCGCCTTCGAGTGCACCCTGGAGGAGGCCACGGGAGGGCCGACGGTGGCCGACCCGCTCGGCCTGTACCACTGCTGTCCGACGACCGACGGTGCTGCCGCCGTCCTCGTCGCCTCCGGGGAGGTCGCGGCCGAGTTGGACCGCCCCTCGGCGCGGGTGGCCGGCGTCGGCGCCGGGTCTGACGCCGTGGGACTGTTCGACCGCGACACCTACACCTCGATCCCCGCCTCCCGCCGGGCCGCCGAGCGCGCCTACGACGAGGCGGGCGTCGACCCCCCCGATCTGGACCTGGCGGAGGTACACGACTGCTTCTCGATCGCCGAGTTGCTCGCCTACGAGGACCTCGGGTTCTGTGAGCCGGGCGAGAGCGCCGCCCTGCTGGAGTCGGGCACGACCGAGATCGGCGGCGAGTTGCCGGTGAACACCTCCGGCGGGCTCAAGTCGAAGGGCCACCCCATCGGTGCGACCGGCACGGGTCAGGTGGTCGAGGTGTACGACCAGATCGCCGGGCGGGCCGGAGAGCGCCAGGTCGACGGCGCCGAGGTCGGACTCGCGCACAACGTTGGGGGCAGCGGCGGTGCCGCCGTGGTGCACGTCCTCGAACGAGGTGAGTCGGCGTGAGGGAGTTCCCCGCCGGCGTGGCGGCGCTGGGGGCGTACCTCCCGCGACTGCGGGTCACGCCCGAGGAACTGGCGCGTGGCTGGGGCCGGGATCGTGGCGGCGTGACGCGGGCGGTGCCCGACGCCGACGAGGACGCGCTGACGATGGCCGTCGCGGCCGGTCGGCGGGCGCTGTCGGCGGCCGACGCCGCCGGCGAGTCGGTCGACGGCCTGCTGCTCTCGACGACCACGCCGCCGGTTGAGGAGGGCGCACTCACGACCCGCCTGGGCGCCGCGCTCGCCGTGTCGGAGTCCGCGCGCCGGGCGGTGTACGCCGCGGACGCCGCGAGCGGGGTGCGCGCACTCCGGGCGGCCGCCGAGCGCGACGAACGGACGCTGGTCGTCGCCGCCGACTGCCCGCGGGGCGCGCCGGACGGCGAGCGGGAGGCGGTCGCCGGCGCGGGGGCAGTCGCCGCTCTCCTCGCCCCCGACGGACCGGTGCGGGTGACCGAGGCGAGCGAGGCGGGACCGCCTGCACCGGGCACGCGCTTCCGGCGTGGCGGCGAGGGCGAGACCGAGGGCGCTGGAGTGACGGCCTATGACCGGGCGGCGCTGCGGCGGGCGCTGTCGGCCGCCGCAGGCGAGGTGGACACGGCGGTCGAGGCGGCGGCGGTGCAGGCGCCGGACACCCGCACGCCGTACCGCGGCGCCGACCCGCTCGGCGTCGACCGCGAGACGGTCGCCGCCGGCACCGCCGTCGACGGCGTGGGCGACGCCGGCGCCGCGAGCGTCCCGGTGTCGCTGGCGCTCACCCTCGCCGGCCTCGACCCGCTGGCGCCCGCGGAGGGCGGGGACGGGGACGCGCCGGAGACGCTGCTTGCGGCGGGCTACGGCGGCGACGGCGCTGCACTCCTTCGACTGGAGCGGACCGACGCGGTGCCGGTCGCGGTCGACGCCCGCTCCCCCCGCGAGGTCGACTTCGGCGACTACCTGCGCCGGCGGACGGAGGTGGTCTCGGGCGCGCCGGAGGGTGGCGGCGCCCACGTCAGCGTGCCCGCCTGGCGGCGGTCGCTGCCCCAGCGGTACCGTCTCGCCGCCGGGCGCTGTGTCGACTGTGGCGCGGTCGCGTTCCCGCCGGGTGGCGCCTGTTCGGAGTGTGGCTCACTCGCCGAGAGCGAGTCGGTCCCGCTGGCCCGCGAGGGGCGAATCGAGACCGCCTCCCGGATCGCACAGGGCGGGGCACCGCCGGAGTTCTCCGAGTACCAGGCGCGGATCGGCGGCGACTACACCACGGCGATCGCCTCGTTCCCGGTCCCCGGAGACGGCGGCGAACCGCGGGGTGGTGGCGACCCCGACGGCGAGGACGGGCGTGCGAGCGTGCCCCTCCTCGTGGTCGACGACGGTCGCGAGGACGGCGCCCCGGCGGCGGGTGACCCGGTCGAGGCGGTGTTCCGCCGGGTGTACACCCAGGAGGGCGTCACCCGCTACGGGGCGAAACTCCGCCCGCGCTAGCGCCCCTCGAACTCGGGATCGCGGTCCTCCAGAAAGGCGTCGATCCCCTCGTCGGCGTCCCGGGTGGCGCTGATCTGGGCGAACAGTTCGGCCTCGTACTCGATGCCCTCCTCCAGGGGCATCCGGGAGCCGGCCTTCACCGCGGTCTTCGCGAACTCCAGAGCCAGCGGGCCACGGGAGGCGATCGTCGTCGCCAGGTCGTCGACGGCGTCGTCGAACGCCTCCGCGGGGTGGGTGGCCTCCACGAGGCCGATGTCGGCGGCCTCGGTCGCGCTCACGGGTTCGCCCGACAGGACGAGCCGCATGGCCTGGCCCTCGCCGACCAGCCGGGGGAGTCGCTGGGTGGCCCCGCCGCCGGGGATCAGCCCTAGGGTGATCTCCGGCTGGCCGATCACGCAGTCCTCGCGGGCGATCCGCACGTCACAGGCCAGCGCGAGTTCACAGCCGCCGCCCAAGGCGTGGCCGTTGATCCGGGCGATCACCGGCTGCCGGAGGTCGTCGACCGCCTCGTACACGCGGGGGCGCTCGCTGGCGCGGCGCTGCTCGACCGCCGACCGCGAGCGGATCTCGGTCACGTCGGCGCCGGCGACGAACGCGCCTGACTCCCCGGAGCCGGTCAGGACGACCACGCGGGCGTCACTGTCCTCGACGGTCGCGAGCGTGGCCTTCAGTTCGCGGCGCAACTGCGCGTTCATCGCGTTGCGGGCGTCGGGCCGGTCGAGGGTCACCCGGACCACGTCACCGTCGCGGTCGGCGTGGACGGTCTCGTGCTTCGCCGTGGCGGTCTCGACGTCGACCGCGGGGTCGCCCGCCGCCGGGACGGCGGGGTCGTCGCGATGCTGGTCACCGTCGGTCGGGTCGCCCTCCTCGTCGGCCATCAGTCGCCCTCCCCGTCGTCGTACTCGTAGAACCCACGCCCCGTCTTGCGGCCGTAGTCGCCGGCCCGGACCATCCGCTTGACGTTCTGTGGCGGGCGGTACACCTCGCGGCCGAGTTCCTCGGCGAGGTACTCCCCGACGTCGACGCGGACGTCCCAGCCGACCTGGTCGCCCAGTTCCAGCGGCCCCATGGGGAAGTTGTAGCCCAGCCGCATCGCGGTGTCGACGTCCTCGGCGCTGGCGACGCCCTCCTGGACCATCCGGGCGGCCTCCATGCCCAGCGCGACGCCCAGCCGGGAGGTGGCGAAGCCGGGCACGTCGGCGACGACGACGGTCTCGCGGCCGAGCGCGGCTCCCAGCGCCTCGGCACGCTCGACGGTGCGCTCGCTGGTGTGGTGGCCCTCGACGACCTCCAGCAGTTCCATCTTCACCGGTGGGTTGAAGAAGTGCGTCCCCACGACGCGGCCGGGGTCCGCGACCGCGCTCGCGATCTCCGTCACCGACAGCGAGGAGGTGTTCGTACACAGCAGGGCGTCCTCGTCGAGCACCCGCTCGAGGTCCTCGAAGACGCGCTGTTTCACGTCGACGTCCTCGACGACGGCCTCGACGGCGGCGTCCGCGCCGGCCAGGTCCTCGACCGCGGTCGTCGTCGTCAGCCGCGCGAGCAGCGCGTCGGCGTCGTCGACGTGGCCGCCGGCCTCCGCCGACGCGAGCCCCTCGGCGACGCGCTCGCGGCCCTCGCGCACGAGGTCGTCCTCGACGTCGCGCAGCGTCACCTCGAACCCGCACTGTAGCGCGAGCTGTGCGATGCCGCCGCCCATCGTGCCGGCGCCGACGACGGCGAGGTGTTCGACGCCGCCGTCCGTCCGTACCTCTGTCTCGGTGTCCGTCGCCCGTGTCGGCGGGCGGTCGACCGGTCCCGACATGGCCCCTACCCCGGCGCCGTCCGATGAAAGGCTTCGGGTCCCGGTCTCAGTCGACCCGTGCGGCGTCGAGCCGTTCGCCGAACTCCTCGCGGACCTGTGCGGCGAGGTCGTCCGCCGGGCGGTCCACGTCGGCCGACCAGTCCTCGAACGCCTGCAGCACCAGGAGGTGCCACGTCGCCCGGTACAGGGGGCGTCGCCGTTCGAGACCGGCGGGCAGGTCGTCGGCGACCGCCTCGTAACCGTCCTCGATCGCGGCCCGCAGCTCGGGCCGGTCGTCCTCGGGGACGTCGGGTTGACCGACGTGGTGTTCGGTCGCGTCCACCAGGTCGAACGCCGGGTCGCCGACGACGGCCCGCTCCCAGTCCAGCGCCCCCAGCGGGTCGAGGTGGAGGTTCTTGCGGCTCAGGTCACCGTGACACAGCGCCGGCCCGTCGACCGAGGGGTCGACCGCCCGGACGACCTCGACGAGTCGGTCGGGCAGGTCCGCGAACCGGTCGGGCAGCCAGTCCCCGGCGCGAAAGGCGACCGTCGCACACAGCGTCTCGGTCCACGAGCCGCTCGCGAGGTCCAGCCCGTCGGCGTCGCCGCCCCGGATCACGCCACACCGGTCGAACCGCGCCCCGTGGACGGCGGCGAGCGCCCGGCCGACCCGCCGGAACAGTCGCTCGCGCTCCCGCCGCGTGCCCCCGTCGGTGTCGCCTTCGCCCGCGCTCCCCTCTTTCCAGTCGTCGTCCCGCAGGTCCGTCCACGGCTCGTTCAGGACCGTCCCCGGCAGCGGCTCGGTGAAGAGGAACGGGGGGTCGGCGCCGGGGTCCGCGGCGACGACCCCGGGAACGCGCAGCGAGCAGTGGGCTGCCGCGTACCGCGTGGCGGCGGTCTCCCGGCGGAGTCGCGCCGCGGTGTCGGTCGCGGTCTTCACGAACACGCCCGGGGCGTCCACGAACGTCACCCGCGCGGTCCGGTTGCCGGGGCGGGCGTCGTACTCCTCGACGTCGTCGACCTGTCGGGCCGGCAGCGCCGACCGGACGGCCCGCTCGATCGCGTCGGTCACGCTCCCGTCCACCCGTGCCGGCGACATGAACGTTCCCTGCAGCCGTCTTTAGTCGGCGATCCGACGGGTTCTCACTCCGAACTGGTGCCCTCGGCGTCGAGTGGCTCACCCAGGAGGTCGGCGACGACGAGGACGAACCAGATCATCCAGACGGAGAAGGCGACGAGGTACGAGCCGTACCGGGTGCTCCAGTGCGGGACGAGGAGGTGCGCGACCAGTACCGGGCCCACACCCGTGAGGAGCGCGAGGGCGTTCCGGCGAGGCCGGGCCAGCGCCGCCGCCAGTTCGGCACGGGTGGTCGCCATCACCGACCCCACGCGCTCCGTCGTCGAAAGTCCGGCGGTGTGGGCACGGTTCGTTCCGCGCTGCACCCAGAAAATTAAGTGCTCACGGCCGTTAGGAAAACAAGAATGCAGGAGACCCGTCCGGACACCGGGGAGTCCGCGGCGCCGTCCCGGGAGGAACTCAGGCGGCGCGTCCGCCGGCGGACGACCGCCCTTGAGAACGTGATGGACACGATGGTGGACGTGCTGCTGCAGGTGGGCCCCGACGGTCGGATCCGGCGGGCCAACGACGCCGTCAACGAGAAACTCGGCTACGCGGAGGGGGAGGTCGTCGGGCGCCCGATCGATTACGTGTTCGCCGCCCCCGACGAGAACGAGCAGCTCGCTGATATGATGACGGAAGGTGCACTGCTGGATCGGTTGCTGTCGGCGGGTCACGTCACCGATCTCGAGGTGTCGTTCGAGACTGCCGACGGCGAGGTGGTGCCGATGAGTCTCTCGGCGTCGGTGATGTACGACGAGGAGGGACTCGCAGGTATCGTCTGCGTGGCGAAAGACATCAGCGATCGGGTCGCCGCCCAGCGACGCGCGGAGTTCCTGCACTCGCTGTTGCGACACGACCTGGGCAACGCCCTCCAGGTCGTGGGGATGAACCTCCAGTTGGCGGCCCGGGAGAGCGACGCCGTGCCGCCGGCGGTCGCCGAGCGGATCGACAGCGCTCGCGAGGGCGTCGAGGACGCCACCGAACTCATCGAGGACGTCCGCCGGCTCAGCCGCCTGGACGAGGTCGACCCCGATCCCGTGCGGCTGGACCGGGCCGTCGCCGACGCCGTCGAGCGCACGGCCGACCTGGCCGACCACCGCGAGATGACGGTCGAGACCGACGTCGACCCGGTCCGCGTCCAGGCCGGGCCGATGCTGCGGGAACTGGTCGCCAACCTCGTCGAGAACGCCCTCGTGCACTCCGGCGGGTCGCTCGTGCGGGTCCGGAGCCGCTCCGGCGGGGAGCGCGTGCGTCTGGTCGTCGCCGACGACGGCCAGGGGATCCCCCGCGAGGAGCGCGAGCGTATCATGGAGAAGGGGTACTCCGCGGGCGACTCCCGCGGGTCGGGACTGGGGATGTACCTCGTCGAGCGGATCGCGGAGAGCTACGGCGCGACCTTCGAGGTGGGCGAGTCGTCGATGAGCGGTGCCCGCTTCGCGGTGGGACTGCGGCGGTCAGGAGACGACGGTGACGGGGACGGGCGAGCGACCGACGAGTGACTTCGCGACGCTGCCGAGGTGTTCCTCGGCGCGCTCGGTGAGCCCGCGGTGGCCCACGACGACGCCGTCGGCCTCCTGGTCGGCGGCGTACTCCGCCACCGTCTCCACGGGGTCACCGTGCAGGAGGTCGGTCTCGACGGTCGCCCCGTGGTCGGCGGCGAGCCGTGCGGCGTTGTCGAGGATGCGCTCGCCGCGGTCCTCGGCGTCGTGTTCGTCCTCCATCAGCAGGCGGTCGGCGGCGTTCGAGGGGTCGACCACCGGGTCGCTGCCGCCCTGGGTCTGCACCTCCGGGATGACGACGTGGACGACCCGCACCGAGCCCTCGGTGGCCTCCGCGAGGTCGAGTGCGTGTCGTAGGGCCGCCTCGCTCTGCGTCGAGCCGTCCGTCGCGACGACGAACTTCATACCCTCACTCGGGGCGCCCCGCGCTTGACAGTTGCGCCTTCGGTTCACGACAGGGCAGTCCCACCAGGCCCGCCGGTCACCGCCGTGTGGACTCCCACTCCTCCGCGACCGCCGACCAGCAGTCGGCACAGAACTCGCCGTCGTGGTCGCCCCTGGGGTAGTGGTTCGGCGCCCGCACCTCGGTGCCCGGCACCCCGGCGCCGCAGCGGTCACAGGTGACGGTCGGCACCTCGTACTCGGGGAACCAGTCGGGCGTGTCGCCCTCGACGTGCCAGTCCGGGATCGGCCCGTCCTCGACCGTCGCCGCCAGCAGGTCTCTCACGCCGCCGCCGGAGACGACCAGGTGGCCCGGTCTCCCCATGCCGCCGCCGTACCGCACGAGAAACCGACCCGTGCCCCGCTTGGCGACCTCGATGCGGGTGTACCCGGGGTCGGCGACCACCCCGGGATGGTCCAGCGGGTCGACCCCGTTGCGACGCAGCGTCACCGACTCCGCGTCCGGCCCCGGTGTGGAGGGCTCGCCCACCCGGTCGTCGTCCCGGCCGGCCCGGTAGACGTGCCGTTGCCGGATTCCGAACCGCCCCGCCGCCCCCCGACCCGTCGAGCGCCACCACCGGCGCGCGTGGAAGGCGCCGACGACCAGTCGCCACCCCATCGACCGCCACCGTGTGACGAGGAGGGCGGCGACGACCAGTCCAGCGGCGACGACCGCCGCCAGTGGCGTGACCGACACCATCGACACGACGATCGCACGCCGCCGGGCACCTACCGCTTGTGGCCCCCGGTCCGACGCCACCGGACGGCCGTCCCGCCGCGAGACGGTGCCCGAGCGACTAAGTCCCCGCCCGCCGGGGCGAGAACGTGACCGACACCGACCCGCTGCCGGCAGAGGCGCGGTACGACCTCACCCGCGTCGGCGCGGTGAGCGTCTCGCCGTCTGGCGACCGCGTCGCATTCGTCGCCAGCGAGGCCGACCCCGAGGAGGACCGCACCCGACGCTCCGTGTTCGTCGTCCCGAGCGACGGGCACCGCACCCCCCACCGGCTCACCCGCGTCTCCGACGCCGGCACGCCGAAGTGGAGCCCCGACGGCGACCGCCTCGCCGTGCCGATGGCCCGCGAGGAGGACCTCGAACTCCGCGTGGGCCGG
>CAYODS010000112.1:0-9846 GCA_964402765.1 uncultured Halobacteriales archaeon
GGTCGACCGGTCTCTCACGTTCGAAAATCGAAGATTTTCGAGCCAGCCAGAACCCGGAGGGTTCTGGCGACGACGCAAGCACCGAGCGAACGCAGTGAGCGAGGCGCACAGCGAGTGAGAGCCGTCGAGCACGCCGAGGGCTTCGGAGGTCTACACACCGAGATCGAGAGCACCCGGTCCAGAGAGCACGCCGAGGGCGTCGGAGGTCCACGCACTGTCATCAAGCGCACCCGGTCCAGAGAGCACGCCGAGGGCTTCGTGGGCCACTCAACAGAGATCGAGAGCACCCGATGAGAGCACGCCGAGGGCGTCGGAGGTCCCCCCACCGAGATCAAGTGCACCCGATCCAGTGACGCCGACACCCGCTAGTCCCACCGCCGGTCGTTGTACGACGTATCACGCTCGACGCCGAAGGCGTCGCCGATGGCCTCCCGCAGCGCGCGGGTCTCGTCGCGGGAGATCCGGGCAAGTTCGTCGGCTTTCGCCACCGACCGCGGTGGTCCGCGGTGGGCAGCGACCTCGGAGAGCACCTGTCGTTCCAGCCGTTCCCGGAGGTCCGGGTCGCGGGCGAAGGCGTGGGGTGCCTCGACGCGGTAGACGGCGTCGTCACGGGGGTCGTAGACGGCGAAGAATGTGACCTCGTAGGCCTCGGGATCGAGGCGACGGTCGACGCCGACGGCGTCGCTGCCGGCGGCGATGCGACCGTCGGCACCGCCGCGGGAGACGAACCAGTTGGTAAAAGAGAGGTCGTCGGTGTGGCGCTCGTAGCCGTCGCCGTCCCCCGTCCGCTCGCGCCGCTCCAGCACGTCCGAAAAGAAGGCGGCGTCGTTCACCCAGGGGGCGGAGCCGCGCTTCTCGCGGACGGTGCGGGTGATCGCCCGGGAGACGGGGTTCTTGACGAAGCCCACCAGCGGCACGTCCCGTTCGACGAACCGCTCGACGAGACGGACGTAGTTCTCGACGACGTCGCGGGGGCGCTCCGCCGCGAGGAGGTCGGCGAGTTCGGGCGAGCGGTCGGCCCAGTTGAGCAGTCCCTTCGGGTAGACCGGGCCGTCGAGCACGAGCAGGTCGTCGACGACGCCGGCCTGTCGCAGCGCGTGCTCCGACTCGGCGGTGTAGAGTGCGAGTTCGTGGACGACGGTGCCCTCGTAGCGGTTGACCCGGGGGGCGTGCAGCACGCGGCCCTCGACGTAGCCGTCGTCGAACATCGAGGGTTCGTCCTCGAAGACGACGGTGGCGTCGTTGGCGTGGACCGCCTGGACGACGGTACGGGCGCGGTGAAGGTCCAGGTCGGAGGGGATGGCGCTCATCGCCGCCTGGGCCACGTCGACGACGAGGCCGTTGCGGTACGTCGTGGGGTTGATCGTCCCCGAGTCCAGGCCGTGGCGGGTGGGGAAGGGGGGGTCGACCAGCGCCACGTCGTCGATCGCGACGGTGCGGCGGCGCTGCTCGGCCAGCGGTTCGAGCACTCGCTTCCCGCCGTCCACCAGGGGGTCGAGGAACTCCCCCCAGACGGTCTCGGCGAACTCGCGGTGCTCGCGGCGGTCGACGCCGCGCTCGACCCGGCGCGAGAGCCGCGTGATCCCCTCGAAGTGGACCGGGTCGAGCGTCATCCACCGGAGGCGGGACGCGGACGGTCATATACCCACGGGTTCGACGCGTGATGTTCAGGCGAGCGACACGGTGAGCGACCGACTTGTGAAGAGCCAGAGAGCCCCCGGCGCCTCGCGGGCTGCGACTCGCTGCGCTCCTCACTGCGTTGCGGTGCTTGCGTCGTCTCGCTCAGCGAGCCGCCAACCCCTCTCAGTCCCGCCCGGGAGAACTCCAGTAGGGCGGGACTGAAGGGGGCCGCTCCGCTGTCGTCGGGCGCGAGGCGCCCGACTGCCTGGGAGACTCGTGGAGTCTCCCTCTGCGGGAAGCACGACGAAGTAAGCACCACAGGAGGGAGCGAAGCGACCGACGAGGAGCGCAGCGAGGCGCGCGACCACAGCGGAGCGGGGGCTTTCTAGCTATTCGACCGAGTGATGCCTCTGGCTCCGTACACTGTTTGCGCCTGCTCACCATCGACCGATGCCAACCAGAACCGCACCGAAGCGCAGAAACCGTCCGCCCGCCATTCCGGACCATGGACGCCGCCCTCGTGGTGCTCGACGGGTGGGGACTCGGCAGCGACGCGCCGGCACACCTGCTCGACGGCCGGGAGCGCCCGGAGGGCGGGCGCGACGCCGTCGCCGCCGCCGACACGCCCGCCTTCGACCGCCTCGTCTCGGAGGGGGCGTACGCCACGCTCGCCACGGACGGTCGAGCGGTCGGCCTGCCCGAGGGCCAGATGGGCAACAGCGAGGTGGGCCACCTGACGATCGGCGCCGGACGGGTGGTCGAACAGCCCGCCGCCCGGATCGACGACGCCATCGCGGCGGGCGAACTCGGTGACGTGCCGGCGATCGACGACGCCCTGCGGTACGCCGCCGACAGCGACGGCCGGGTACACGTCGTCGGCCTGGTGAGCGACGGTGGCGTGCACGCCTACGCCCGGCACGCCCACGCCCTTCTCCAGGTGTGCGCCGACCGCGACCTCCCGGCGGTCACCCACGCGATCACCGACGGGCGGGACACGGCGCCGACCAGCGGCGTCGAGCACCTGCGCGCGCTGGCGGCGGTGGCCGACGAGGCGGGCACCGGCCACCCGGCGACGGTCACCGGGCGGTACTACGCGATGGACCGCGACGAGAACTGGGAGCGCACGCTGGCGGCGTACGGCGCGATGGTCCACCGGGAGGCGCCCCAAGTCGCGCCGTCGGGGGTCGCCGCCGTCGAGCGGTCGTACGAGCGCGGCGACACCGACGAGTTCGTCGAGCCGACGCTCGTCGAGGGGCGCCCGGCGATCGCGGACGGCGACGCGGTCGTGGTCGCGAACTTCCGGGCCGACCGCGCGCGGCAGTTGACCCGGTTGCTCGCCGGGATCGCGCCCGACGCGGTCGACGTGGCCCCGCCGGACGTGCACGTCACGACGATGACGGAGTACGACCGCACGTTCGACCTTCCGGTCGCCGTCCCTCCGACCGATCCGGTGGAGACGCTGGGCGAGGTCGTCGCCAGTGCCGGCCGCACACAGTTACGCGTCGCCGAGTCCGAGAAGTACGCCCACGTCACCTACTTCCTCAACGGCGGGCGCGAGGTGGCCTTCGACGGCGAACTGCGCCGGATCGTGGACAGCCCCGACGTACCCACCTACGACGAGCGCCCGGCGATGAGCGCGCCCAGGGTGACCGACACCGCCCGCGAGGTGATCGACGTCGACGACCCGGATCTCCTGGTGCTGAACTACGCCAACCCGGACATGGTGGGGCACACGGGGTCGTTCGAGGCCGCCCGGGCGGCGGTCGAGGCGGTCGACGCCGAACTCGCCCGCCTGGTCCCGGCCTGCCGTGCGGCGGGCGCGACCGTACTCGTCACCGCCGACCACGGCAACGCCGAGGACATGGGAACGCCCGACGCTCCCCACACCGCGCACACGACGAACCCCGTGCCGGCGGTGCTCGTGCCGCCCGGGGGGACGGCTACCGAGCGCGGGATCGCGCTGCGCTCGGGTGGACTGGCGGACGTGGCGCCGACGTTGCTGTCGGCGATGTGCCTCGATCGGCCGGCGACGATGACCGGGCGGTCGCTGGTCGAGTCGCCGTGACCTGCGTGACGCTTTTGACCCCCGGGCACGTGAGCATGTGACACAGGATGCGAGTGTTCGAACGGGGGACCGGGCGTCGGCGGCTGGCCGCGACGGGCGTGTTGTACGCCGCGGCGGTGGTCGTCGCCGTCGCGGGCACGATCGCGCTGTGGTACGCCGTCGGGCGCGTCCTCGCCACCCTGGGGTGGACGATGCTCGGCGGCGCGTTCGTCCTGCTGTTTGGCGCGCTGCCGGCGTGGTACGGCGCCGCGGTGCCGACCGCCGTCGCCGGCACCGTCGTCGGTGCCGTCGTCGCCGGCGGCGTCGTCGGGACGACGTGGCTGCTCGTCCGTGCCGTCCACCGCAGTCAGCGCCGCCTGCTCGCCGACACCCGCGCCCCCACCGACGAGGAACGCACCCACCAGGCGACCCTCGACCGTCTCGCCCGCCAGGTCGACGTGCCGGCGCCCGAACTCCGGGTCCGCGAGTCCGGGCGCTCGCTGTGTTACACGCTGCGCGACGAGTTGGGCGTCGTCGAGGACCCGGCGAGCGACGGCGACACCTACGTCGTCGTCACGCCCGCGCTGCTGGACCGCCTGGGCGAGGACGAACTCCGGGGCGTGCTCGCCCACGAGGTCGCCCACGTCGCCAACGGCGACCTCTGGCTGTTGAGCCTGCTGCTGGCGCCGGTGCTGTGGGCCGAGCGCCTGCTCGCACAGGCCCGGACCGGCGCCGAGCGCGCCCGCCGGATGGACAGTCTCGTCGAGGGGGTCCTCGGCGCCGTCGTCGCCGTCGCCGCCGGCGTCGTCGGTCGCCTGTTGCACACCGTCGGCAGCGCCGCGCTGGTGACGCTGACCCGCGGCCGCGAGTACGACGCCGACCGCGGCGCCGCCGCGATCACCGACGACCCGACCGCGCTGGCGAGTGCCATCGAGCGTCTGGCCGCCGCCGACACGCCCGTCCCCGACGAGGACGGTCGCGACGCCGACGCCCGGGCCCAGGCCGCCGCGATGACCGTCGTCCCCACCGCCGAGCGCGGCCCGCTCGCCCGCGTCGGCGGCACCCACCCCGACGCCGAGGACCGCGTCGCCGCGCTCACCGAGATCGCCCGCGACTGACCGTCCTATTCGCGTCCTCTACCGTCTCTCGATCGCCCCCCCAGAAGACACTCGTGCCAACGGGTGTGACCCGGCGAGTATGAGACGGCGACGACTCCTGGCGGGACTCTCCGCGCTATCGACACCCGCGGTCGCCGGGTGTCTGGACGGGAGTGGCAGTCTCGGTATCGAGATCCGCAACGGGACCACGGAGAGGGTGGACGCGACCGTGCGGCTCGCCGAGCGCGACGGGCCCGGCGACCCGGTCGACGAGTTCGACGCCTCGCTCGCACCGGGCGCCGCCGCGACCTTCGAGACGAGCGTCTCCAGTCCGGGCGTGTACGAGGTCACGACGACCACGGCAGAGCGGAGCGCGACGAACGCCGTCCCCGTCGAACGAGGTCAGATAGCGGACGACCGACTGATCGTCGTCGAGATCGGTTCAGACCGCATTCTCGCGGTCATCCAGGAGTAGCGTCGAGCGAGGTCACCCCTGCCCGACGATGCTGACCTCGGGGTACAGCCCCTCCTGGCTGTCGATGCTCACCAGGCGCACCTCGATGGGGTTCCTGGAGGGGCGCTCGTCGGGGGCGAAGGTGAGACCGGCCTTCCGGTTGAACTGCCGGGAGAGCCCGCCACCGACGAACGGCGTGAGTTGGGCGTTCATCGCGTAGGTCGGCCCGTCGGGACTGACCGTGAACGCCTCCTCGAAGGTGCGGGTGGCGCCGGTCTCGACCTTGACGGTCCGCTGGAAGTACGTCTCGTCGTTCGTGAGGCCGTTCACGCGCAGCGACAGTTCCGCGGGTTCCGGCCCGGACAGTTCCGACGTTCCCTCGAAGTCGTCCACACTCAGGCCGTTCTCGACGGTGATCCCGTACGTCGTCTCGCCGTCGGTGTCCGGCGACGATCCGTCACCACCACCGCCACCCTGGCAGCCGGCCACGCCGACCGCGCCCGCCACGGCGGCGGCTCGTAGGATGGATCGCCGCGATCGCTCTCGAAGCATCGGTTAGCAGTCCGACAGGTCGCGGGTAAGCGTTGCGGATCGTCTCTGAGCGGGTCGTCCGCGGGGACCGCTCGGGACGGACGGCGGGTCACCCGGTGCGAAACGAGTAGTCCATCGCGGGCGCGGAGTGGGTGAGCGACCCCATCGAGACGATGTCCACGCCGGTCGCGGCGTAGTCGGCGACCGTCTCAAGGGTGACGCCGCCGCTGGCCTCCAGCGTGGTCTCGTGTTCGCTTTCCCCGAGCAGGGCCACCGCGCGCTGCACGTCCTCGGGCGACATGTTGTCCAGCAGGACGGCGTCGGCACCGGCGGCGGCCGCTCTGGGGGCGTCGGCGGGCGTCTCGACCTCCACCTCGACGGTCGTGACGAAGGAGACCCGGTCGCACAGCCGGCGGGTCGCGGTCTCCAGGCCGAGTTCGGCGACGTGGTTGTCCTTCACGATGACCGCCTGCGAGAGGTCCAGGCGGTGGGTGTCGCCCCCGCCGGCGGCGACGGCGCGCTTCTCGACGCCCCGGAGGCCGGGCGTGGTCTTGCGGGTGGCCGCCACGCGCACGTCGGGGGCCGCCTCGCGGGCGCGGTCGACGGCCCGGCGGGTGCGGGTGGCGACCCCGGAGGCGTGGGCGGCGACGTTCACCGCGACGCGCTCGCCCCGGAGCACGTCCCGGGCGGGGCCGCTGGCCCGCAACACCACCTCGCCCGCCTCGACCCGGTCGCCGTCGGTCGCCCCGGGCGTGACGGTGCAGTCGAGGTACTCGAACACCGCCCTCGCGGCGTCCAGACCGGCGATGACGCCGCCCTCCGTGGCGACCAGTCGGCCCGTCGTCTCGCCGGGCACGTCGTTGGTCACGTCGTGGTGGCCCACGTCCTCCTCGAGCCACCGCTCGACCTGGCGCTGGGTGAGCATCTCAGTCGCCCTCTGCCCCCGCCTCCGCGGCGGCGCTCCCGGTCAGGTGGTGACAGCCGACGCTCTCGGGGTTCTCTGTGGCGGCCCGGGCGACGAGCAGGGCGACGACGCTCGCGTTGCGGAGCTCGTACAGGTCCCGCGCGGTGCGGGTGCGGACGTAGGCGTCGACCTCGCCCTTCAGCCGCCGGAGCACCGCCCCCGCTCGCCGCAGCCCCTCGGGATCGCGGCGCAGCCCGACGTGCTCGTCCATCACGCGGCGCAGGCGCCGGAACTTGCCCGCGGCGAAGCCGTCCGGCAGGTCGGGGTCCCGATCCAGCAGGTCCGGCGCCTCGATCGTCTCCGGAGCGCCGGCGTCGGCCGCGGTCTCGCCGGCACGCAGTCCCCACACGAGTCCCTCAAGCAGCGAGGTGGAGGCCAGCCGGTTGGCGCCGTGGACGCCGGTGCGGGCACACTCGCCGACGGCGAACAGTCGCCCGAGGGAACTGCGCCCGCGGTCGTCCACGTCGATCCCGCCACACAGGAAGTGTTCTGCGGGCGCGACCGGGATGCCGTCGGCGGGGTCGACGCCGTGGGCCCGACAGCGCCGCGCGAGTTCGGGGAACTCCCCCTCGAAGTCCACGTCCGAGACGTCCAGGCGGACGGCGCCCGTCGTCTCGCGCTCTCGGTCGACGGCGCGGGCCACCACGTCCCGGGGCGCGAGGTCGGCGTCGGGGTGGTAGTCGGGCATGAACCGCTCGCCGTCGGCGTTGCGGAGCACGCCGCCCTCGCCGCGGACCGCCTCGCTCACTAAGAGCGTGCCGTGGTCGCCGTCGTCCATTCTGCCCGGGCCAGCCTCCGGAGCGAGCGCGGTCGGGTGGAACTGGACGAACTCCATGTCGGCGGTGTCCGCCCCTGCCAGCGCGGCCATGGCGATCCCGTCGCCGGTCGCCGCTGGCGGGTTGGTGCTGCGCGGGTAGCAGGCGCCGATCCCGCCCGTGGCGAGGACGGTCGCGCCGGCGAAGACCGGCTCGCCCGTCGGCGCGGTGTCGAGCAGCGCCCCGTGGACCCGGCCCTCGTGAGTGAGGAGATCGAGGGCGTCGGTGTCCCCGAGCAGTCGGACGCGGTCGTGCTCGCGGAGGTGCGCGAGGAACGGCCGCAGGACGTGGCGCCCGGTGTGGGCGTCGACGTGGAGGATGCGTGACTCGGAGTGACCCGCCTCGCGGGCGTAGTCGAAGTCGCCCGCGGTCGGGTCGGTCGCGTCGGCCGCCGGGCGGTCGAACTCGACGCCCAGCGTGTCGACGAGCACGTCCTCGACGGCGGCGCGGCTCTCCCCGACGAGCAGCGACACCGCCTCGGGGTCGGCGGTGCCGTCGCTGGCGGCGAGCACGTCCCGCTGGAACGAGTCGGGGTCCGAGCGAGTGACGGCGACGCCGCCCTGCGCCCAGTCGGTGGCGGCGTCCTCGGGGGCGGTGGCCTTCGTCGCGACGAGCACCTCCGCGCCCGCTCGGGCGGCGGCCAGGGCCGCGGCACACCCGGCGATACCGCTGCCGACGACGAGTACGTCGGTGGTGCGTGGCCCGGTCATGGTCAGATCCGGAGCATACGCTCCATCGCCGTCTCGGCGAGGTCGGCGGTCTCGGGGGCGACGCTGACGACGTTTCGCGGGTCGTCCTCCACGAGTCCTTCGAGAATCCAGGTGAGGTAGTTGGGGTCGATCTGGCGCATGGCGTTGCAGTCCATACAGGCGTCGCCACACAGCGGCACCACCTCCACAGCCTCGTGCCAGCGGTCGAGGTGGTTCGCGAGGTGGATCTCGGTGCCGATCGCCCACGTCTCACCGGGTGCGGCGTCGGCGACCGTCTCGCGGATCGTCGCCGTCGAGCCGACCACGTCCGCCGCCTCCACGACCTCGCGGCGGCACTCGGGGTGGACGACGACGTTCGCGTCCGGGCGCTCCGCGCGCAACTCGGTGACGTGTTCCTCGCGGAAGCGCTCGTGCACCTGGCAGTAGCCGTCCCACAGGATCACGTCCGCATCGGCGGCCTCGGCGGCGTCGGTACCCTCGGGGTCCCAGGGGTCCCACTCGGCGACCGAGTCCTCCAGGCCCAACCGGTGAGCGGTGTTCAGACCGAGGAACTTGTCCGGCAGGAAGAGGACGGTGTCCCCGCGGTCGAACGCCCAGTCGAACACCTCGTGGGCGTTCGAGGAGGTGCAGACGGCGCCGCCGTGCTCCGCACAGAAGGCCTTCAGGTCCGCGTAGGAGTTCATGTAACAGACCGGCACCACGTCGTCGTCTGTCGCGGCGGTGAGTTCGGCCCACGCGGCGTCGACCTGCAGCGCCTCGGCCATCCCCGCCATCGGACAGGACGCCTCCATCGACGGCAACAGCACCGTCTGGTCGTCGTCGGTGATGATGTCCGCCGACTCCGCCATGAACGTCACCCCGCAGAAAACGACGTAGGGCGCGTCGGTCTCGGCCGCCTCACGGGAGAGGCCGTAGGAGTCGCCGACGAAGTCGGCGTGCTCGACGATCTCCTCGCGCTGGTAGTTGTGCCCGAGGACGACCACGTCCTCGCCCAGCGTGTCAAGCGCCGCCTCGATCCGCTCGGTGCGCTCCGCGCGGTCCAGGTCGCGGTACCGCGGCGGGAGTCGCTCCAGGTTGTCGTACTTGAACAGGCTCAGGTCCGTCTCGATGTCCGCCGTCTCCATGCGTGGCATACGTTCTCTCTCGCTCGACCTACGAACGCCAGTATTGAAAAAGATTTTTCTTCGACCGGTGGTTGAAGAGACACAGCGCTCGTCGTTCGGGTTTGTGATGACAGAAGATGACGAACGCGGGGTTCGAAGACTGGTGGTGACGATGGTGAGCGGATCGGGGACGATGGTGAGAACGAGGCGGTCGGTGGCCCGGTTCGGAGACGCCGGTCCGGGTCAGCGCTCGTACACGATCTCGCCGCCGACGACGGTCATCGCCACGTCGATCTCCTCGATCGCGTCGATCTCCCAGGGCGACTCCGCCAGCACGGCGAGGTCTGCGAGCTTGCCCGCCTCGACGGTGCCCAGGCGGTCCTCGTCGAAGCCGGCGTGGGCGGCGCCCAGCGTGTAGGCCCGCAGCGCCTCGGTGACCGAGAGCTGCTGTCGCTCGTCGCGGGCGGTGACGGCGTGGTGCACTCCCAGGAGGGGGTCCATCGGCATG
>CAYODS010000113.1:0-9760 GCA_964402765.1 uncultured Halobacteriales archaeon
AGTCGTACATCGGCTCGTGCATCGCCGGCGCGACGACGACCGGCACGTCCGCGCCGAGTGCGGTCGTCGCACACGTCGTCACGGGCGTGTCGTCGATCGCGGCGGCGACCTTCCCGACGGTGTTCGCCGTCGCCGGCGCCAGCAGGAGCACGTCCGCCCACCCCTCGCGCCCGCAGAGTTCGACGTGCTCGACGCTGCCGGTTATCTCGGTGACCACGTCGCGCTCGGTGGCGAACTCCAGCGCCCACGGGTGGACGATCCCGCGGGCCGCCTCGGTCATCACCGCCCGCACCTGGGCGCCCCGGCGGCGCAACTCGTGGGCGAGCTCCACACAGCGGACGGCCGCGATCGACCCCGAGACGCCGAGGGCGACGTTCACTCCCGAGAGACTCGCCATAGCACGTTCTTCGGGAGCCGCGTCTAAAACCCGTCGGGGTCAGCGCGTCACCCGGAAGAACACCCGGACCGGGAGCGCCCCACCACCGTCGCCCGTCTCGACGCCCACCTCGGTCCGGAGGGCGTACGCGCCGGGCGAGAGGTCGCCGAGGACGGTGTACGTCTCCGAGACGCGCCCGCCCGCCGGGACCGGCACCGTCAGCCCGACGTCGTGCCCGCCAGTCACCCGCCGGCCCTCCGTGAACACGTGGTCGCTCTCCCGGTAGGCGTCGGTCCACAGCAGGTGCTCGGTGCCGTCGCCCGCGATCTTCAGCACGCCGAAGGGGGTGGGCGCCCCGATGAACAGTTCTACCTGCCGGTCGGCGTCGCTGTCGACCGACAGCCGCACGCGTGGCTCGGGCAGCGCGGACTCGACGGCGGTCGCCTCCACCCTGGCTGGCAGCGTCCCCCGTCGCTCCAGGCCGGCGAAGTAAAAGACACCGTCGAGGTAGACGTACTGGTGCTCGGCGACGGCGTCCAGCAGTGACCCGGGCAGGGTCTCGCTCGCGTACACGCCATCGGTCTCGCCGGCCGCCCGGACCGCCTCGCGGACCCGCTCGGGCGCGTCCGTGGCGTCGAACACCGGTCGGTCGGCCAGCGCGGTCGGTGACACCCGCTCGGCCGTGACTGTGTACGGCGGCCCGGGGTCGTCGACCGACAGAGAGAGGGCGTACACCGCGCCGCGGTACCAGACCGCCTCGTACTCCTCCAGAAAGGACAGCAGCGCGGGCCACGGGTCCACCGTCGTGTATCCACCGTCGGCGGCGATCCGGACGAGACCGGTCTGGACCACGCCGTCGTGGGTGACCACCTCGCGGTACGTCCCGGAGTCGGCGATCCGGCCGGTGTACCGCCCGGGGTCCACCTCCGACGCCGTGACCGTGTACCGCGGCAGGGTGTGCTCCAGTCGGAGGTACTGGCCGTCCCGGCGGACGACCCGACGCCCGGCGAGGAAGGCGGTAAGCCAGTCCGGCGTCCCGTCGGTGCGGTAGGCGCCGTCGACCGCCGCGGCGACCAGCTCGCGCTCGTGCTCGGACAGCGACTCGGCGGTCGGCACCTCGCCGGCCGGCGACCCCCCGAGGTCGTTCAGGCGGACCGCTGCCGTCGGCCGCTGCACCCGGTCGAGGACGAGTCGCCCCCCGGGATCGCCGGGACCGGTCGTGTCACCCTCACCGTCCGGCGGCGTCGTGTCCCCGTCGTCGGTCACGGGGTCCTCGCTGTCGTCGGCACCTGGCGGGTCTGACTCGCCGACACACCCCGCCGTCAGCGCGAGCATGCCCGCGGCGGCGCTCAGGAGTCGGCGTCGTCGCATACCCGACCCGTGCCCCGCGGGCGGCTAAGACCCTGGGCTGGCTGAAACGTCCGTCTGAGCCACCCCCGTAGACCGACAGGGCTTACTGTCGGGCGGGTGACCGTGTGGAGTGATGACGGTGGTCGTGGTCGGCGGTGGGATCGTCGGCGCGGCGAGCGCGTACTACCTCGCCCGGCGGGGCGTCGAGGTGACCGTCCTCGAGCGCTCCTCGGTCGGCGCCGGCTCCACCGGCCGCGCCGTCGGCGGGATCCGCGCGCAGTTCTCGACGCCGGTGAACGTCCGCCTCTCGCTCGCCGCGATGGACGTGTGGGACGCGTTCGAGGCCGAGTTCGGCGTCGACATCGAGCACCGCCGGATCGGGTACGCCTTTCTCGCCCGCGAGGCCGACACCGCCGAGCGACTCCGCGAGCGCGTCGCCCGACAGCGTGACCTCGGCGCCGACGTGGAGACACTCCCCCCGGCGGCACTGCGCGAGCGCACCGGGGTCGAGATCGACGCCGGGGCGTTCGAGCTCGCGACGCTGGGCCACGACGACGGCGTCGCGGACCCGCACCTCGCGCTGCAGGGGTTCGTCGGCGCCGCCCGCGATGCCGGCGCAGAGGTGCGCACCGACACTCCCGTCACGGACGTCCACCTCGACGGCGGCCGGGTGTCGGGCGTCGAGACGGCCGACGGGCGGGTCGAGGCCGACTGGGTGGTGAACGCCGCCGGCCCGTGGGCGGGCCGGGTCGGGGAGATGGTCGGCCTGGACTTGCCGGTCACGCCCCAGCGCCGTCAGGTGGCGGTCGTCGCCCCCGAGCGACCGGTGCCCGAGACGGCGCCGCTGACCGTCGACGCCGACCGCGGGAGTTACTTCCTCCCCGACCGCGAGGGTGACGCCCTCGTCGGCGGTCACTTCGGGGCGGCGGACGAGCGCGACCCGGACCGCTACCCGACGGACTACGACCTGGACTGGGCCGCCGAGGCACTGGAGCGGGCCGCCGACTGCGCCGACCACTTCGGCCCCGACGCGGGGATCCGCCGCGGCTGGTCCGGCCTGTACGCCGTCACCCCGGACCACAGTCCCGTACTGGAGGAGTCGCTGCCGGGGTTCGTCACCGCCGTCGGCTTCTCGGGGCACGGGTTCATGCACGCCCCCGCGACGGGCCAGGTCGTCGCCGACATCGTCACCGAGGGGCACCCCGAGACCGTCGACGTGTCCGGCCTGGGCCTGGACCGCTTCCGCGGGGCAGGCGCTCACCAGGCGGAGGCGAACGTCCTCTGAGCGGCGGGCGCTCAGCGGTTGCCCGCGATGTAGGCGTCGACGACGCTCGTGCCCGTCACGGCGCCGGCAGGCAGGTCCAGGTCGAGTTCGACGGTGAACGACTCGCTGCTGCGCCCGGGGACGGTCACCTCGCGGCGGCGCTCGTCCGCCGTCGCCGGACCGTCGTCGGGGTCGAGGCGGGCGACCGCGACGAGGGTGCCGGTGCGCTCGCCGTCGGCACCGTTGGCGACGACCGCCTCGACACCGAGTGGGTCGCCGAACGTGGGGTCGCGCTCCGCGACCGCCAGTCCCTCGGGGTTCGGGAACGGCGTGGTCGTCTTCGAGGCCGTGGGGGTCTCCTCGGCGTAGTTCTCGCCCTCCGCACACCCCGCGACCGCCGCCAGTGCGCCGGCACCGACGGCGGCGAGGACCCTGCGACGCTCCATCGCCCGCAGTCCCGTGGCACGACCACTTACCGGCTTCGGCCGGCGGGCCACGGGGCCCGCTACCGCAGCAGCCGAAACAGCAGGCCACCGACGACGAACCCGCCGATCACCGCGCCGGGGACGCCGACCACGAGCAACAGGTCGCCCGAGAGGCCGACCGCCGGGCCGAACAGAAAGGCGACCGCGGCGAACAGCCCACCGCAGGCGAGGCCGAGCACCCACCCGGTGCGCTTGACCCCGGCCGCCAGCGGGGCGAGCGCCGGCGTCACGAGGGCGGCCAGGGCGGCGACGTCGATGGGGACCGTCACGGTTCCCGGTGAGTGTTGGACGGGCAAAAGCGCAGGGGCGTCACCGGGAGGTTCAAGCGCGTCCCTGCACAGTCGGGGGTATGAACGACGACCCCGAGCCGGTCGCGGCGACGGTCCGGGAGTACTACGCGGCACTGCGGGCCGGCGAGCCGCTGGCACCGTTCTTCCTCGCCGACGGCACGACGGCGAAGGTGGGTGTCTCCGAGCACCTGGTCGGCCACGAGGCGGTCGCCGCCGGCCTGGCGGAGCAGACCGAGACGACCACCGACTGGACCGTCGACAGCCAGGCGCTCCGGGCCGGCCGGCAGGCCGACACGGGCTGGTTCTCCGACCGCGTCGAGATGGCCTGGACCGGCGCCGAGCGGTACGAGTTCGAGACGCGCTGGACGGGCGCGCTGGTCCGCCGCCCGGGATCGCCCAGCGACGGCCACGAGTGGTCGTTCGTCACGATGCACGTCAGTGCCCCGCACCGGCTGGGTGAGGGGTGATGGTCGGTCCCTCGATCGACGACGAGCGACGCGCGACGCTGAACACCCGTCTCCAGGCGAGCGTCGTCCTGCTGGTCGCGGTCTCGGGCGCGACGGTCGCACTGCAGGCGGGCGGGACGCCGTTCACCGTCGCCGGCGGTGGGACGGTCGGCGGGCTCGTGGGCTACGCGGCGGTGCGCTACCTCGCCGTTCTCGGCCGCCAGGCACGGGTGAGCGAGCGCTCCGGCGCCGCCCGGGAGCGGTCGTTCGGCGCCGACGACGGCGAGACGGAGACGACCACGGCCGGACGGGACGGCGACGAGAGCGAGCGACGCCCGCGGCAGCGTCCGTAGCGAGGAGGGAGCCGAGGGGACGGGTCAGGGGTCGACGCGGTCGAGCCAGGCCTGCGGGTCGTCGTACTCGGCGTCGGTGGGGATCGTCTCGGGTGACTCCCAGACGGCACTGGCGGCCACCATGTCGCGGGCCTCGACGACGGCGTCGAAGAACTCCCGGCCGCGCTCGTACTGCTCGCGCTTCTTACCGATCCCCAGTGCGCGCCGGAGCAGTTTCGAGACGGGGCCACCGCCGCCGCGTCGGGCCTCCAGTTTGGCGCGGAGGTCGTCGTACTCCTCGTCGAAGGCGCGGTCCATCAGCAGTTCGGCGTACCCCTCGACGGCGGTCATCGTCGCCATCACGGTGTCCAGTTCCATGTCGGGCCGCGAGAGGACGTTGCCCTCGGCCAGGCCCTCGGCGGCCTCCTCCAGGGACTGTTTCATGTTCTCCTCCATGTGATCCGAGAGCCAGGGCGCGGCGGCGAACTCGGCGGCGTGAGTCACCTCGTGGAAGGCGATCCACCGGCGAAAGCGGGGGTAGGCCACGTCCAGTTCCTCGGCGGTGGCGACGATGTTCGGGCGGACGAAGTACAGTCCGTGGTCGGCGGGTTCGACGTCGGCCATCAACAGGGGGTCGTACTGGCCGAGGACGTTGCGCGCGAAGAAGGCCAGCGCGACGCTCATCGACCCGGTGTTTAGCACGCGGGACACCCCCGGCACCGCACCCTGGGAGAGCCCCTCCAGCGGCTCGAAGATCCGCTCGAAGGTGGCGACGTTTGCGTCGATCCAGTGGTGTCGGTGCTGGATCTCGACGGTGTCCGGCAGGTCGAAGTCGACGCCGGCCGCCTCGCCCACGCGGTCGCGAGCGTCGCGGACGTCGGCGGCGTAGCCCTCCCGCTCGCCGGCCGAGAGGTCGAGCGACCCCGACTCGGTGGCGGCCTTCGCCGCCTCCGTGACGGCGGTCCAGTCGAGTGGGCCGTCGCCCGAGGCACCGGCGACGGCACGCACGCTGCGGTAGAGGTTCACGGTCGTTCTCGACACCGGACCGAGGTAAGCCTTCCCCCGAGCGAACCCCTTGCGGGAGTGTGTGTCTCGGCTCGAGGCTGACGGTCAGTCGGCGGACTCGAACTCCTCGACGTCCTCCTCCTCGGGCGTCTCGATCTCGACCGCCTCGTCCTCGCCGAGCAGGCGGCGCACGACCGCCGCGACGAGCGCGAGCGCCACGAGACCGAGCAACAGCGAGACGGGACTGCCCTCGTCATCGCTTTCCGTCTCGACCTCGACCTCGGTGTCCGCCTCGTCCTCGTCCTCGCCCTCGTCTTCGTCCTCGCCGCCGAGGCCAAGCAGCCCCGACTCCTCGTCGTCCTCCTCGTCCTCGTCGCCGCCGAGCCCCACGGTCTTCGGGCCGATCTGGAGGCCGTCGTCGAAGTGCAGTTCGAGCAGCGTCAGTTTGCGGTCTGACATACCGATCAGTTCGGTGAGAGGAGGCTTCAGGGTTCCGGTGGGTCGCGCCGGGCGTGACGCGGCGACCGACGGCGCGGGCGGGGCGTCGCCGGCGGCGGGCCATCGGGGGATTGATACGCGCCGCCCCCGCACGCGGGGGTATGGAGACACCACGGCAGGAGTTTCTGGAGTCGCTGCTGGAGACGCCGTCGCCGTCGGGGTACGAGGTACGCGGCCAGCGCGTCTGGGTCGACTACGTCTCGGAGTTCGCCGACCGCGTCGAGACCGACGAGTACGGCAACGCCTACGCCGTCTACGAGGGGGGCGACCCGACGGTGGCGTTCGCGGGTCACGCCGACGAGATCGGCTTCATCGTCCGGAAGATCGACGACGAGGGGTTCGTCCACCTCGGCCGGATCGGCGGCTCGGACAAGACCGTCTCGAAGGGCCAGCACGTGACGATCCACGCAGACGAGCCCGTGCCCGGCGTCGTCGGCCAGACCGCGATCCACCTGCGTGACGACCACGACACCGAGGACATCGGCGAGCAGACCGTCGACGTCGGCGTCGAGGACGGCGACGCGGCCCGCGAACTCGTGGAGGTGGGCGATCCCATCACGTTCTCCTCGACGGTGGAGGACCTCGCGGGCACGCGGGTGGCCGCCCGCGGCATGGACAACCGGGTCGGCGTCTGGGCCGCCGCCGAGGGGCTGCGCCGCGCCGCGGAGGCGGAGGTCGAGGCGACCGTCGTCGGCGTCGCCACCGTCCAGGAGGAGGTCGGACTGAAGGGCGCCCAGATGGTCGGCTACGACCTCCAGCCGGACGCCGCGATCGCCGTCGACGTGACCCACGCGACGGACACTCCCGGCGCCCCGGGCGACAGGGGCGGCGACATCGACCTGGGCGAGGGACCGGTCATCGCGCGGGGCTCGACGAACAACCCCGCGCTGGTCGAGGCTGTGCGGGCGGCGGGCGACGAGGCGGGGATCGACTACCAGCTGCAGGCCGCCGGTCTGCGCACCGGCACCGACGCCGACGCCTTCTACACCCAGCGCGGCGGTATTCCCTCGCTGAACGTCGGCCTGCCGAACCGCTACATGCACACGCCCGTCGAGGTGATCGACACGGAGGACCTCGTCGCCGTGGCGGACCTCCTGGGGGCGTTCGCCGAGCGGGCCGGCGACTACGAGACCTTCGGCGTCGATATCTGAGCCGGCGAGTTCGACCCGACCGAGCCTTCTTTACGCCGGGGTGGTCTCCGTACAGGTATGAGAGAGGGTCGGGGCGTGACGCGACGCCGCGCGGTGCTGGCCGTCCTGTGTCCCGTCCTGAGCGGGGGCTGCCTGGGCGTTTTCCGCGACGGCTCCGGGACGACGGGCGACGACGGCGCCCCGGACGCCGCCGACGACGGCCCGGCGGTGACGGCGACGCTCGTCGGGGACGGCGTCGTCCGCCTCACCGTCGAGGGCGAGGAACCACTGGGCGACCTGACGTTCGTCCGCGTGGGACCCCCAGACGGGCTGCCGGCGGCCCAGGGGTCGCTCGGTCGGGCGGTCGCCCCCGGCGAGACGGTCGTGGTCTGGCAGCGGTCGAGTCGGACGGCGTCACAGTTGGACGTCGGGGCCTCGCGGTCGGCGGTCGAGGGGTCCGTGCCGTTCGAGGGTGACACGCTGGTGGTGACCGTCGAGACCGAGAGTGGGGACACGCTGCGCCTGCGGGTGACCGACGACGAGTGATCTCGCCCGCCGCGAGCGGTACAGTTAAGCCCGCTCGCGGTCGGCATACGGTATGAGCGGCCGACCGCTCGACGTACTCGAGGCGTCACTGGGCGAGGAGGTAACGGTCCGTCTGAAGGGCGGTACCGTCTACGAGGGGCGACTGGAGGGGTACGACCAGCACCTCAACCTGACCCTGGCGACGCCCGCGCTCGTGCGGGCGGGCCAGGACGGCGGGGCGGCCGGCCTCGACGAGGTGCCCGACGAGCAGGGCGAGACCGTCATCATCCGCGGCGACAATCTCGTCTCCATCACCACATGACCGCCGACGGGGGGGCCGACGACCACCCGGACGAACCGACGACCGACCACGTTGGAGGGGGCCCCACCGAGAAGTGTGGCGTCGTCGGCGTCTCCGTCGACGCCGAGGCGGCCCACCGGATCTACTACGCGCTGTACGCTCTCCAGCACCGCGGTCAGGAGTCCGCGGGGATCGTCACCCACGACGGCTTCCAGCAGCACCAGCACGTCGAGATGGGGCTGGTGGGCGACGCCGTCGGTCCCGAGGACGTCGAGCGGCTCCGTGGCGGCTCCGGTATCGGTCACGTCCGCTACCCCACGGCAGGCAGCGTCGACAAGGCCTGCGCGCAGCCGTTCTCGGTGTCCTTCCGCAGCGGCGCGCTGGGGCTGAGCCACAACGGCAACCTCGTCAACGCCGACGAACTCCGCGAGGAACTCGCCGCCGACGGCCACCCGTTCACCTCCGACGGCGACACCGAGGTGATCGCCCACGACCTCGCCCGGCACCTGCTGGAACACGACCCCGTCGAGGCGGTCCGCCGGACGATGCGGCGGGTGCACGGGTCGTACTCGCTGGCGATCTCCCTCGACGACACCGTGATGGGCGTTCGCGACCCGCAGGGCAACCGCCCGCTCTGTCTCGGCGAACTGGACGACGGCTACGTCCTCGCCAGCGAGTCCGCCGCCGTCGACACCCTCGGTGGGGAGTTCGTCCGGGACGTGCGACCGGGCGAACTGGTCGTTCTCGCGCCCGGCGGTGAGGGGTACGAGTCCCACCGACTCGTCGAGCGCGAGCGCAGCGCGCACTGTTTCTTCGAGCACGTCTACTTCGCCCGCCCCGACTCGACGATCGACGGCCGCCTGGTGTACGAGGCCCGCCGGGAGATGGGCCGCCGGCTCTGGGAGGAGAGCGGTATCGACACCGACGTCGTGATGCCGGTGCCGGACTCGGGGCGGGCGTTCGCCTCGGGGTACGCCGAACGAGCACAGGACGAGGGGGCGGGCGTCGAGTTCGCGGAGGGGCTGATGAAGAACCGCTACGTCGGGCGCACGTTCATCATGCCGAGCCAGGACGAGCGCGAGCAGGCCGTGCGCCTGAAGTTGAACCCCATCCAGTCCACCGTCGAGGGCCGCAGCGTCACGCTCATCGACGACTCGATCGTCCGGGGCACCACCTCCACCGAACTCGTCTCGCTGCTGCAGGAGGCCGGCGCCGAGGCGGTCCACCTCCGCATCGGGTCGCCGCCGATCGTCGCCCCCTGCTACATGGGCATCGACATGGCGACCCGCGAGGAACTGATCGCCGCCGGCCAGGGCGTGGAGGCGGTCTGTGAGGCGATCGGCGCCGACTCGCTGGCGTACCTCTCGCCCGACGGCGTCGCCGCCGCGCTGGACATGGACCGCGAGGACCTCTGTATGGCCTGTGTCACCGGGGAGTACCCCTACGACGTCGAGGGGGAGGCGACCGACCGCGACGTGCGCCGGCCCGCGGTCGCGGCCGAGGCCGACGACTGACGCCCCCGCTCGAGCCGGGCGGACCGCCGCTGGCGTCCGGACCCCCGACCCCCCGTCGCGTGCCGACTCCCCCACGCTCTTACCCCCGACCCCCGATCGGTGGCGTATGTCAGGAGACACGCCCCGCCCGGCGACGTTCTCGATCGTGGCCCGCGATCCCGAACGGGACGCCGTCGGCGTCGCGGTGCACTCGAAGTTCGTCAGCGTCGGCAGCGTGGTCCCGTTCGTCAGCGCCGACGCGGGC
>CAYODS010000114.1:0-9562 GCA_964402765.1 uncultured Halobacteriales archaeon
CGCAAACCATTTCCGCAACGCCGATCCTGACGGCGTCGAATCGTGGCTGCAAGCCCTCGCCGTCTGCTGGAATCGGCTTAACTGAACACTGCCCCGTCGCGCCGTCTCTGCCAGGGTCGCCCAGACGGTCACGGGCTTGTCTCGCCGCCAGGTCGCCGGCTCAGAACACCGAGTCGGCGGTGGCGGCACCGACGACCGAGAAGACGGCGCCGACGCTTATCGCCTTCAGCGTCACGAGGGCGATCTGCTCGCGCGTGGGGTCCTCGACGCCGACGCTCGCCAGCGCGGTCACCCCGAGTGTCGTCGGCGCGGTCACCACGAGCGCGAGCAGTACCACCGAACCGTAGGCGACGGTCATCAGCGACAGAAAGCGCACGGGGACGCCGGCGAGTTCGGCCTCGTGGTCGGGGTCGCGGTCGTCGTCGGCCTTGTACAGCGCGCCGTAGCCGATGCCGGCGACGACCGCGACGGTGACGGCGGCGTGCCAGCCGGTCATGTTCGCCGCCAGCACCCACACCTCCTCGGTGACGACGAACGGCCCCGCCAGCAGGAACCCCCCGACGGTTTGCTGGGCGGTGTCCGCGAGCCGGTACCGCGGCGCCTGACCTGACATTACTCAGAACTGCGGCCCGAGCGCGAATAAGCCTCGGGGTCCCGCTGTCCGCTCCGACTCCCGCCCGTGCCGTCGGTCAGAACTCACACTCTGTCGGGCTGGGGTCCGGCATCCGGTTCCAGTACGACTCGAGGTGTGTCGCGACTCGCTCGATCCCCGTCGGCAGCGGCGCACCCTCTGGAGAGAACCGCAGCGGGTCGACGGTCGTCCGGTGGGTTCGGCCATCGACCGTGACCGCCAGGCCGACCATCCCGTCGTCCGTCACACACAGCTCCTCGCAGGGGTACTCCTCGCTCCAGCTCGACGGCTCGACCCCGGCGACGACCCGCTGGGTTGCCTCGTAGTCCTCTGACGGCACCTCCCTCGTCACCGTGGTCCCGTCGTCGCCGCCACGACAGCGTACGGTCAGCCGCAGTCGCTCGCGAGTCACCCGAAGCGTGGTGGCGGCGACCGGCGAGAGACCACCACCGCGCCACTCCTCGACGGTCACCTCCGGAAGCTCCGCCGCCGGGATCTCGCCAGGACCCGTCGTCGTCCCGAGTTCACCCGTCCCGATGTCGCCGTCGAGCAGGTAGTCCAGCCCGCCGGCGACGGCGATCCCCACCGTGGCCGCACCCGCCCGAAGCAGCTGTCTGCGTCGCACGAGCGATCGACGACCGGCCAGGGGTATGATGTTCCCGTTGACTGAAACAACCGTTTGAGCAGCCGTCACGACGCGGCAGGGACTGGGGGTGCTCTGCGGCCGGCCGACCGTGGCGACGAACGAACGGAACGGGTTTGACTCCAGCGCCCCAGCGCCGACCATGAGCGTCCGCGAGGAGTTCGACCGGTGGGCCCGCGAGGGCCGCGAGCGTGGCATGGAACAGCGCCACTGGCACACCGCGAAACACGCCCTCGCCTGGATGCCCGTCGAGGACGGCGACCGCGTGCTCGATCTGGGCACCGGAAGCGGCTACGCCGCCCGCGCACTGCGGGACGTGTACGGCGCCGACCGCGCCTACGGCCTCGACGGCGCCCCCGAGATGGCCCGCAGCGCCCGCTCGTACACCGACGACGCCCGCGTCGCGTACACCGTCGGGGACTTCGAGCACCTTCCCTTCGCGGAGGACGCCCTCGATCACTGCTTCTCGATGGAGGCGTTCTACTACGCGAGCGACCCCCACGCCGCCCTGCGCGAGTTGCGGCGGGTGCTCCGGCCCGGCGGCACCTTCGCCTGTGCGGTGGACTACTTCGTCGAGAGCACCCACACACAGCGGTGGGCGGAGTGGGTGGACGTGCCGATGACCCGCTGGAGCGAGCGGGAGTACCGCCAGGCGTTCCGCGAGGCCGGTCTCCGGGTGGGCGCACAGAACCGCATCCCCGACCGCGAGACGGAGATCCCGCCCGCCGAGGAGTTCCCGACCGAGGAGTTCGACACCCGCGAGGCGATGGTCGAGCGCTACCGCGAGCACGGCACGCTGCTGACCGTCGGTGTCGTGCCCGGGTGACGACCCCCGGCCGTCGTCGCTCGGCCCGCGCTCGCCGCTCAGTGCCCGGCGGCGTAGGCCGCCTCGGGGTCGTACCGCTCGCCCGCCTGCACCTGGATATCGAGCCAGTTCTCCTGGGGCGGCAGTGGACAGGAGTACTGGTCGCTGAACGCACAGAACGGCGAGTAGGCACCGTTGAAGTCCACGACGACGCGTTGGCCGTCCCTGTACGGCGGGTCGGCGTCGAGTTCCAGGTAGCGCCCGCCGCCGTAGGTCGCCTCGCCGCTGGTGGCGTCCCGGAACGGGACGAACAGCCCGGGTTCGTCGCCGTCGACGCGGTCGTACCCCGCCAAGCTCGTCTCGATGCCCTCGAGTTCGAAGTGCAGGGTCACGCTGCGGGCGTACTCGCGGACTTCGCCCGTGGTGGTCTCCATCTCCAGGTGCTCTGGGTCGTCGTGGGTCTCGACGGTCGCCGCCACGCGGTACGAGGGGTCGGGGTCGTAGTAGTCCAGTCCCTCGACGGCGTCGCGGCGCTCTGGCGGCACCGGCGAGTGCGGGTGCTCGGCGAGGAAGCGGTCCTTCTCGCGGCGATCCCGTTCGAGGTCGCGGCGCCAGGCGTCGACGTCGAACTCTGTCTCCATGGGTGCCGCACGCGCTCGACGGGAAAAACGGGGCGGCGCCCGTGCGCCGGGCGAGTCCGACCGTTCCGCGTGCGACACTCGACCGACGGTCACAGCACGGTGACGAGGACCCACCCGATGACCGCGAGCGTGGCTGCGCCGAACAGGTACCCGAACAGGTAGTAGAAGACGCTCCGCCGTCGCGACGTGAGCTCGCCGCCCTCGATCTCCGCCTTCGCGCCCTCACCTGGACTGGCCATGTGTCGGCGAGGCCGGCACGGATCGTAAGGACGACGCCCTACTGAAGACACTGCCGACACTGTGTCACCGTCGGCGCCCGGACGCCGGCGCGCGACCGAAAAAACGGGGCGCCGCCCGTGCGCCCCGCGAGTCCGACCGTCCCGCGTGGGTCGGGGCCCCGGCTCCTCACCCCTCTCTCTCGCGCAGGTTGGCGCCGCTGAACGTCGGGGTCACGGTAGGGTCGGCGGACGTGAGCTCGACTTCGAGCCTGAACCGGCCGCTGTCGACGCTCAGGCCGGTGACGTTGTACGGTCCATCGCCGTCGATCTCGATCGGGTCGCTGCGGTTGAACGTACCGTCTCCCTCCGGGTCCGAGAGGACCGTCACGGTGACGTTCGTCCCCGGTGGGCGGCGGACCGCGGCGTCGGTCAGCACGAGTCGGTCGGCGGCGAGCGTCGGCTCGTAGCGCTCGACCTCCGTGACGAACGGACTGGCGAGCGTTCCCCCCGTGACGTTGTACAGCGACTCGACCTCGCCCGGTGACAGCGCCCGCTCGTACAGCCGGAGTTCGTCGACGCGACCCTCGTACAGTTTCTCGTTGCGGCGCCCGTCGAGGAACAGCGCCTCGGAGCCGTCACCGACGAAGCCGTACCGCTGGACGCCGGTCCCCAGCGGCAACCCGTCGTGTGGGTTCGGCGCCGTCGCCGCCAGTTCGCCGTCGACGTAGATGCGCTTCTCGCTGCCGTCGTACACCCCGCAGGCGAAGTGCCAGTCCCCGTCGTTGTACGACCCCGGCGTCGAGAGGTCGTGGACCTCGGACACCGTCGTCGTCTGGTTGTCGGCGGTCGAGAAGCCGACGGCGCCGTCGTCGCCGCGGACGTAGAGGTTGAAGTACTCCGAGCGGTCGAAATCAAGCAGCGCCCAGTTGTCGAACTCCCCCTCGCCGCCGACGGTCGTGTTGAACCAGCCACAGGCGGTCACCGTCTGGAGGGCGCCGTCGGTCAGGTAGGGGTCCTCCAGCGCGACCCACCCGTCGCCGTCGAACGCTCCGCCGTCCCCGACCTGTCCGTCGACGGCGACCCCGCTGGCCCGCACGAGTCCGTCACCGCCGTCGCCGGCCCGGTTCGCCAGGGTGGCGCCGTCGCTCTCGTCCAGCGGATAGTGCAACAGCAGGTCGCCGGTCGGCGCCGACCCACCGCCGGTGTCGGCGTCGTACAGCGACTGGACCTCGCTCGGTGAGAGCGCGCGGTCGTACAGTCGGACCTCGTCGATCCGCCCGCCGTAGTACCTGTCGTTGCGGTCGCCGTCGAACGTCCCGGACTCGCTGCCGTCTCCCAGGTAGCCGAACCGGGTGACGCCGCTGCCCAGCGCGGCCCCGGAGTGGGGGTTCGACCGGACGACCGTCCGGTCGCCGTCCACGTAGATCGCCTTGTGGGTGCCGTTGTACACCCCGCAGGCCAGGTGCCAGTTCGCGTCGTCGTAGGACCCGGGCGTCGAGAGGTCGTCGACGCTGCCCACGCTGCCGTCCGGGCTGGTCTCGCCCGCGGTCGAGAAGCCGACGGCGCCGTCGTCGCCGCGGACGTAGAGGTTGAAGTACTCCGAGCGGTCGAAATCAAGCAGCGCCCAGTTGTCGAACTCCCCCTCGCCGCCGACGGTCGTGTTGAACCACGCACACGCGCTGACTGCGTCGAACCGGGCCTCGGTCCCGAAACTGGCGTTCAGCGCGACGTACTCCCCGTCGGAGTCGTCGAACTCGTAGGCGGTGTCGACCCGTCCGGGGACGCCGACCGTCGCTCCCCGGAGTTCGCCGTTCTGTCGTCCGTTCGCGGTCGCCACGTCGGTCACCTCCAGGCCACCGACGGACTCGAAGTCGTACTCCCGGACGAGTCCCTCGCGGGGGTCGACCCGCCAGGTGACGAACCGCTCGGCGTCCCGTCCGAGCGTCTCCTCGAAGAGGATCGCCGAGTCGTCGCCGTCGGACCACCGGACCTCGACGCTGTCTCCGGCCTCCAACCCGAACGAGGAGACCGTCGCCGCTCCGGTCGCGGTGCCGGCGGCGTCGTCGATCACAAGCCGGTCGCCGGCCTTGACCGGACGCCCGTCGGTCCACTCGAACTCCCTGGTCGTGCCCGTCGAGGCGTCCGTGACGACGACCACCACGGCCCCCCGTCCCCCGAGCGCGTCGCCCCCGCCGTGGACCACCGACAGTTCGCCGGTCGCCGGGTCGAACTCCGCGTCGAGAGCCGCCGTCGGCGGCCCGGAGTCGAGTATCCCCGCGATCCCGAAGCCGAACACCGCGACGCCGCCGACGAGCACCACGACGGCGGCGACCATCAGGGCCACGCCCACCACCGCCGTCACGCCACGACCGTCACCACGCGCGCGACGGGCCTGCATCTGCCCTCACTACGTCGCTGCGGAGCAAATACGTTCTGGGGGCCGCCTCCGGCGTCCAGAGGGCCGCCGGGTCCGCCCTCGCCGGCCGGCCTCTCGACCGACACGTGTAAACCGGATCGCGGGCCAGGACGGACAACCGATGGCAGGGGGTGACGACCCGGGAGCGACCGGTGCCGAGGTCACGAGCGACGCCGGCGGCGCCGAGCGGCGCTGGCGGTCGATCTTCGGCCACGAGGAGCCGTACGACCCGCAGGTCGACGGCATCGAGACGGCGATCGAAACCGCCCGCGACGGCGGCTACCTCCTCCTGGAGGGCGCGACCGGCACGGGCAAGACGATGCTCGCGCTCACCGCCGGCGTCTCGCTGGTCCGGGACCCCGACACGCGGTACGAGCGTGTCCTCGCGCTGACGAGCGTGAAACAGCAGTTGCGCCAGTTCGAGGAGGACATCCGGACGATGAACGCCGACCTGCCCGAGGACGAGCCCGCTGTGTCGGCGCTCACTCTCGTCGGGAAGGCGGACGTCTGCCCGTACAACCGCGAGGGCGCCGGCGGCATCGACGACACGAACATGTACGAGCGCTGTGAGCGCCTCCGCGAACGCACCCGCAACCTCGCAGACTCGAGCGACACCTCGGCGGCGGGCCTGGCCGAGGAGGGCCGCTCCCAGCAGGTCGGCATCGGCGAGGATGCCCAGTACCTCGAGACCGCGGGCGAACCATCGCCGTACGCCCCGGAGATGCCCGAGTTCGAGGACACCGAGTTCTGTCCCTTCTACGCGCAGTACCTCGCTGACCTGCCCGAGGAAGGGAACGCCGCGGAGGCGCTGCCCTTCGACCCAACCGCACACGGCCTGCTCGACACCGAGGAACTCGTCGCCCGCTCGACCGCCCACGGCACCTGCCCGCACTCGATGATGGGCCTCGCCCTGGCGGAGGTGGAGGTCGTCGTCGGCAACTACTACCACGCCTTCGACCCGACGACGGTGGACTCGTTCACCGGCGCGCTGGTCGACGACGCCACCTTCGTGGTCTGTGACGAGGCGCACATGCTCGAACCCCGGGTCCGGGACCTCGTGGGCGACCGTGTCGCGGACGAGTCCCTGCGCCGGGCCGAGGCCGAACTGACCCAGGTGCTCCAGCCACTGGCCGCCGCCGACGGCGACACGCCGGACCCCCGGGACCGGCTGGGCGTCTCCGGCCCCGACAGCGTGGCGGGCGACCGCGAGCAGTCCGACGTCGAGACGATCCGCGCCGAACTCGCCGACGCCGAGGTGTCCCGCGGGGAGATCGAGACCACGCGGGCGTTCGTCCGCGACCTCCGGGAGGAACTCGACCGTCGGGTGACCGACCACCTCGACCGCGTCGAACCGGGGTGGCGCGAGCGCCTGGCCGACCTGGACGACGCGGAGATCCCGCTGCGGGACCCCGAACGGCCCGCGGTGGACGACCTCACGGAGTGGGCCGAGGCGGCGGGCTACGACGGCGGCGCCTGGGTGCGGGCGGAGGCGGTCGGCGCGTTCGTCGCCCGCGTGCTGGACGAACTCGAGGACGAGGACCGCGACCGCGCCGCCCCCGGCGTCGGCCGCACGCTGGCGGACTGGTACCGGCTCGACCACGAGCACTACTTCCGCGAACTCGAACTGGAGCGCACCTGGGACGAGGCCGAGCCGCCCGACTCCTGGCGGCGGGCGTACAACGCCCGGCTCGCGTTGCACAACTGCGTGCCCAGCGACCCCATCGGCGACCGACTCGCCTCGTTCGGCGGCGGCGTGCTGATGAGCGCCACCCTCGAACCGCTGGACGTGCTCCGGGCGGTGACGGGCCTGGACGACCTCGACGGTCGTCCGGTCGTCGAGCGCACCTACGGCCTGCACTTCCCCGAACGGAACCGCGCCTCCTTCGCCGTCGCCGCCCCGAAGTTCACCTACGACAACCGCGGGCCGCCGCCGCGGGCCGACGACGGCGACCCGCCGACGCTCCCCGTGCCGGACCCCGACGACGCCGAGGACCCCGACCGCGCCCGCGTCCGGCGGGGGTACGTCGAGGCGACCGCCGCGGTGGCGAGTGGCCCGGGCAACGTGCTCGTCGGGATGCCCTCCTACGCCGAGGCGGCCTGGATGGCGGCGACGCTGCGCTCCACGCTCGACAAGCCCGTCCTGCTGGACGAGTCCAGCGACGACGAGGTGACCGAGGACCTCAAGGCCGAGTTCTTCGCCGGCGACCCGAAGGTGCTGGTCACCTCCCTGCGGGGCACGCTCACCGAGGGCGTCGACTACCGCGGCGACCGCCTGCGGGCGGCGGTCGTCTGTGGCGTGCCGATCGTCAACACCGCCAGTCCCCGCACGCGGGCGGTGCGGACCGCTTACGAGCGGGCCTTCGGCGACGGCTTCCGCTACGCGCTGACGGTGCCGGCCGTCCGCAAGGCCCGCCAGGCCGTCGGCCGGGTGATCCGCGGCCCCGAGGAGACCGGCGTCCGGGTGCTGCTCGACGAGCGGTACGCCCGTGACTCCTGGGACTCCGTACGCGACCTGCTCCCCGACCACGAGGGGTTCCGGCCCGTCAGTCCGGACATGCTGTCGCTGGGCCTGGAGCGGTTCTGGGACTCCACCGGGGAGTGACCGCCGACGGTGCCTACTCCCCGCTGGGGCGCTTGCAGGTGTCCACGCCCAGCAGGTGGTTGGCGAGACAGCGCTGGGTGACGGCGTTGAACAGGAGGCCGGCACTCGCGGCCATCAGGACGGCACCGCCGAGCGCCCCGAACGGAAGGTAGCCCAGTCCCCCGGCGACGCCGACGACCGCCAGCACCACGCCGACGACCAGCCGCACCTGTCGGTCCAGCCCCCCGACGTTCTTCTGTATCATACTGTACAGTGCCACTGCGACCACCTAACAGTTACGTCGCCGCCGGTTCCCGCCGGTCCGCGGTCGTCGCGTCACCCCGTGCCCACTCGCGGCGGGACGGCGCGGTCTCTCGGTGTGCGACGTGGCGTCGTCCCTTTGTCGGCGCGACGCGGCGTGGCGGTATGGTCGACGCCGTACTGTCGACACGACGGGTCGATCCCGAGAAGACCGACGTACTGTACGAGCACTTCGACGCCCTGGCCGCGGACCGCGACCTGGTCGAGCGCGCCCTCGACGCCGAGGGACACTACACCGAGGCGGCCTTTCTCCGCGAGACGGGGGACGGCCCGGTGCTGTACTACTACACCGAGCGGGCCGACGACCCCGACGTGCCCGAGGAGTTCGACGACGAACTCCGCGAGTTGGGCGAGCGCCACGCTGCCGCCCTGGCGGAGGCCTGCGTCGAACCGGCCGACGACGGGGACGGCGACGGCCGGGAGTTCGAGCCGCTGTTTTTCGCCTCGACGCTCGACCGCGAGGGCGAGGGCGACGGCGGGGACTGAGGCTCCCGGCCGCCTCAGGTCCCCGTCGGGTCCACGCCGGACGGTGCGCCCTCGCCGGGGGTGTCGAACTCCACGTCGATGGGGTCCTCCACCTCGCCGACGACGGCCTCAAGCAGGTCGGTGACGGTGACCAGCCCGACCACGTCGCCGTCCTCGATGACGAGCGCGAGTTCCTGGGTCTCGGCCTGGAACTGGTCGATGGCGTCGCTGACGTCGACGTCGGGCGACAGCGTCATCGGCGGCGCCGCCAGCGCCTCCACGTCGAGGTCGCCGGCGGCGAGTGCCTCGGGGTGGCGGGCGAGTTCGGGCACGTACAGCACGCCACGGAAGTCGGTGAGTGACTCGCCGACGACGGGGTACCGCGTGTGGGGGTGTTCGGTCATCCGCTCGACGTTCTCGGCGGGGTCGACCGCCGTCGACAGCGCGACGACCTCCTCGACGGGCACCATCACCTCGCGGACGGGCTGTTCACCGACGGTGAGGGCGTTGAGCACCTCCTCGCGGCGCTCCTCAGAGAGGTCGGCCTCGTCCAGCGTCGAGCGCAGGCGGTTGCGCAGGTCCGCCCGGGACTCGATGGCCTGCTCGCCGGTCTCCAGCCACGCGCCGGTCATCTCGACGCCGAACAGCCCCAGCGTGGCCTTCGCGACGGCGTCACCGAAGGTGATGATCGGCGCGATCAGCCGGTAGAACCAGTACAGCGGCGTCGCGCCGTACCGACAGACGGTGCGGGAACGCTCCACCCCGAGGTAGGTCGGTGTCTGTTCGCCGTGGGTCAGGTGGACGAGGTTGATGATCAGGAAGGCCAGCACCGCCCCGGAGC
>CAYODS010000115.1:0-9289 GCA_964402765.1 uncultured Halobacteriales archaeon
ACTCCGAGCTGGCGGACAACAACTTCACCGGTCTGGGCATCTCCTTCGGCGCGGGCATGACGAACGTCTGCCTGTCGTACTACGCCGTGCCGGTGATGAAGTTCTCCGTCGCCCGCGGCGGCGACTGGATCGACGAGCAGGCCGCCCAGGCCACCGGTACCGCCGTGGACAAGGTCACCTCGATCAAGGAGGACGGCTTCGAGTTGGACTTCACCACCGACGTCGGTGGGGTGGAGGGTGCGCTGTCGATCTACTACGAGAACCTGCTGGATTACGTCATCGACAACATCTCCAAGGAGGTCAACGAGGAGGACGTCGAGGAGGGTCTGGACGTACCCGTCGTCGTCACCGGTGGCACCTCCTCGCCGCGTGGCTTCGAGAAGCTGTTCCGGGACCACCTCGAGGACGCCGACATCCCGTTCTCGATCAGCGGCGTGAGCCAGGCCTCCGAGCCGATGTACTCCGTCGCTCGCGGCGCGCTGGTCGCCGCCCGCTCCGACGAGGAGGAGAGTCGGGACCGCGGCGGCGAGCGCGACGCCGAGGCCGCCCCCGAGCCGGACGAGTGACCTAACCGTCGGCGTCGCCGTCCTCGCCGGCGTCCGGCGAGGCGACCGCCTCCCGACCCTTCTCGGCGTACTCGTCGATCGCCCGCTGACCGTCCCCCGTCCCGTTCCCGGTCTCGCGGTCATCCACGTCGTCGGTGTCGTCCGTCGGGTCCCCGTCGTCGGTCGCCGGGGCGCCGTCCGCGACCGACTCCGCCACGGTGTCGCTCGCGTCACCGGCCTCGTCGGTGGGCGAGGCCCCGCCTGGTTGGACACCCGTGGCGTCGGCGTCGGTCTCGCCAGGGGGGTCGTCGTCGGTCGCGGCTCCGTCCACGTCGGCGGGCGTCTCCTCGGAGGCCTCGTCGCCGGCGTCGCTGCTCTCAGCGTCGGCGCGCGTCTCCTCGAAGGCCTCGTCGCCGGGCGCTCCGTCGAGCGGGTGGTCGTCACCCTCGTCGGCGGGTGGGTCGACCGCCGTCGTCGTGCGGACGGTGTGTGGCTGCGGGTCACCGTCGTCGTCGGGGACTGCGGGGGGTGCGGGGCCGGTGTCCACGTCGGCGGCGCCATCGAACGCCTGCCCGTAGCGCTCGACGACGTCGGTCCAGGGCTCGTCGGTCGGGCGCTCGCTCCCGTGGTCGACGGGGACACCCACGTACCCACAGTCGTCACAGGAGGCCTCGACGCGATCCGCCAGTTCGTACCGGTCGAGCCGGCCACCACACCGCGGACAGTCCATGGTCGATGTCTGACGCCGCCGGGAATTAAAATTCCGACGTTCCGTGTGGGAATCGGCCACACGGTTTGGAAAGGCCAGCAGTCTTTAGTTGATAGAACCCGGATCTCCAGGTGTTAGACACATTCCTGCGAACGTATCAACGTGTAAATCGTCGGTACGGCCAATAATATTAAATACACAGGAGTCGTTTACCCTTGCGTAGAGATGGAATCGAATTTATTCGACCGAACGCCGGACGAGGTCCTGCACGCCGTCTTCGAGCACAACGACGGGGAAACGTACGTAGTTAAGCCGACCGCCGAGGTCATCGATCGCCTCGTCGAGGTCGCGACCGACTACGAGGGCGACCTGCCGGAGATCCGGCTGCTCGCCGAGGGTCGCACGGTGCGGACGGTGATGGAGGACTTCCTCGTCGCCTCGAGCGCCGCGGACCTCATCGACGCGGGGCACCTGTCGATCCGGACGGACGACAGCGACCGCCTGTCGGAGTCGGTGGTCGTCTCCGAGTCGGGTGTCACCGCGATCGTCAGCGCCGGCGGCTACGTGGCCGGGCTGTCCACCGACGAGAGCGACTTCGTCGGGGACGCCGTCGAGGCCTACGCGGACTACTGGGCGGACGCCGAGGAGTTCACGCTCCGCACGCCGCCGATCTCCCGGGTGCGGGAGACGCTCTCGGACGACATGAGTGCCGACGCACAGGAGGACTTCTCGCGGGTGCTCTCCTCGCTGGAGACCGCCCGTGGGAACGGCGACGGCCTGGACGAGGTCACCATCTCGTTGCTGGTGGCCGCAAAGAACGAGGAGCTGTTCTACGACATCTCCCGCTGGGGCGAGGACGTGGGCGTCGCCTCCAAGGCCACCTTCAGTCGCATGAAGAACGAGCTGGAGGACACCGGGCTCATCGAGACGGAGAAGGTGCCCGTCGACGTCGGGCGGCCGCGCCAGCGGCTCACCATCAGCGACGAGCGCCTGAAGCAGGCCTCCTCGGACCAGATCGCCGCCGTCGCCGAGTCCATCCTCAACTGACGGCGCGGCACTCTCAGTTCTCTCGTTTATCACCCTCGTCAGCGGTGCCACCGGCACCGTCCCCGGGCGTGGCGTCCGTGAAATTGCCAGACGGCGAGGCGTCAGACGGGCACGCGGGACACGGGCCCCGGCCGGTCAGTCCTCGTCAGCGGGGTCGGCGTCGGCGACGTGCTCGGCCAGTGCCTCGCGGGCGTTCTCGACGGCCCGCTCCTTGTCGGCGGGGTAGGCCTCGACCTTGCCGCGGAGGGTGAGTCCCTCGCCGAGGGCGACCCGTCCCTCGTAGGCTGCCTGCTTGTCGAGCCGCAGAAAGAGCGAGCAGTTCTCGTCGACGCGCTCGTCGAGTTCGTCCAGCACGCGGTCGATGTCGTCGAGAGCGGCGAGACGGGCGAGGACGTGGCGCACGTCGTCGGCGTTCTCGACGCGGGTGTTCAACACGAGGATGCGGTCGCCGTGGTACCCCTCGCTCTCGGTGCGCTCGACCGGGAAGTCCTCGGGGAGGAAGGTCCGCAGCGCCGTCTCGACGCGGTCGACGTCCTCCGTGGCGTAGGCGAACGCCCGCAGGTCGAGGTAGTGAAACGGGACCGACGCCACCGGCTACTCCTCGTCGTCCTCGGCGTCCGACTCGCCGTCCTCGACGGCCTCCAGCTGGTCCGGCGGGACGCCGGCCTCCTGGCCGTCGTCGAAACTGACGGTGTAGGTCCTGTCGTCGAACATGGTCTCCATCACCTGCGTGATCTCACCGACGTCGCCGTCGTGGTCGCTGTGCTTGTCCCGCAGGCGGACGTGGTCGCCCTCCTCGAAACTCATGGGGTGGTCTACCGGTGGGCCGGTCAAAAGTGGACTGATCGGGGCCCGCGGGCGCCACCCGGGCGGGCACGGCGGGTCTCCGAAGCGTTATTTTCGGGGCGGTCGTACGGCGACACATGGTCAGGGACGGGAACCCAGCGAGTGGCCGAGCGGGGACCACGGGCCGCGGCGCGTCGAGGGGCGCGGTCCAGACGGCGGACGGCGTGGACGGCGGGCCATGAGCCGGGTGGACGACCTGTGGTACCTGGCTGACCGGGCCCGCACACAGGCCGAGCAGGTGCAGTACCGGCTGCGCGAGGCCCACGACGACTACCTCGAGCGGACGACCGACCGGCGGGTGTCGCGGCGTCGGTTCCGCACGCTCGCCGAGCGCATCCAGGACAACGGACTGCCGTACGGCGCCCACAACGTGGTGTACCGCCAGTCGGGGGAGTTGCTGCTGGTGCGTGACTCGGTCGTGGACCAGTGGGTGCTGCCCGGCGGGATCTGTGACCCGGGCGAGTCCTACGAGGAGGCGGCAAGGCGAGAACTCACAGAGGAGGCCGGCGTCGAGGTGTCGTTCGACGGCCTCGGGCTGCTGACCCGGGTGAACGTGCGCAGCGACGGCTACGAGACCTGGGGTGTACTCCCGGTGTTCGCCGCCGAGGCGGAGACTCACGAGCCGAGCGTCGAGGACCCCGACGGCGAGATCGTCGACGCCGCCTGGTTCGGGGAGTTGCCCGAGGACACCCGCGACCGCGCGGACCTCCTCGCCTGGCGGGAGTGGGCGCTTGCGTAGTCAGTCCGGCGCGTGTGTCTCGCCCGCCTCGCTCCGTTCGGCACGGCGTCGGCGCAGCGCCCCCCGGGCGTTGGCGGCCTGGTAGCCGAACAGCACCGTGTCGGTGTACGCCTCGGCCACCTCGACGGCGTGCAGGAGGTTGTCCACGTCGACGTTCACGCAGTACAGTTCGACGCTGAACGGTGCCGACAGCAGGTCCGCGAACCCGGAGGCGATCGACTCCAGCCAGTAGGTCGTCCCGTAGGCGGTGTCGTACAGCGGGACGACGAACTCGTCGACGTACTCGGCCAGCGTGTCGAGATCGAGACCGGCACGCTCGTACAGGTGCCCGGGGTACGGGTCAGGGTACAGCGTGAGGTACGTCGTCCCGGGGATGCGGTCGGTAGCCGCGGCGACGAAGTCGGTGATCACCGAGGCCCGCCACTCCTGGCGGTCGTCGTACTCGCTTGCGGCGAAGCGCTCCTCGCAGACCGCACAGTGACAGTACTCCGCCCGGGGGAACCCGACGTCGTCAAGACGGAGGTCGTCGTTCTCGGCGACGCAGTCGTCGATCACCTCGAAGAGGCCCTCGCGGTACCGCTCGCGGGAGGGACAGACGTACGCCCAGTCGAAGTAGGTGCGCTCGCGGGTGGCACGCTCGCCCTCGTCGTCGACGGGGACCAGGTCGGGGTCGGCGTCGGCGGCGGCGTTGTCCCCGAAGCAGGACACCATGTTGACGCCGTCGCTCGTGGGGGCGGTCTGGCGGCCGGTGACGTCTTTCACCTCGTAGAAGCCGTGGTCGAACTCGGGCCAGGTGAGTTCCTCCTCGTTGCGGGTGACGACGCCGAACTCGGTCATGCGCACCGTGGGAGGGGGCGGGGCCTAAACCGTTCGACCCGTCACTCGACCTCGTACTCGACCTCGACGTCGGGTTCGCTGGAGAGCGTGCGGTACGCGAGCAGTACGACCACCACGAGCAGCAGCAGTTTCACTTTCCGAGACATGATCGGTCGTAGGCGCCCCCCGTACAAAGTCCTTTCCCGACGTTACACGACGGCGGGTCAGACGGTGACACACGCCGGGTGGATTTATCAGCCGCGGCGGGGTCGGCACGGACATGCGCGAGGCCGGTGACCGGCCGGAGGACCCGAGCGACGGGCGAGCGTGGACCGACTCCGACCCCGACTGGACGGTGCCGCCGGCGGTCGAGGAGGGCGACCGCGTCGCCGTGCTCTCGCCGGCGTCGAACCTCCGGCAGTTCCCGTACGTCCACGAGTTGGGCCTGGAGCGACTGGCCGAGTTCGGCGTCGAGCCGGTGGAGTACCCCACGGCGACGGCGGACGCCGAGTACCTGTACGACCACCCCGAGCAGCGGGCCCGCGATCTCGAGCGGGCGTTTCGCGACCCCGAGATCGCCGCCGTCGTGACGACGATCGGCGGCAACGACCAGGTGCGCGTGCTGGACCACCTCGACGCGGCGGTGCTGCGGGAGCACCCGACGCGGTTCTTCGGCTACAGCGACAACACGAACCTGGCACTCCTCCTCTGGAACCTCGGGGTGCCCTCCTTCCAGGGCGGCTCGCTGCTGACGGAGTTCGCCATGGACGGGGAGATGTTCGAGTACACGCGCGAGCACCTCCGACGGGCGTTCTTCGAGGAGGACCCGCTGGTGGGGGCGTTGCGTCCGGCGGAGCGGTTCACCGACGAGGTGAACGAGTGGGCAGAGGGCCCCGAGGCGCTGGCCGAGCCCCGCGCGACCGAGCACAACCCCGGCTGGCGGTTCGCGGGTGGCGAGGACCCCGCCGAGGGCCGCGTGTGGGGTGGCTGCTGGGAGATCCTCGACCAGTGGTTCCTCCGTGAGTCGTACCTGCCGAGCGAGCAGCGCCTGGAGGGCACGGTGCTCGCGCTGGAGACCTCCGAGGAACTGATCCACCCGGGGGCGGTCGCCGGGCAACTGCGGGCGCTCGGCGAGCGCGGCGTGCTCGCCCTGTTCGACGCCGTCCTCGTCGGCCGGGCGATCACCCGGTCGCACGAGCGCGAACCGCCCGCCGAGGAGCGCGAGCGGTACCGAAAGCGCCAGCGCGAGGCGATCGCCGAGGCGTTCGCGGAGTACAACCCCGAGGCGCCGGTCGTGTTCGACCTGGACTTCGGGCACACCCACCCGACGGTGCCGCTGCCCGTCGGCGCTCGGGTGCGAGTCGGCCCCGGCGAGGAGCGGGTCGCGATCGAGGGGTACTGACCCGCTCAGGTGAGCGCGGCGGTGGCGCCGCCGATGGCGCCGTAGACGACCGGCGCGACGACCGCCGCGACGACGACGTCCGGCAGCGTGATCAGGTCGGACACGAGCACCACCCCGAGCAGCGCGAACGGGAGGTAGCCGACGACGAGCGCGGCGCCCTGGGTCGCCGCCGTCGCCGGGTCCTCCGTCTCGGTGGCGGCGTCCCGGCCCTGGAAGACGAGCACGACCGGGGGCAGCGCGAGCGCGATCAGCGTCGTCAGGCTGGACAGCGAGAGGGTGTACAGGCTCGACCCGACGACGCCCGCGGCGGACAGCAGGTTGTGGGCGTCGAAGAACAGCGCGTACACGAGCAACAGCGGGTTGCCGAGCGCGCGCAGGCCGCTCAGCGGGGAGACGAAGAAGACGACCAACAGCCCGACGTACACCGCCACCGCCGCCACCGCGCCACCCACCGCACCGTTCCGGAGCGTCCCGAACATGACACAACCCGGGAGAGAGTGGATAATAAAACTCGGGCCGGTGCTCAGACCGCCTCGCGGGCCGCCGCCAGGGTGAACCGTCCCTCGTACAGTGCGGTGCCGACGACGACGGCGGCGGCGCCGGCGTCCGCGAGCGCGACGACGTCCTCGACCGTGGCGACGCCGCCACTGGCGACGACTGGCACGTCGGCCGCGGCCACGACACGGCGGATCGCCTCGACGCGGACGCCCTCCATGCGGCCCTCGCGGTCGACGTCGGTGAACAGGACGGCGGCGGCACCCAGGCCGGCGTACCGGCGGGCGGCCTCGGCGGGGTCCAGCCCCGTCCCCTGGGTCCACCCCTCGACGACGACCTCCCCCTGGCTGGCGTCGAGGCTGACGACGACGCCGTCGGGGTGGTCGGCGGCCAGGCGCTCGACCATCGCGGGCTCCTCGACGGCGGCGGTGCCCAGCACGACGCGGTCCACCCCCGCCGCCAGCAGCGAGCGGGCGTCCTCGTCGCTGCGGATCCCGCCGCCGACCTGGACCGCCACCTCGTCGCCGGTCGCCGCGACCACGTCGGCGATGGCGTCGGCGTTGCGGCGCTCGCCCTCGAAGGCACCGTCGAGGTCGACGAGGTGCAGCGTCTCGGCCCCCTCGTCGACCCAGCGGCGGGCGGCGTCGACCGGGTCGCCGTACCCGGTCTCGGTGCCGCGCTCACCGCCGACCAACTGGACCACCTGGCCGTCCTCCACGTCGACCGCGGGGACGACCTCGAACTCCGGAAACACCTCGCTCATGGCCGCACGAGGCGGGGCGGACGGGTAAACACGTCGTCCGCGAGGCGGGTGCCACGGTGACGGCGTTCGCGCCACTCGGGGACGGACCGCCGGCCAGCACTGATCGGGACACGGGGCGCCGGGAGCCCGCCGTGTCCGGGCCATCCCCCCGCGGGCTTGCGATCCGACTGGTTTAAATCGGGCTGCGTGGAACTACGATTGTGGTCGAACTCCTGCTGGTCGTCGGTCTGGCGGTCGCGGTGTTCGTCGGGTTCAACATCGGTGGGTCCTCGACGGGGGTGGCGTTCGGGCCCGCCGTTGGGAGCGGCGTCGTCTCGAAGGTCGCCGCCGCGGGGCTGATGTCGGTGTTCGCGCTGGCCGGGGGGTGGACGGTCGGTCGGCGGGTGATCGAGACGCTCGGCGGGCAGGTCGTCCCCGAGTCCCAGTTCACGCTGACCGCAAGCATCGCCGTGCTCTTTTTCATCGGGTTCGCGCTCTTTCTGTCGAACGTCGCGGGCGTGCCCGCCTCCACCTCGATGACGGCGGTGGGGGCGATCGCGGGGCTGGGCCTGGCGACGGGCACGCTGCAGTGGGACGTGATGGGCGAGATCGTCGTCTGGTGGCTGGTCGCGCCGATCGTCGCCTTCTGGGTGTCCGGCCTCGTGGGCCGGTACGTCTACCCGCGGCTGGTGGCGCGGTTCACCGTCTCCCGCAGCGAGGGGGCACTGCTGGCGCTGGGCCGGTGGCGCGGGGTGCCCGCGCCCGCTCTGGGGCCGAACACCACCCGCGCCGAGTTCCTGGGCACCGTCGCCGTCGTCGTGGTGGGCTGTTACATGGCGTTCTCGGCTGGGGCGTCGAACGTGGCGAACGCGGTCGCGCCGCTCGTCGGCCAGGGGTCACTGACGGCGAGCGAGGGGGTACTGCTCGGCGGCGCGGCGATCGGCCTGGGGGCGTTCACGATCGCCCGTCGCACGCTCGACACGATGGGCAACGAACTCACCGAACTGCCCCTGCTGGCGGCGCTCGTTGTCGAGGTGATAAGCGCGAGCATCATCACGGGCCTGTCGGCGATCGGTATCCCCGCCTCGTTCGTCATCGTGGCGACGATGAGCATCGTCGGCCTCGGGTGGGGGCGGGCGACGCGGACGACGACGGTGGGCGACGCCGTCGGCGGCGAGGGACCCGAACGGGTGACCGTCGGCGCACTCGCCGCCGACGCCGACATCGAGGGCGTCCCCACCGCCGGCGAGGGGGAGGGCGAGGGCGCCGGTCCGACCCCAGCGGCCGACGGCGCCACGGGGTCCAGGTCGACCGGGGCCGCGGCGGACCGCGAGGGCGGGCCGGAAGCAAGCGGGGCGGCCGCGCCCGAGGCCGCCGACGTGCCCGGGATCGGCGAGGAGGGCGCCGAGGACATCCCGGACGCGGCGGACCTGTTCGACCCGGCGACGACCGCGCGGGTGATCGCCCTCCAGAACGTCGTGCCCCTCGTGGCGACGGTCGCGGCGTTCCTGCTGTTCCGGTTCGTCCCCGTCGTCTGACGGGTGAGGGCGGCGGGTCGCCGGGGCGAGTGACAGGGTTCAAGCACTTGCAGGTCCTACCATGGAGTGATGCCAACCGTAGAATACCTGAACTACGAGGTGCTGGACGACCACGGCTGGTCGATGGACGACGACGACCTCTTCCAGAAGGCCGCCGACGCGGGGCTGGACGGCGAGGACTACGGCTCCCTCGACGTGAACCAGGGCGAGTACATCCTCGAAGCCGCCGAGGCACAGGGGTACGACTGGCCGTTCTCCTGCCGGGCCGGGGCGTGTGCGAACTGTGCCGCCATCGTCAAGCAGGGCGATATCGACATGGATATGCAGCAGATCCTCTCGGACGAGGAGGTCGAGGAGAAGAACGTCCGCCTCACCTGCATCGGCTCGCCCGCCGCCGACGAGGTGAAGAT
>CAYODS010000116.1:0-9235 GCA_964402765.1 uncultured Halobacteriales archaeon
GTCGCGGTGGGTGGGACTGAAAGGGGCCGCCCCGGTGCGGGCGCGTCACGAAGCAAGGACCGCAGGGAGCGAAGCGACCGAGGACCGCAGCGAGTGACGCGCCCGCACCGGGGCGGGGGCTTTCTGGGCCGTCACAGCAGCAGTCACGACTGAGAGCGCCGGGACGGGGGCTTTCTGGGCCTACACAGCACCACCGACGACTGAGAGCACCGAGCCGAGGATATGCTGCGCGATTACGACCCCCGCGTCACCGGAGACGTCTCGAACGACGAGACGAAGTCACACCTCGTCGTCGGGGTCGTGCCGGTCTCGCACGCGGTCGACCTCCTGGCGGTACCGTCCCCGATCGCCGTCGTCGGTGGAGGTGAGTTCCCCGGCGTCGACCTCGCGGGCGGCGGTCACTGAGCGGGACTCGATGTAGGCCGCGGAGAACTGCGTGCGGTACTGGCGCTCGCCGTCGGGGGTGGCGTACACCAGGGTCACCATGCCGCCGTCGTCGTAGGAGCGCTCGACGAGCCAGACGCGCTCGGTGTCGTCGTCGCCGTCCCCGTCGTCGGAGTCGATCACGTCCGCCCCGTCGGGGCCGAGGGTGTTGAGTGCGGCGGCGCCGGTCAGTCGGTCCGGACCGTGAGTTCGTACTCGCCGCCCTGGAGTGCACGGACGCCGAGCCCCAGGTCGGTGAGCGACTCCTCGACGGTGATCGTCTCCGTGCCGCCGGCCGAGCGCGAGCGGCGGTCGGCGTTCGCCCGACCGGGCGTGGTGCCGTCGAAGGTGACGAACAGGTCGTGGTCCGCGTCGGCGTCGAGCTCGACGACGAACTCCGTCGGGTCGTCCGTCTCGTACGAGTGGGTCGCCCACTCGCCCGCGTCGAGGGTGCCGGAGAAGCGGGCGACGACATCGTCGTCGGTCTCGCCGTCGCTCTCCCCGTCGTCGCCGTCGCCGTCGCCGTCGCCGACCTCGGGGGTCGCCTCGTCGTCGGTCCCGTCCTCGGTCGTGTCGCTGGTCGCGTCCCGGGTAGCGGTCGCGCCCCCGCCGCCGAGGTCGTCGTAGCCCCGGACGGGGACGCCCTCTGTGTCCTGGGCGCGGAACAGCACCCGCTGGCCGTTGGGGGCGTCCGGCGCGAGGTCGACGTCGTCGGGGTCGAACAGGTACACGGGGTTGCCATCACCGTCGGACGTGACCGCGGTCGGACTGGCGCCACGGAACCGGTTGACGTCGAGGTAGAGCCCGAACTGCACGTTGTTCACCTCGTAGGGGTCGATCCCGGGAACCGTGACCGCGTACCGGTCGACCTGGTAAAACCCCTTGAACAGACTCAACTTCGTGACGGTCGTCTCCTCGACGGTGACGTCGACCTGGCGGGCGCTGGCCGACGGGAGCGCGCGCTCGGTCAGCGGCGGCACCAGGTAGTTGCCCCGCCGGTTGGTCGTCAGGTAGCGAACGATCCCGTTGTCGTTGTTGCCCTTGCCGTCGTCGTTAACGAAGCCGGCCTTGTCGTCGCCGGTGACGTCGTCGATGACGCTGTCGTGGACGAACCCGTCGCCGTCGGGGTCGAGACCGAACGCGGAGGTGTCGAACTTCCCGCCGTTCATCGCCGCCCGGAGGTACGCCATGTAGGGGTTGAACCGCATCAGCGCGACGAAGTTGTTGCCCGCCTGGCCGCCGGTGGCGGCGTCGAAGTCCCGCCGCAGGACGACCTGTTCGCTGTCCTGGACGCCGTCGTGCCCGGGCAGCGAGTCCGCGCGCTCGGTGGCGGCGTCGTAGCGGTCAAGCGCCCGGTAGGTGTCGACACCGTCGTCCGTGATGCGAGACTCGAGGTCGAACCGCGCGCGGGCGCACTTCTGGACGTGGCCGACGGCGCCCTTCGAGACGGCGTCGTCGGGCGCCGACCGGGCGACGTCGGTGTCGGCGGTGAGGTCCCGCATTGGCTGGTCGCCAGGGGCGTTCGAGTTACCGAGGTTCTCGCCCGTGACGCCCATGTTCTGGGCGTCGTGGTGTGGGCTGAACATCTGGGCGCGACGCTCCTCAAGATCGTTGTTCCCGTACCAGTCCTCGATGTTGATGTCGAGGTGGGAGACGTGCATGATCGACCCCTGTGCGAACATTCCCGGCGGCTTTGGCTCGACGAGATTCTGATCCTCGAGGATGGTGGCGTTTGTCTCTTTGGGGTTGCTGTTCTCGTACAGGTCGTTGAACCCCATCGACAGCTCCGCTTGAGGGTGGTCGCCGTCCGCGGCGGGGTCGTCTGCGTACTGGTTCTCGTCGGGCACCGCCTCGGGGTAGACGCCGTCGGGCCCCTCGCCGGTGCTCACCTGGTCGAACTCGTCCATCGACTCGATGTTGTCGTGGCCGATAAAGCCCACCCGGCGGGCTGGGAACGACTCCGGTTTCGTGAACACGCCGTCGAGATCCGAGGAGAGATACAGGTACGGGTTGTCGCCCCACAGCGCCTCCTCGGCGTACAGGAGGTACGCCGCCCGGTCGCTCGCGAGATGGATCACGGCGTCGTAGGAATCGGCGGCGATCTCGCCCGGATCCTCGTGAGGGGCGGCGGTGGCGTCGACCAGCGGGCCCGGACGGACGAGCCCCTGCTTCGCCCCCAGGCCGCCGTTCTCGGGGTCGAGACCGGCGGGCATCACCACCTCGCCGTCGTCACGGAAGCGGTCGAAGTACGCCGGCGAGTACCCCACCGTGAACAGCAGTCCGTCGTTGCCCCAGCCGAAGGCGTTCTCCAGCGCACGGAAGGCGCGTTCGGCCTCGATGCGGTCCTCGGGGGTCGGCTCACCGCTGCCGCGGTAGTCGACGTGCAACAGCAGGTGGTGGTTCGGCGGCTTGGTCGCCCCCCGTGGGAGTGACTCCTCGTAGTCGTCCCAGGCGTGTTGCCGGTTGGACCGCTCGGCGTAGCCGACCGGCCCGGAGGTCAGGTCGACCTCCTCGGCGTCGACCCTGTCGGGCACCCCCGCGAGCCCTCCGACGGTCGCGAGCGCGCTGCCACCACCAACCGCCAGCGCGGACCGCAGGAAATCGCGGCGGTCGACGCCGGGACCGACCCCGCCGTCGTCCCCTCTTGTCTCGTTCGTCACCTCGCCGTCGCGTAGTTTGTCTCCCGTCATCCCGATCACCCAGCGCTCGTCTGAGGCTAACCAACGTCGAGTGTCCATAATAATTAAACTACTGCCCGGCCAGTGAATCAAATAATTACTTTTAATCCCGTACTGTCTCGATCAAACAAACACGGGCGAAGCCATTTTTTAACCGGGGAGCCAACTGGAGGTGTGCAGCGCAGCGTCCAGGACCTCCTCGAGGACGGTGAACTCGTCGAGCGGGAACTCGACGTGGGGGCGGACAAGCTGGTGGTCACGGACCGGCGGCTGCTGGCGTTCACGCCGACGGGCGGGGGGAAGAACTACCGGCACGTCGAGCGCCCGAACGTCGAGAGCGTCGGGCTGCGGGTCCGCAGCGAGTTCGGGCACGTGAAGAACGGCCTGCTGTACCTGCTGATCGGGCTGGGGACGGTGGCCGCCGGCCTGATCGTCGACACGGACGGCCTGCTGGGTGGCGTCTCGACCGGGCCGGGGGCGTCCTCGCTGGGCGTCGGTGGGATCATCGAGCAGGTGGCGACCTGGCTCGCGCTCGTGGACGACGCGATCGTCGCGCTGGGAGTGCTGTTCACGCTGCCCGCGGTGTACCACGCCGTCGCCTACTACCGCTCGCGGCAGTCGGTGCTGTCGGTGGGCGTGGCCGGCGAGGACGACATCGACCTGCCGACCGCGATGGTGGAGGACCCGAACGGAGCCGTCGAGCGGCTCCGGGTGGCGCTCGACCTGCCGACCGGCGAGGCGGGCGAGTCATCGCCGGAGTGGAGCACGGCCTGACCGGAGTCGAGAGGCACAAGCCCCTGGGGCGTCGACCGGGGAGCGATGGACGCGGGGACGGTCAGGGAGCACGCCCGCGAACTGCCCCGGGAGCCGGGCGTCTACCAGTTCCGCGCCGACGGGACGACGCTGTACGTCGGCAAGGCCGTCGACCTGCGCGACCGGGTGCCGGCCTACGCCCAGCCACGCAGCGAGCGGATCGCCCGCATGGTCGAGGCCGCCGACGAGGTCGAGGTGACCGTCACCGACACCGAGACGCAGGCACTCCTGCTGGAGGCGAACCTGATCAAGCGCCACGCCCCCCGGTACAACGTCCGCCTGACCGACGACAAGTCCTACCCGATGGTCCAGCTCACCGCACACGAGGTCCCCCGGATCGAGGTGACCCGCGATCCGGACCCCGACGCCGAGGTGTTCGGCCCGTACACCAGCGTCGGCCGGGTCGAGACCGTCGTCCACGCCCTGCGGTCGGAGTACGGCCTGCGGGGCTGCTCGGAGCACAAGTACAGCGGCCGCGACCGGCCGTGTCTCGACCACGAGATGGGCCTGTGTACGGCGCCGTGCACCGGCGAGATCACCGTCGAGGGGTACGCCGAGGACGTCGAGTCGGTGCGGCGCTTTCTCGGCGGCGAGACGGACGCCCTGGCGGTGCCGCTGCGGCGGGCGATGGAGGACGCCGCCCAGGACGAGCAGTTCGAGCGGGCGGCGAACCTCCGGGACCGCCTGGAGGCCGTCGAGGCGTTTCACGGCGGCGACGAGGGCGTGGTCGACGCGCGACGGGCCGGGGCGAGCGTCGACGACGACCGCCGGGTGGACGTACTCGGGGTGGCCGTCGACGGCGACGAGGCGACCGTCGCCCGCCTGCGCGCCGAGGACGGGCAACTCGTGGACCGTGACCGCCACCGGCTCACCGGCGTCGAGCGGGACGACCGCGGTCGCGTCGCCGCCCTGGAGGCCTTTCTCCCGCAGTTCTACGCCGAGCGGGCGCTGCCCGACGCCGTCCTCACCCCGGTGCCCGTCGAGGACGACGACCTCCGCGAGTGGCTGGCGGGCGAGGGCGTCGAGCTGGACGCCGCCGGCGCCGGCCGTCGCGGGCGGCTGGTCGAGTTGGCGACGAAGAACGCCCGTCGGGGCCGCTCGACCGACGGCGTCGGGGCGCTCGCGGACCGTCTCGGCCACCCGGTCGACCGGATCGAGGGGGTCGACGTGAGCCACACCGGCGGCACCGACGTCGTCGGCAGCGACGTGACCTTCGTCGACGGCGACCCCCGGAAGGCCGACTACCGCCGCAAGAAGTTGCCCGACGGCGACGACGATCCGGAGTCGATGCGGGCGCTGGTCCGGTGGCGGGCCGAGCGCGCCGTCGAGGGCCGGGACGACCGCCCGGACCCGGACCTGCTCGTGGTCGACGGCGGCCGCGAGCAACTGCGGGCGGCCCGCACCGCTGTAGAGACGGCGGGCTGGGAGTGCCCGCTGGTCGGCGTCGCGAAGGGCGAGGACCGCGACTCCGACCGCGTGCTCGACCCGGACGGGCCACTGGGGTGGGACCGCGACGCCCCGGCGACGCGACTGCTGCGGCGGGTGCGCGACGAGGCTCACCGCTTCGCGGTGGACTACCACCGCACCGTTCGTGACGAGGTTTCGACCGCGCTTGACGACGTCCCCGGCGTCGGCCCGGCGACGCGGAGGAAACTCCTACGGCGGTTCGGCGGCGTCGAGGGGGTGCGCGAGGCCTCGCGCCAGGAACTCACCGCCGTCGACGGCGTCGGCGAGACGACCGCCGAGCGCATCCGACGACGACTCTGACTCAGGCGACCAGGTGTCGCGGGCGGTCGCCGTCGACGAACGGCTCCGGGTCCGCGAGCAGTTCCCGGCGGAGTCGCCGCGCCCGGCGGCACCGTCGCGCGTAGCGGGCCGTGACCGCGCCGACGACGAGCAGGCAGCCCCCGGTCAGGGCCACGCCGACGCCGGAGCCGGGCGTGACCGAGAGCGCGACCGTCCCCGCGAGCAGCGCCGGGACGAACAGAAGCAGGAGTAGCCATGGCGTCCCCGCCTGGCGCGCGACGTAGTCGACGTACGGCTCGACCTCGCACAGTTCCGCCTCGCTGAGCCCCCGCTCGGCGAGCGCGGCCCGCAGCGCCTCGCGACGCCGCTGGGTCACCCCTTCGTGGACCACCGCGTCGAACGCATCACTCATCACCGCCAAGTTCGCCTTGGTTCTTAATTAAATTAACGGCAGTGTTGACAGTATTCAAAACGGCGAGGCACGCGGCGGCGGTCGCGGCCGGGCGGACCGCCACGTTCTAAGTGCCCGGTCACACAACCGGGAGACCATGACGAAGGAGACGGTCCGGTTCCCGGACGGGCTGGTCGACCGGATCCGCGAGGCCGTCGACGACTCGGAGCTGTTCGAGTCCCGCTCGGAGTTCCACAGGGTGTCCTCCGAGTTGCTACTGGACCTGCTGGACCCGGACCACGAGCCGACGAACTTCTCGTACCGGGAACTGCGGACCGAGATCGAGGCCGAACTCGGGGTGGACCTGGCGGGGGCGCCGAGTCTCGCCGACGACGGTGGCGGCGACGAGAGCGCCTTCTTCGGGGCCTACGTCGAGGTGCGTCGCCGGGCGCTCGGCGGGGACCTCGCGGGCGCCCGCGAGGTGATCGACAGGCGGTACGACCCGACCGACCCCGAGGCGCTGCTGCTCGAGGAGGTCGTCGGCCACCACCGGGCGGACGACCGGGTGGTCGAGACCGACCCGGGCGACCCCGACCGCGAGGGGAGCGAGACGGGGCCCGACGCCGACGCGAGCGGGTCCCGCCCCCGCACCAGCGCCGACGGCGGCGCCCCGGAGACGCGTCGCGGGTCTGGCGACGACACCGGGCGGGACCACGAGTCCGAGACCAGCACGGGACCGACACACACCGGCGAGTGAGGGCGAGACGGCGGTGGGGGTACGCGGAACGGTTAAATTGCTGGCACACTGACCGGTGCGTATGAGTGGCAGCGGAGGCGAGGGCCCCGAGAGGGGGGACTCCCCGCTGGAGGCCGACCAGGGTATCTGGCGGCGGGTCAGCATCGGCGTCGGCCTTCTCGGGGTGGTGGCCGCCGTGCTCGGGGTGGCGCTTGGGACCGCCGTCGGCCCGGTGGTCAGCACGGTGTTGCTGGGACTGGCGCTTCTTGTGGTCGCCAGTTCGGTCGAGATCGTCGAGGCCTACGAGACCCGGGCGTTGACCGTGCTCGGGGACTACCGCGGACTCGTGGGGCCGGGGCTGAACTTCGTCCCGCCCTTTGTCTCGGACACGACCACCTTCGACCTCCGCACGCAGACGCTTGACGTGCCGAAGCAGGAGGCCATCACCCGGGACAACTCACCGGTCGTCGCCAACGCCGTCGTGTACATCCGCGTGATGAACGCCGAGCGGGCGTTTCTCGAAGTCGAGGAGTACGAGCGTGCCGTCTCCAACCTCGCCCAGACCACCCTGCGGGCGGTGCTCGGCGACATGGAACTGGACGACACCCTGAGTCGCCGTCGCGAGATCAACCAGCGCATTCGCGAGGAACTCGCCGGCCCGACCGACGAGTGGGGGATCCGCGTCGAAAGCGTCGAGGTCCGGGAGATCACCCCCTCGACGGACGTGCTCAACGCCATGGAGCAACAGACCGCCGCCGAGCGTCGCCGCCGGGCGATGATCCTCGAGGCCCAGGGTGAGCGTCGCTCCGCCATCGAGAAGGCCGAGGGTGACAAGCAGTCCAACATCATCGAGGCCCAGGGTGAGAAGCAGGCCCAGATCCTCGAGGCCCAGGGTGACGCCGTTTCGACGGTGCTGCGGGCGAAGGCCGCCGAGTCCATGGGCGAGCGGGCGGTCATCGACAAGGGCATGGAGACCCTGGAGTCGATCGGCCAGGCCGACTCCACCACCTACGTCCTGCCCCAGGAGGTGTCCTCCCTGCTCGGTCGGTACGGCAAGCACCTCACCGGCAGCAACGTCGCCGGCGACGGCCAGCAACTCGAGAGCAAGGACTTCGACGCCGAGACCCAGGAGATGCTCGGCCTGGACGACATCGAGGAACTCGCAGACGGCATCCAGGTCGACGGGGACAGACAGAGTGACACTGACGCCATCGCGGCGGCCGACGCCGAGATCGAGGCCATCCGTGAGGCCGACGACAACGTCGCAGAGAGTGAAGTGATCGCCCAGGCCGACGACAACGTCGCAGAGAGTGAGGTGCTCGCGGACGCCGACGACAACGTCGCGGAGTCGGAGACGATCGCCCAGGCCGACGACAACGTCGCCGAGAGCGAGACCATCGAAGAGGCCGACGACAACGTCGCCGAGAACGAGACAATTCAGGACGCCGACGACAACGTCGCCGAGAACGAGACCATACAGGACGCCGACGCCGAGACCGGGGACGACGCCGTCGACGCGGGGGCCGCGACCGAGGCGGTCGAGTCCGCGACGGAGGAGGCACGCTCGGCGGTCGAGGACGTCGTGCCGGACGTGGAGGTCGAGACCGGCCGCGAGGACGCGAGTGACACGACGACGGAGCGGACGGGCGAGGGCGACCCCGACGCCGAGAACGTCGACTGGGAGAGCCCCTCGGAGGACGACGAGACGCTCGGTGACATGTGGGAGGCGACCCCCGACGAGGGAAGCGGAGACGAAAGCGGGAGCGAGACGGACGCGGAGACGGAGACCGAGACAGAGACGGAGAAGAAGTAACCGGAACCGGCGTCAGGTCAGAACTCGTCTTCCGGTGCGACGCCGTCGTGTGGGTCGACGCCGCCGTCGACGTCGTGTTCCTGGCGCAGCGTGCGGATCCGGTCGCGGATGTCGGCGGCGAGTTCGAACTCCAGGTTGTCCGCGGCCGCCTGCATGCGCTCCTCCAGGTCCGCTATCAGGCGGGCGGCCTCCTCCGCGTCCGCGGCCTCGGCGTCGGCGACGCCGCCGGTGTCGGTCTCGGCACCCGGCAGAGAGGTCTCGCCGACGGGCTTGTCGATCGTCGTCGGCTCGTGGCCGTGTTCCTCGTTGTACTCGCGCTGGATGCGGCGGCGGCGGTTGGTCTCGGCGATGGCGCGCTCCATCGCGTCGGAGGGGTCGTCGGCGTACAGCACCACCTCGCCGTTGACGTTTCGGGCCGCCCGGCCCATCGTCTGGACCAGCATCGTCTCCGACCGCAGGAACCCCTCCTGGTCGGCGTCCAGGATCGCCACCAGCGACACCTCGGGGATGTCCAGCCCCTCCCGCAGCAGGTTGACGCCGATCAGCACGTCGATCTCCCCCAGGCGCAACTGCCGGACGATCTCGTGGCGTTCCAGCGTGTCGGTCTCGTCGTGCATGTAGGCCACGCCGTAGCC
>CAYODS010000117.1:0-5941 GCA_964402765.1 uncultured Halobacteriales archaeon
ACCGCGCCCGCGAGGTACTCGTCGACGAGGACGGGCGTGTCGGGGCTCACCCGGATCGCCTCTTCGAGGTACGAGCGCAACTCGGCGTCGTCGTGCACCACGGCCATCGCCCGCCCGCCCAGCACGTAGGAGGGCCGCACGAGCACCGGGTACCCCACCTCGCGGGCCAGCTCGAGCGCCCCGGACTCGCTGGTCGCGGTGCCACCCGCCGGCTGGGCGATCCCCCGGTCGGCCAGCAGGCGGTTGAACCGGTCGCGGTCCTCCGCGAGGTCGGTCGCCTCGACCGACGTTCCCATGATCGCGCAATCGAGGTCGCGTCTGTCGAGTTCCTCGCGCAGCGGTGCGGCCACGTCGACGGAGGTCTGGCCGCCGAACTGTACCATCACGCCGTCCGCCTCCGTCGCGGCGACCACGTCGGCGACCTCCTCGGCGGTGATCGGCTCGAAGAACAGGCCGTCCGAGGTGTCGTAGTCCGTCGACACCGTCTCGGGGTTGTTGTTGACGACGTGGACCTCCACGCCCGCCTCGCGCAACGCCCGCACGGCGTGGACCGTGCAGTAGTCGAACTCCACGCCCTGGCCGATGCGGATCGGGCCGCCGCCGACGATCACCACCGAGTCGGCGTCGGTGTCGACCTGGAGTTCGTCCCGCGCCCGGCCGCTGGGGTCGCGGGCGGAGTAGTAGTACGGCGTCGAGGCGGCGAACTCCCCGGCACAGGTGTCGACCTGCCGGAAGACGCGGTCGGGGGCGGTCCGGTCGACGTCCGCGCGGGTCGGCGGGGTGTCGGGCGCCGCCGCGGCCCCGTCGGCGTCGCTCGCCCCGGCGGCCGGCGCGGCGGCGGCGGGTTCCCGGCCCGTCTCCTCGCGACGCTCGTGGGCCGCGCCCGCCAGCGCGACCACCTCGTCGTTGGTGAACCCGACGGCGGCGGCCCGCGCTGGGTCGTGGTCGGCCTCGCGGGCAGCCTCTGCGACGGCGCGGAACCGCTCCAGGTACCACTCCCGAATGCCGGTGAGGGTGCGCACCGCCTCGACGCCGAATCCGCGGTCGAACGCCTCGAGGACGGCGAACGGTCGGTCCGGCGTCGGACGGGCGAGGTACTGCTCGCGGAGTTCGGCGTCGTCCAGGCCCGCGAGGTCGACCGCGGGCTCGTACTCGGTCGAGCGCAGCGCCTTCAGCAGTGACTCCTCGAAGGTCCGGCCGATCGCCATCGCCTCGCCGGTTGACTTCATCGCCGTCCCCAGCTCGAACTCGACCTCGGGGAACTTGTCGATCGGCCAGCGGGGCACCTTCGTGACGACGTAGTCGATGGCGGGTTCGAACGCCGCGGTGGTCTGGCCCGTGATCTCGTTCTCTATCTCGTGGAGTCGCCGGCCCAGCGCGACCTTCGCGGTGACGCGGGCGATGGGGTAGCCCGTCGCCTTCGACGCGAGGGCGGAGGAACGCGATACACGCGGGTTCACCTCGACCACGCGGTACTCACCCTCAGGAGTGCCGTCGTCGCGCCAGGCGAACTGGATGTTGCAGCCGCCGTGGATGCCCAGCTCGCGGATCACCTCGATGGCGGTCGAGCGCATCGCCTGGTGACCGCGGTCGGGGATCACCTGCGAGGGGGTGACGACGACGGACTCGCCCGTGTGGATCCCCATCGGGTCGAGGTTCTCCATGTTGCAGACGACCACACAGGAGTCGTCGGCGTCCCGCATCACCTCGTACTCCAGTTCGATCCACCCGGCGATCGACTCCGTGATCATCACACGGTCGTCCCGCGACAGACGGAGCCCGCGGCGAACGCGCTCGCGCAGCGTCGCCATGTCCTCGACGACGCCGCTGCCCGAGCCGCCGAGCGTGTAGGTGGTCCGCATCACCACCGGCAGGCCGCCCACCGCCTCGACGGCGCCCTCGACTTCCTCGACGGACTCGATCGTCCGCGAGCGAGCGACCGGTTCGCCCAACTCCGTCATCCGCTCGCGAAACCGCTCGCGGTCCTCGGTGGCGTAGATCGTCTCCAGTGGCGTCCCCATCACCTCGACGCCGTACTCCTCGAGAACGCCCCGCTCGGCGAGTTCGGCGGTGACGTTCAGCCCCGTCTGCCCGCCGAGTCCGGCGATGACGCCGTCGGGCTCCTCGCGCTCGATCACCGCCTCTATCGCGTCGGGGGTGATCGGCTCGACGTACACGCGGTCGGCCGTCTCCGGGTCGGTCATGATCGTCGCCGGGTTGGAGTTCACCAGCACGACCTCGGCACCTTCCTCCTGCAGCGCACGACAGGCCTGCGCTCCGGAGTAGTCGAACTCCGCCGCCTGGCCGATCTGGATGGGACCGCTGCCGACCAGCAGGATCGTCCGGCCCTCGCCCGCGCCGCCCGCGCCGTCCGCCTCGCCCCGGGCCGCCGTGGCGTCCCCGGTGCCGGTCTCGCCGGTCGCCGGTCCCGTCACCCTGTCGCCGCCCTCGCCGCGGTCAGGATCGCTCATCTACCGCGTCCAGTTCGCACATCGCAATAAATCCGGCGACAATCTGCGACTCGCACAGTTGAGTTTCGAAATTCGAAACCGCGACACGTGCGACCGGCGACGGCGGTCGAGAGGTTCGTGACCTGGCGTGCGGTCGGCTCGCGGTCGACCACGGGTACCGCTGCGGGGAGGATCGGCGACGCCAGGAGCCGACCGCGGTCGGGGTCCGCGGGTGGAGGAGTGGCCGGCGGCCTCAGGCGCCGCTCCCGTTGAGGCGGTAGCGGTACGGGTGGTCCTGGATGATGTCGACCTCGTCGGTCTCGGCCCAGCGCCCGAGGACGGTGGCGACGCGGTGGGCGCTGTCGAACTCCTCGCCGTGGTCCTCCAGCACCTCGAGTATCTCGCGGGCGGTGAGCGGCCCGTCGGCCTCGGCCTCCTCGAGCACCGACTTTATCCGCTCGAACTCGCCGCGCCGGGTTCGCATACACGGTTACAGGATACCGACAAGCATAAAATACCGTCAGACTCGCGTCTTACGGTCTCTCTCGGCCGATCTCGCACCGTCTGGGCGCCGTCGGGCGGTCTCTCGTCTGACTCGTGGCCGGCGGCCGTCGGAGGTGTGTCATACGCCGGCAGTGATCAGGCGGGATCGTCGTACTCGTCACGGAACTCCCGCTCCTCCCGGTAGCGGTCGACGAACGTGGCGGCGTCGAAGGCGGCCAGTTGCTCGCGGAACTGCTCGCGGGCGGCGTCGTCGTCGGCGTGGCTCAGGGCGTGGTCCATCATCTCCAGAACGAGTTCGACCACGATCTCGTGGAGCCGGCGAGCGTCGAAGGCGGTCACCCACAGCATGGCGTAGCCGACGGTGCCGTCGTCCGCGACGTCCAGGCTGACCACCTCGTCGGGGAACTCCTCGGTGACCATCCCGAGCAGGTGGGGGGTGCCGAACTGCTCGAACTCGTCCTCTGTCTCCACGACGGCCCGCAGGTCCCGGACCATCGCCTCGGGGACGAACCGACTCGGCGGGTGCACGTCCGTCACCACGGCGTGCGTGGCGCCACAGTCACAGGACAGTTCCCGCATCCCCATGTCGACACGGCCGGGACCGACCTGCTCGCCACAGGGAAGTGTCACCTCCGAGTCGCTCCCGGGGACGCGGGGCTCGGACATACCCACACTGGGCGCGCGACAGATAAAAGGACCGCGCTCTCCGCGGTCAGTCCTCGTCCTCTGCCTCGTCCGTCTCGTCGTCTTCGGCCTCGGTCTCTTCGTGCTCGGCCTCGTCGTCCTCGTCGTCCCCGTCTGCCTCTGCCTCATTCGTCTCGTCGTGTTCGGCCCCGTCGTCCTCGTCGTCCCCGTCTGCCTCGGCCTCGGTCTCGTCGTCTTCGGCCTCGCCCTCGACGGTGACCTCGACCTCGACCTCGATCTCGACGCCGTCGGCGTCGAGTTCGGCCTCGGCTTCCCGGGAGTCGCCGAGTTCGATCTCCAGTTCGTCGCCGTCGACCTCTACCTCCACCTCGGTCTCGACCTCGATCTCAGGGTCGGACATAGTTCCAGGTGGACGGCCGAGGCTCAAAACCGTCGCGGTCTCCACCGTCGTGCGCGTGCCGGGGGTGTGCGGCAGGATTGATGGGGGCGGCGGCTGAAGGGCCGGCGATGGCGAGAGAGTTGGCCGAGCACGTCTGGCAGTTGGAACTGAGCCCGGCGAGCGCGTACCTCGTCGAGGACCGCGAACTGCTCCTGTTCGACGCGGGCACGCCGGGGTCGGCCGAGGAGCTGGTCGAGGAGGTGAGCGAGACGGCTAACGACATCGTCGACGTGGACCGCGTGCTGGTCACACACTACGATCTCGACCACGTCGGCGGCCTCGCCGAGTTGACGCCGGATCTCGACGCCCCAGTCCACGTCCGTGAGCCGGACGCCAGCCACCTCACCGGCACGGAGAAGCCGGGACTGCTCAACGTGAAGGGATTCGTCCAGCGGGTGACCCGGCCGCTGCTCTCGGTGCCCGATCTGGAGGTGCGCCGCATCATCGACGGCGAGGAGATCGCGAGTTTCACCGCCTACCACACTCCCGGCCACACGCAGGGACACATGGCCTTCGTCAGCAGCGAGCGCGACGTCGGCGTGCTGGGTGACCTCGTCCGCGCGAAGGGCAGGCGACTGCAGCACTCGCCGTGGTACCTCAGCCACGACACCGACGCCGTCCGCGAGAGCGTCCGCACGCTGGCCTCTCGAACCCCCGAGTTCGCCGTCGCCGCCCCCGGCCACGGCGACCCGATCACCGAGGGCGGCAGCGACGCGCTGGTCCGGCTGGCGCGGAACTGACCGCCCCCGGCTCAGTCGCCGGTGCCGGCGTCGGCGTCGGCGTCCTCGACGGTCTCCTCGTCCAGACCGGGTGCCTCCGCGGGGTCGACCTCGTCGGGTTCGTCCCCGCCGCCGATCCCCACCTTGCCGTCCGGTCCCTCGACGTACACGTCGTCTGCGAACCCGCCCTCCGCGTGAGGGTGCTCGGGGTCGTCCAGCCGTTCGGGGGTCGAGGGGGCGGCGGGCACCTCGCGGGTGCGAAAATCACCGAGCGGGTCGTCGATCGTGATGTCGTGGCGCTGGAAGAACTCGCGGTACCGCTCGTAGTGGTCCTCGACCTCCGCCGCGGGAAACTCCATCATCTCGGTCCAGCCGTGGTTGTAGAAGTCGAAGTTCGCCTGGACGTGGGTGATCTCGCGGGCCTCGGCCTCGGGGTAACCCGCCTCCAGGGCAGCCACGTAGGTGTCCATCGTACAGTCGAAGAAGGCCGCCAGGTGCGGGCGGCGCTGTTCGCGGTGGGCCTCGTCGGCCTTCTCCACGAACACGCGGGTGTGGAGGTCGACCAGTCTGTCGTTCGCGACCGGGCCGATCACCGGCGCCGTCAGCGCCTTCTTCGCGGCCCAGTGGCGCACGTTCTGCCTGATCTTCATACCCGACCGTGCGTCTCGGGACTCTTCAACCCCGCGTCAGGCGCCGCCCCGACTGGCGGTCACTCGACGGCGGCGGTGCCCGGCTCCGGCTCCGCCCGGGGCTCGTCAGCGGCGAGTGCGTAGACGTTCTGCCGGGCGTCCCGGTAGTAGACGTCGCGCTCGACGACGTCGTGGTCCTCCAGACGGGAGAGGGCGTCCCTGACGGTGCGGGCGGACAGGAGCGACCGCTCGATTATCTCCTGCTGGGTCAGTCGACCGTTCCACGCCAGGGTCTTGTACACGAGCTTCGAACTCGGCGGCAGGTCGGTGACGACCTCCGGCGGGTCCCCCTCGTGTACCGGACTGTCGTACAGGTCAGCGTCTGTCATACTACGAGAGAGGACGGCCCCGTGAAAAAGGGTTCTCCGGGGGTGTCCGGGTCGTGCACAGGCGCCCGCGCGCACGCGACTAGCGCGGACGGCCCGCACCCCAGGACGCGCCGGACGGCCCGCACCCCAGGACGCGCCGGACGGCCCGCACCCCAGGACGCGCCGG
>CAYODS010000117.1:6041-9040 GCA_964402765.1 uncultured Halobacteriales archaeon
ACGGCCCCCCCGCCGTCGCCGGCGTCCCCGGACTGGCGGCGGCCAGCCTGGCGGGGACACCGCGCTTCGGAACCTGAACCCCAGGCGCCGATACGTGCCGGTGACACCACCGTTCGCCCCCGTCGCGGAGGAAACGTTACGTGTCGTTGATAGCTCGTCGTCGTCTCGAAAGGTAGTTGAGGCCACGCCGGTAACGGAGTGGGCACATGACCGAGTCGTTCGTCATCATCGGCGACGGAATTGCTGGGAGTTCCGCCGCCGAGACGCTCCGGGAGGAGGCCCCGGAGTCCGACATCACGGTCGTCACTGACGAGGGGGAGGCCCTCTACAACCGCATCCTCATAAAGGAGTTCGCCAAGGGGAAACTCCCCGAGGCACCGATCTCGATCCACGACACCGACTGGTACGCCGAGCGGGACATCGACCTCGCGCTGAACACCCACGTCAGCGGCGTCGACACCGACGCGAAGACCGTCCGCGTGTACGACGGCGAGGACATCGACTACGACAAACTGCTCGTCGCGACGGGCGGCACCCCCCGGCAACTCCCGGTCGAGGGCAGCGACGCCGAGGGGATCCACCACTTCTGGACGTTCCAGGACGCTCGCGGAATAAAGGACAGCGCCGAGCGCGCAGACAACGGGGTCGTCGTCGGGGCGGGGCTGCTGGGGCTTGACCTGGCGGCCGTCTGTGGCGCCCAGGGACTCGACGGCCACTACCTCATGCGGGGCAACCGCTGGTGGCGCTACGCGCTGTCGCTGGAGGGCGCCGAGATCGTCCACGACGCGCTGCGCGAGCGCGGTGTCACCCCCGTCTTCGACAGCGGCGTCGACCGCTTCGACGTCGACGAGGACGGCCACGTCACCGCCGCCGTCGCCCCCGACGGCGACCGCTACGAGGCGGAGTTCGCCGGCGTCGCAATCGGCCTGGACATGAACACGGAGTTCCTGCGAGAGAGCGGGATCGACCACGACGGCGGCGTGATCGTCGACGAGTACATGCAGACGACCGCCGAGGACGTGTACGCAGCCGGTGACCTCACCCGCTTTCGGGACACCATCATCGGCGAGCGCGCACAGAACGGCTCCTGGGGCTCGGCGAAGGAGCAGGGCCGGGTCGCCGCCCTCAACATGGCCGCCGACGACGAACGGGAGCCGTTCCGCTGGGTGTCCTCGTACTCGATCACCCATTTCGACTTCCCGTTTCTCTCCTTTGGCCACCCGACCGAGGGCGACCAGCACTTCGAGCGCACCTACTCGGAGACGGAGTGGCGCCGCATCGCCCTGAAGAAAGGCCAGATCGTCGGCGGCGTGCTCATCGGCGACCTCGCCCCCCAGACCACGCTGAAGCAGTTGATGCGCGAGGAACGCGTCGTCGCCGACCACCGCGAGGAACTGCTCGCCGAGAGCGTCGACGTCGAGGACATCGACGCCGCCCCGCAGGTCGAGGCCGAGGCCGACGACTGACCGGGAACGAAGCCGTTTTGCCCGTCTCTCCCCGACGGCGCGTATGGACGGCGGCGGCTCCACGGACATGACACTCGCCTTCGAACTCGCCGCGCTGCAGCGACTCGCGGACCCCGGCGGCGTGTTCGACGGCGCCCGGCGGTGGAGCGAGTACGTCGGCGTCGTCAGCGGCGAACCCACCTACGTCGTCACCAACTTCACCCGCACCCACCGCATCCGCCAGGACTTCTTCTCCGGCCCGCAGGGCAAACGCGAGAGCTTGGAGAACGTCCGCGGGCAGTTCGACACCGACCGGCACGTCCTCGTCTCGCCGCTGGCCGATGACGAGTCCCTCGCCGCCGTCGTCGGGTGGGAGTACGTCCCCCTCGAGGGGGCCGCCGAGGCCGCCGACTGGGACCTCGGCGACCCCGGTACCGGCGGCGACGACGACGAGGACGACCGCGAGGACTGGCCCTGACTCACTCGACGCCGGCGATGCGGTCGGCGCACTCGAACCCGGCGACGATCCCGCCGTTGAGCGACCGCTCGGGGTACTGTGCGCGGGAGGCCATCCCGGCGTAGTAGAGTCCGTCCGCCACGTCGCTCACCTCGTAGGGGATCACCATGTCGAGGTAGCCCCGCTCGTACACCGGCGCGGTGCGGGGGTTGCGGGCGGTCTCCACCCACCGCACGGAGTCGGGGTCGAACCCGGGGAACATGTCGGCGATCCCCTCGGTGTAGCGGCGCTCGACCGCCTCGTCGTCGGCCTGCCACAGCGGCTCCGTGGGGTCCTGGACGTAGCTGGCGGCGTACAGGAGGTGCTCGCCGCCGTACCGCTCCGGCGGGACGAAGTTGGTGTGCTCGATGAGCGCGCCGAACGGGGCGTCGTCGGCGACGTTCAGCCAGTAGGTGTCCGTCAGCGGTTCCTCCAGGCCGAACACCGACACCACCGAGCCCTGGAAGTCGATGTCGCACTCGTACCCCGTCAGCGACTCCAGGACGGTCGGCATCGCCGCCACGACCGCCGCCTCCACGTCGTGTGTCTCGCGGGTGGCCGTCTCGTCCCCGTCCCCAGGGGTCGAGCCGCCGTCCGGGACCGACGGCTCGGCGGCGGTCCTCGACCGCTCGACGGTGAGTTCGCTCACCGTGCCGTCCGCGACCGCGAGGTCGGTGACGCGGGCGCCGGTGACGACGTTCTCGCGGCCCACGGCCGTTATCAGCGCCTCGATGAGCCGGTGGAAGCCGCCGTCGAAGTAGCCCAGTATCTCCCCGCGCAACAGGTCGCGCTCGCCGCGGAACTTCACCCGGCCCAGGAGCCACGCCGCCGACACGTCCTCCTTGCGGGAGCCGAACTTCGCGTCCAGCAGTGGCTCCCAGAAGTTCCGGTAGACGCCCTCGGTGGTGTGCTCGACGAGAAAGTCGCGGATGGGCACGTCCTCGAAGTCCGCGAGGTCGTCGTAGGTGTCGAACGAGGGGACGCCGCCGCGGACGTCCACCTCGAACAGCAGCATCGCCAGGCGGAACTTGTCGTACAGCGAGAGGTGCGGGTACGCG
>CAYODS010000118.1:0-9011 GCA_964402765.1 uncultured Halobacteriales archaeon
ACGCGCGAGGGACGAGTGAGCGACCGCAGGGAGCGAACGAGGAGGCTGGGGAGGTCTGAGGCGGCGGTCGCGGCGGGCGGGACTGAAAGGGGCCGCCGCGGTGCGGGAAGTACGCCGAAGTAAGCACCACAGCGAACGAAGTGAGCGAGGAGCGCAGCGAGGCGCGCGACCGCACCGGGGCGGGGGCTTTCTGGGCGGTCTCGGCAGTAGCGTCGACGTTTGAGAGCACCGGGGCGGGGGCTTTCTGGGCCCTCACAGCAGCGACAGCGTTCGAGAGCAGCGGATCAGAACGGGGCGTCGAGGCGTCCTCCACACCCACCCTCTCCCCCTGCCCACCATCCACACGCTCGCGGGACCGGAACCCCTACCATCCCGGCCCGGGAACACGGGGGCGATGAAACTCCACGAGTACCAGGCGAAGGAGGTCTTCGCGGAGGCGGGACTCACGGTGCCGGAGTCCGAACTCGCGACGACCGTCGAGGAGGTAAGCGCCGCCGTCAAGCGGATCGGCCTGCCGGTCGCAATAAAGGCCCAGGTACGGGTCGGGGGCCGCGGCAAGGCCGGCGGGATCGAGCTGGCGGACACGCCCGACGAGGCCCGGGCGATCGCCGACCGCATCCTCGGCAGCGAGGTGAAGGGGTTACACGTCGACCGCGTGCTCGTCGAGGACGTCGTCGAGTTCACGAACGAACTGTACGTCGGGGTGACGATGGACCGCGACGTCGGCGAGCCGGTCGCCATGGTGTCGACGGAGGGTGGGGTGAACATAGAGCAGGTCGCCGCCGACCGACCGGAGGCCATCGCCCGCGAGCACGTCACCCCCTCCTTCGGATTGCACCCCTACCAGGCCCGCCGGGCGGTGTCGGAGGCGGGCGTCGACGACCCCGTCGCCAGCGAGGTGGCCTCGGCGCTGCGGACTCTCTACCGGGTGTGGGACGACAACGACGGCAGCGACGCCGAGATCAACCCGCTGATGATCACCGAGGACGACTCCGTCGTCGCCGCGGACGCCGTGTTGAACGTCGACGACGACGCCCTCTTTCGACACCCGCACCTCCAGGAGTACGCCGAGAGCACCGCCACGAGCGACCTGGAGCGGAAGGCCGAGGAGTACGACTTCGACTACGTCCGCCTGTCGGGCAACGTCGGCGTCGTCGGCAACGGCGCCGGTCTGGTGATGACCACGCTCGATTTGGTGGACCACTTCGGCGGGACGCCCGCGAACTTCCTCGACATCGGCGGCGGCGCGAAGGCCGAGCGGGTGCGCAACGCCCTGGACATGGTGTTCTCCGACGACAACGTCGACGCGGTGGTGTTCAACATCTTCGGCGGCATCACCCGCGGCGACGAGGTCGCTCGCGGGATCAACGCCGCCCTGGAGGAGTTCGACCCGCTGCCGGACCCCGTCGTCGTCCGACTCGCCGGTACGAAGGCCGCCGAGGGCCGGGAGATACTGGACACCGACCGCCTGGAGGTCGAGGCCACCCTGGAGGACGCCGTCCGCCGCGCGGTCGAGTTGGCGGGCCCGCAGGCGGCGACTGACGGGGGAAGCGTGCCGCCACGGGGCACGGACAGCGTGCCGCCACGGGGCACGGACAGCGTGCCGCCACGGGGCACGAGCGTACCACCACATGACCGTGTCGACGCCCAGGGAGGTGACCGCCGATGAGCGTCCTCGTCGACGACGACACCCGCGTCGTCGTCCAGGGGATCACCGGCGACGAGGGCCGGTACCACGCCGAGTCGATGATCGAGTACGGCACGAACGTCGTCGCGGGCGCGGTGCCGGGGCGGGGTGGCCAGGAGGTCGCCGGTGTCCCCGTCTACGACACCGTCTCGCGGGCGGCCCGCGAGCACGACGCCGACGCCTCGGTGGTGTTCGTCCCGCCGACGTTCGCCGCCGACGCCCTGTTCGAGGCACTGGACTCCCCGGTCGACCTGGCGGTCGCAATCACGGAGGGCATCCCCGTTCAGGACATGAGTCTCGTGTACGAGGCCCTGCAGCGTGCCGACACCACGCTCGTCGGGCCGAACTGCCCGGGCGTGATCACCCCCGGCGAGGCGAAACTCGGCATCCTCCCCGGTGACGTGTTCGAGCCCGGCGCCGTCGGCCTGGTCTCGCGGTCGGGCACGCTCACCTACCAGATCGTGAACACGCTCACCGAGCGCGATCTGGGCCAGTCGACGGCGATCGGTATCGGCGGCGACCCGATAATCGGGACGGACTTCGTCGACGCACTCCGGCTGTTCGAGGCCGACCCCGACACCGAGGCCGTGGTGCTGTGTGGCGAGATCGGCGGCGAGGCCGAGGAGGAGGCCGCCGAGGTGATCGGCGAGGGGATGGACACGCCGGTCGTCGGGTTCGTCGCCGGTCGGACGGCGCCGCCCGGAAAGCGGATGGGTCACGCCGGTGCCATCGTCGGCGAGGCCGGTACGGGCACCGCCGAGTCGAAGATCCAGGCGCTAGAGAGTGTCGGCGTCCCGGTCGGCGAGACGCCCGCCGAGGTCGCCGAGCACGTCACCGACGTGCTCTGAGTCGGCGGGCCGGCTCACAGCGTCAGGTCGTCGTCCTCGTCGTCTTTCAGGTCCTCGGCGGCGTCCTCCAGCATCGAGGCGGCCTCGTCGCTGATGTCGAGGTCGTCCTCGGTGCGGTCCTCCTCGACCTCGACATCGAGGTCGACCTCCTCGGGGTCGGTCTCGCCGAGGTACTCCTCGTCGGTGATCCAGATCGGCTCGCCGGTCTCCTCGTCGGTGCCGGCGATGTACTGCTCGACGTGCTGTCCCCAGATGCCCTCGTGCTTGTGGACGACGATGTCGCTGAGCACCTCACACTGACAGGACAGCCGAAGGTCCTCCTCGGCGTCTCGCAGCGGCGGGAGTTTCATCCGGCGCTGCTCCTGGCTGGTGGGCTCGGTCACCTCGCCCTCGACGATCTCCACCGCACACGTGCCACACAGGGCGTTGCCGCCGCAGTTGACCGTCTCGGCGGCACCGTTGTACGGCGAGACGCCACTGGCCCGCAGCAACACGTCCCGCAGGGTCTCGCCCTTCTTGCACTTGAGTTCGAGGCCGTCGAACTCGACCATCGGCATGTGCTGGTGGTCGGGGGCGGCGCCGACGTACACCAGGTCGACGGCGTCGACCATCCAGCAGCCGTCGTACTTGCCGCCGTCGACCTTCTCGAGGTAGAACTCGTAGGTGTTCACCTCGCCGCCGTCGCCGACGACGATCACGCGCTCGCTGCCCTCGCGCTCCTCGACCTCCAGGCGACCGCGCTTTGCCTCGCCGTGGTCGACCAGCGGCTCGTTGATCGGGTCGGTGAGTTCCTGGACGAACTCCTCCAGGCTGCCGCCGACCCGGGCACGAAACCGCGGTGAGGCGAAATTAAACGCCGTCCGAAGGCCGGCGTCCTCGTGTGGGCTGTCGTTGTCCTCCAGGGCCTCGAGGACGATCTTCAACACGTCCTCGGGAGTGCGCTCGGTGTGTGGCGCCGGCAGACGCCGCTCGCCCGGGTCGGCCGACTGCACCTGCTCCGGGTCGGGTTCGATCTCGTCGATCACCTCGGTGCCGTCGGACCCGGTGAGCGACCCGTCGGTCTCGGCGTCGGCGTCCGGTCCGCGCCCGTGGCCGTTGCTCACCGGCGGTCACCCCCGCCGGTTCCGTGTCGTGGCGCTTGCGTGGACTGTGCCGCTGTGTGTGCTCCCTGCATCCGTCAGTCCGACGGCGCGACTCGCTGGCCGGGTTCCTCGCGGACGGTGAACTGACCGAGACTGTCGGTGAGTCCCGCCGCCTGGTCCGCGAGCGTCTCGACGCTGCGGTCGACGTCCTCGACGTTCGAGCGCTGGCCCCTGACCGTCTCGGCGACCTCCTCTGCGGTCTCGGCGGTGCGCTCGGAGATCGTCGCCACCTCGTCTATCATCTGGACGATGTCCTCGGCGGTCTGGGCCTGCTCCTTCGTGGCGTCGTTTATCTGCTGGACGCTGACGTTCGTCTCCTCGACGACGGTGCCGATGTCGTCCAGCGCCCCGAGTGCCTCCTCGATGGTGTTGGTGCCACGCTCGACGGTCTCGCGGGTGCTCTCGATCCGCTCGGTCGTCTCGTCGGTGCGGGTCCGCAGGTCGGCCAGGGAGGTCTCGATGCGCTCGGCGGCCTCGGTCGTGTCGTCGGCGAGGCTCTTGATCTTGTCGGCGACGATCCCGAACCCCTCGCCCACCTCGCCGGCGTGTGCGGCCTCGATCTGGGCGTTGACCGCCAGCAGGTTCGTCTCGTCGGCGATCTCCCGGATGAGGTCGACGACCTCGTTGATCTGGTTCATCTCCGCCTCCAGTTCGGTGACGGCCTCGACGGCACCGTCGGTCTGGGTGCGGATCGTCTCCAGATCCTCCAGGGCCTCGCGGGCCGCCTCACGCCCCCGTCGGGTGGTCCGCACCGTCTCGCGGGACTGGTCCGTGAGCTGATCCGCGGAGGCGGCCACCTCCTGGATCGTCGCCGAGAGGTTCGACATCTCGGTGGCCGTCTGGGCGAACCGCTCGTCCTGTTCGGTGACCCCCTCGCGGATGCGCTCGGTCGCCTCGGTCACCTCGTCGATGCTCTCGCGCATCGACCGCGCGTTCGTGCTCACCTCGTTCGCCGCCCGGCCGACCGACCGAGAGAACTGCTTCGAGTCCGCGAGTGCCCGCTCGGTGTCGTCGATCATCGCGTTGAAGTCCTCCGCGAGGGCGTCGAACTGCGGAATGCCGGTGTCGGTGTCCATCCGCAGGGTCATGTCGCCCGCACCCGCCTCGTCCATCACCGACACCTGCTCGCGGACCACGCGAGTGATCCGCCGGTTCAGCGACTCCAGGTCGCCGGACTGCCTGTCCATGTCGTCACGCAACTGTGCCGCCCGGTAGTACAGCCGTCCGACCTCGTCCTTCCGGGAGGTGGCGAACTCGACGTCGTAGTCGCCGTCGACCACGTCGCCGATCTTCCGGTCGAGCGTCCGCAGCGGCCGCACGATCGTCCTGTACACCACGAAGAGGACGACGAAGATGACCAGCGTGCCAGCACTGCCGATCGCGACGGCCGTGGAGGTCGGTACGTCGAACTGCGTGCCGACGCCGACCGCCGCGCCGACGGTCAGTACGGCCCCCAGGACCGCCGTCAGCAGTAGCTTGCCGACGTAACTGGCTCGCGGGTTCAACAGCGACCCGACACCCTCGTCCACCGTTCCGTCGAACGCCTGCTGTGATGATTGTGCCATAGTTGACCGATGCCCCGCCCGGTACGGGCGTTAACCGTGTCAACCGTGCCAGTCCGACACATAAATCGTTTTGGCCGCCCGCCGCCGACTCAGAACAGCCCACGCAGCGTCGACAGGATCCGGGCGACGATCCCCTCGTCTTCCTCCGTCTCCGAGTCCGACTCCGACTCGCTCTCTGTTTTGGCGTTGGTCTCGCTCTCGGCCGCGGCGGCGTCCGGGTCGGCGTCGGTCAGTGCCTCGCCGACCCGCTCGCTGTTCGTGCGCTCCGTCGACCCGCTGTCGGCCTGGCGGGCGTCGCTGACCAGGTCCTCGCCGTTCATCGTCACGCCAGCGTCAGCGTTGGCGTCGGCGTCGGACTCGGGCGTCGCGTCCGCCGCGGCGGCGGGGCCCCGGACGTCGTCCCCGCGACCGCGGCCGCTCGCGTCCTCGAAGATGTCGTCCGGGTCGAGGTCGGACAGTTCGTCGCCCGCCGCTCGATCCCGATCACGGTCGCCGTCACGCCCGCGGTCGCGGTCGCGGTCACGATCGCGACCCGTGTCGGGCGTCGTGTCGGCGCCCAGGTCCTCGCGGATCGCCCCGGAGAGGGTCTCGTCGTCGTCCGGCCCGAGCACCTCGACGGGGTCGTCGTCCCCGATCTCCGGGGTGCGCTCGGTGTCCTCGCCGATCTCCTCGCGGACCCGCTCGGGGTCGCGCTCGCTGAGCTCCTCCAGCGGGGGGACGCGGGCGGACTCGGCGATCTCCTCGGGGCTGCTCTCGTTGAACCGCTCGAAGAAGGCGTCGATGTCGCTCTCCCCGACGGCGATGTGGGTGTCCTCGCTGGTCTGCTCCAGCCCGTCGGGCTCCGGCTCGTCGCCGTCGCCGAGGTCGGGCTCTCCGCCGGCGGCCGCCGCGAACGTCGGCTCCTCGTCGTCGCTTGCGACCGACTCGTCGCGGGTGTCGTCCTCGTTCATCGGTTCCGGAACGTCGGCGGGACTCATGTCACCCAGCAGCCCCTCGATGGCCGCGACCGTCTCCTCGCTGCCGGGTTCGAGCGCCTCGCCGGTCTCCTCTGTCTCCGCCTCACGCTCGTCCGGTGTCAAACTCACGGCCGAGAGGTCACCGAACAGGTCGTCGATGTGCTCCTCGGAGGGCTCGATCCCCTCGACCGGCGTCGACTCCGTCTCGGCGTCGGCCGCGGCGATCAGCTCCTCCGGACTGCCCTCGTCGAACCGCTCGAACACGGCGTCGACGTCGCTCTCGGCCGCGACCGCACCGTCCGGTGCCTCCGGTTCCGGGTCGGACTCCGGCTCCGACGCCGGCTCGGCACTCGTCCCGTTCGTGGCCGGCTCGCCCGGCTCGTCCAGGTCGAGATCGAAGTCCAACTCCGACCCCGTCTCCTCGACCGGCGTCCCGGCGTCGACGACGCCCGCGTCGCTCTCGGCCTCCTCGACACCGTCTATGCCGACCGCCCCCTCGGCGTCGGTGCCGTCGTCCGTCTCCAGGTCGAGGTCGAGGTCGAGTCCGTCGTCCCCGGCCGTGCCGGCGTCCGCGGTCGTCGAGTCCGTGGCGTCGGTCGTGCCGGTGCTGGCCGCCGCCGAGTCCGCGGCGCCGCCCGTCTCCGTACCGGCGTCGAGATCCAGGTCCAGGTCCAGGTCGAGGCCGTCGTCCTCGGCCGTGTCGGTGCCCGTCGACGCGGTGGTGTCAGCCGTCCCCGTGTCGCCCGCGTCGTCGAAGGTCGTGACGCCGGCGTCGTCCGGGTCGGCGGCGTCCGCCGTCGCGTGGGGCGGGTCGCCCGCCGCGGTCATGCGGTCGAACAGCGCGGTCGCCTCGACGCCGGCGGGGGTCGCCTCGCCCGCGGTCCACCCGCCGGTCGGGGCGTCGACGTCGGGATGGGTGACCCGCCCGTCGGCGAGGTCGTCGAACAGCCCGGTGGCGGTGACGGCGGCGCCGCCGGCGGCGTCGATGAGCTCCTCGGGGGTCTCCTCGTCGAACTCGTCGAAGACGGCGTCCGGGTCGCCGTCGCTCGGGAAGATCTGGATGTCCTCGCCGAGCCACTGGAAGCCACTCGCCCGCGTCTCCTCCGTCGAGAGGATCGTCGGCTCGGTGTGGGCGGTGCCCGTGCCGGTGGTGTCGGTCTCCTCGACGTCGACGGTGGTCAGGTCGTCGAGCAGTCCCTCGACCTCCCCGGCGGTCTCGTCGGTGTCACCCAGCAGGACTCCCCCGGTGTCGGGCGCGGGCGTCGTCTCCGCGTCGGCGGTGTCGGTCGTCGACGAGACGGTCGACTCCTCGACCTCGCCGAGGTCCTCGAACAGGCCGGAGACGTCGACCTCCTCCTCTTCGGGTTCGGCGGGGTCGTCGGCCGCCTGGATCAGCTCCTCAGGGGAGTCCTCGTCGAACTCCTCGAACAGGTCGTCCGGGTCACCCTCCCCGACGGCGTGGTCGGTGCCACTGGCGGTCTGCTGGAGCACGTCCCCCTCCTCCTCAAGGGCGTCCGACAGCGCCGACTCCAGGTCGATCCCGTCGTCGGTCGAACGGTCCGTTCGCTCCCGATCGTCGTCGTCGGGACCGCCCTGACCGATGTCCATACCACCGTCTGTGGTCTCCACGCTTTTTTCAGTTGCGGCTGGGTCGATAGTTGAGTCCTCACGCTCCACCCGCGCCCGCAACTCGTCGTCGTCGACACCGCGCTCCCCCAGCACGTCACCGCCGTCCGGCGCGAGTGCCCGGTCCTCCCGCCCGTCCGAGGACCCGACCGCGCCGTCTCGGTTTTCCTCCGCCATGCTGTTGACTGAATACGGCTACCGTCCCTTCTAAATTAAGCCTTTCGACCGGTCACGGATAATTTCCTTCCGGTGTCTTCCCGTTCGGCCATTGGACTCGTGCGAGCCGGCGGTCGCGTGCGAAAGACTGAAACGTCTGTATTCGCCCCGTGACGGGGCGAACGCGGCGATTCCTGTCCCCGCTACCCAAAGGCACATTTACCACCGTCCCCTTACGTCTGCTAAGCTATGTCACGGAGTCCCTCGCTCCCGGACCGGCCTCGCCTCGAGCTGGATCCGGACATGTCCGAGGAGGAGCGGTTGCAGGCCCTGGAGGACCATTACGGCGACATTCTCGACGTCCACCGCGAACTCACCGAGCAGTTGGACGCCGCCGACGCCCGCCGGCGCCAGCTGAAACAGGAGGTCGACCGCATCGAGCGCGAGAACGAGACGCTGAAGTCCTCCTCGCTGTACGTCGCCACCGTCGAGGAGATCGACGACGGCGAGGGCGAGGCCGTCGTCAAGCAACACGGCAACAACCAGGAAGTGCTCACGGAGGTCTCCCCCCGCACAGCCGACCGGGTCGAGGCCGGCGACCGCGTCGCCGTCGACGACTCCTTTACGATCCAGACCACCCTCTCCTCGGAGACGGACGCCCGTGCCCAGGCCATGGAGGTCGACGAGTCCCCCGACGTCACCTACGCCGACATCGGTGGCCTCGAGGAGCAAATGAAGGAGGTCCGCGAGACCGTCGAGCAACCGCTGGTCAACCCCGAGCAGTTCGCGGAGGCCGGCATCGACCCGCCCTCGGGCGTCCTGTTGCACGGCCCGCCCGGCACCGGCAAGACGATGCTCGCCCGCGCGGTCGCCAACCAGACCGACGCCACCTTCATCAAGATGGCCGGCTCCGAGCTGGTCCGGAAGTTCATCGGCGAGGGCTCCCGGCTCGTCCGTGACCTCTTCGAACTCGCGGCCGAGCGCGAGCCCGCGGTCATCTTCATCGACGAGATCGACGCCGTCGCCTCCAA
>CAYODS010000119.1:0-8914 GCA_964402765.1 uncultured Halobacteriales archaeon
GGCCGAAGTCACGCCCGCGGAGACTGCGACCACTGTGGAACCCGATGGAGGTCAGTCTTTGTCGGTTCCTGCAAGTCGCGTCGTTGAATCGGGAAGCCTCGGGGCTTGACCACGAGGCGGTTCACTGGAACTCGGGCAGGTCCCCGGCAGTGATCGTGTTCGGGTGGTCGTAGACGTACCCGAGGTGATCCTCGTCGTTGTAGCGTACCATCGACCCGTGCCAGGGAAGCGCCCAGACGAACGGGTACCGGTCACGGACCGCGTCCGGGTCGGGGAGTTCGTCGCACTCGGCCAGCGCCACCGGCTTCGTCGCCGTCACGTCTCGCACACCCTCGTACTGTCGTTCCCAGTCGAGGTCGGGGATCTGGCGTCTGTACGTGTCGACGCCGGCGACGTCGACGTACTCGTCACCTGGATACCAGCCCGACCGCAGCTCGTGTGAGCGCGACCAGACCCAGACGAGGTTGTCCAGCCCCCGTCGGTCGACGAAGTGTTCGTACATCAGTTCCCAGAGCCCGACCAAGCCCTCGGGGCCGGCGTTAGACCACCAGAACCACCCGCCGTCCATCTCGTGGAACGGGCGCCAGAGCACCGGCACGCCGGCCGCCTGCAACCGTCCGAGGTCGTCGGCCATCCGGTCGAATTTGTCCAGCAACCAGGCGTGTTCCGCCGTTCCCTCGGTCAGCGTCGCCTCGACGTCGGCCTCACCGCCGTAGTACGTCCCCTCGGTGCTGTCGAGAACGTTCTCGAAGTCGCCGTCCGTCAGCGGGCGACAGAGGTGCCAGCTCAGCGTCACGAGCTGGCCGTGTTCCCGCCACGCCTCGATCGCCTCGTCGACGGTGTCGACGATGTACGCGGCCGCGTCGAACCCGCGGACCGCCGGTCGTTTTCCGGTCACGTCACGGATGTAGCTCTGTTCCGCGTCGACCGAGAGGTCGTTCTCCTGCTGGCCCAGCAACAGTCCCTCCCCCGGGAGCGACTGAACGTACGCGAGCACGGCCCTTGCCGGGGTCGAAAGCGCCGGGTTCGCCGGTTCGGGGTCCGGTGAGTCGAACATATGGCTCCACCGAGTGCTCCGTTCGGGAGGTAGCTCAATCTTCGGGTCGGGTATCGTCGAACCGTCTCACTGAGCACCTCCGGGAGACGGTCGGTACGGACCGAGATACCCGTTCAGTCGAGCGTGTGAGCCGGCCCTCGGTTCCGTTCGCAGTGTCGCCGGTTCGGTGTGTGCCGTTCACGACGTCGAGGGGTCGCCGGAACCGTGAGACCGAGACCGGGCCGGCGAGCCGCCACGGGCGAGGACTTTGCGATCTGCCCGGGGGAGAGAGTACGTATGTCGGGAGAGAGACCCAACGTCGTCTGTGTCGTCGCCGACGACCTGGGCTGGCGCGACCTCGGCTGCCAGGGTAGTCCGTTCTACGAGACACCGAACCTCGATCAGCTAGCGGTGGACGGGGTTCGCTTCCCCGACGGGTACGCCTCCAGTCCCGTCTGCTCGCCGACACGAGCGAGCGTCGTGACCGGACAGTACCCACAGAGAACCGGTGTGACCGGCTACATCGGGACCGGCGACGAGGCCGAACTCGTCGAACCGCCGAACGCCGACCACCTTCCACACGACATCACGTCCCTCCCGGAGTGCCTGGGCCGGGCGGGCTACGATACGTGGCACGTCGGGAAGTGGCACCTCGGCGGCGAGGACGAGTCCTCGCTTCCGACCGACCACGGCTTCGACGTCAACGTCGCGGGCTGTGGATGGGGAATGCCGGTGAACGGGTTCTTCAGTCCGTGGGGGATCCCGACTCTCGACGACGGCCCCGGGGGAGAGTACCCCACCGACCGACTGACGGACGAAGCTGTCGACCTGGTGGACTCGCACGACGGTGACGACCCCTTCTTTCTCAACCTGTGGTATTACTCGGTCCATATCCCTATCGAGGCAAAAGCAAAAAACAGTCGAGAAGTACGGGCAAAAGCGGACGGCGCTCGGTCTCGACGACCAGCAGGAGTTCGAGATCGGTGACCGGTTTCCGACTCCGAAGCAAAAGGACGACCGGATCAAACGTCGGGTCGTCCGGTCGGACCCGACGTACGCCGCGATGGTCCAGCATCTCGACACCAATATCGGTCGCCTCCTCGACGCGCTCGAAGCGTGCGGACTCGCCGAGGACACCGTCGTCGTCTCCACCTCGGACAACGGCGGGCTCGCGACCGCCGAGGGGTCCCCGACCTGTAATCGCCCGCTCAGAGAGGGGAAAGGCTGGATGGAGGAAGGCGGGAACCGCGTCCCGTACCTCGTTCGCTGGCCCGGTGTGACCGACGAGACGGCCGACGAAATCGTCGACGTGCCCGGCACTTCTCCCGACGTCTACGCGACGATCGTCGACGCGGCCGACGCGGTCCCCCCTGCCGGCCAGCCTGTCGACGGTGAGAGTTTGCGGCCACTGCTCCGCGGCGACGAGTTCGACCGCGACGCCGTCTTCTGGCACCACCCTCGCTACGGGAACCAGGGGGCGACCCCGGGCGCCGCCGTTCGGTGCGGGGACTGGAAGTTGATCGAGTTCTTCGAGGACGACCATCTCGAACTCTACCACCTCGGGAGCGACGTCGGGGAGGAGACGGACCTGAGCGAGCACTGTCCGGACCGGACCGGCGAACTCCACGACCGTCTCCGGACGTGGCAAGAAGAGGTCGGGGCCGAGTTCCCGGAGGGGAACCCGGAGTTCGAGTCCTGGTCCGATCGTGCCGGACCCGGGTGAGCGGGACCGTCCGTGACCTCGCGCCGTCCCCGGGCGCCGGATCCCCGTCGCTGCATCCGCGGTCCGTTTCGGCGTTCTCCCGCGGGGCGCGACTGGCCGAACGTAGTGACGAATCCACTGTGTGACCCGTTCTACGGCACACCGACACGCGAGCGAAACTCTGTGACCGAGAGCCGTCGACGGTCAGAGCCGGCGAGAGCCGACGGTCCGGTCGAACACCACCGCAGTCGACGATGTCCGGGTCACTCTCCGAACAGCGTCGTCTCCTCGCCGTCGTAGGTGGCGGTCATGGGGTCCTCGACGGGGTCGTGCCCGACACCGCGGCCTTCGCCGACGCGGACGACGTGGACGTCACGTTCCGCGGCGAGTTCCGGGAACGATCCCTCCCGGTCGCCGAGGCTGAAGGTTCCGCTCGCCTGGTCCCAGCGCAGCGGCGTCCAGGCGTAGTCGCCGTCCTCGTAGTCGTAGCCGTCACCGGCGTCCTCGTAGACGTCGAACGCGGCGTCGCCTCCGGGATACACACGGACCTGCCAGGGCTCGTTCGTCGCAGCCCCGGTGTGCTGGACGACCGGACCCATCGGAAGGATGCTCCCGACGGGTACGAACAGCGGGACCTTCTCCAGCGGCGCGTCGGCCAGGACGTGCTGGCCACCGTCGTGGCGCTGACCGGTCCAGAAGTCGTACCAGTCGGTCCCGGCGGGGAGGTACACCTCGCGGGCCTCGGCCCGGTCCGGTAACGGTTCCGAGCCGGGTCGGTAGTACATCGGGTCGGTGACGGGACAGACCATGAGGGACGGACCGAACATGAACTGATCGGCGACGTCGAAGACGCGGTGGTCCTCGCGGAAGTCGAACGCCAGGTGGCGGAACATCGTGTAGTCCCGGTGGGTCTCCTGCCCCGCCAGCGAGTAGACGTAGGGCAGCAGCCGGTATCGGAGTTCGTCGAAGGCGACCAGCGTGTCGTAGAAGCGCTCACCGGGTTCGCCGAACTGCCACACTTCCCGCGGCGTGTGGGTCCCGTGTGAGCGAAACATCGGGAGGAACGCGCCCAACTGGAACCACCGGACGTACAGCTCCCGGTATCCCATGTCCTCGACGCCGTCGGGGTAGTCGCCGCTGACGAACCACGACTCGGGGTCGTCACCGGCGAAGAAGCCCCCGATGTCGAGTGTCCACTTGGGGTTCCCGGTGGCAGTGAAGTTGAGCCCGTCGGCGATCTGTTTCTCGAGGCGGTCCCACGTGGCCTCGATGTCGCCCGACCAGGTGATCGTCCCGTACCGGTGCTGACCCGGTGAGGCACTCCTGGTGAGGTTGACGACGCGCTTCTCGCTCGTCTCGCCGCGCTGCCCCTCGTACATCCCTCTCGAGTGAAACAGCGAGTACGCGTTGATGTAGGCCGGGTCGATCGTCGTCTTCAGCGTGTCGGCGTTGAGCCGCGTTCGTTCGAACGGCTGCGGTTTGTTCGGGCGGTTCCAGTCGGCGTGATACGGCTCCGGCGAATCACACCACCACGCGTCGACGCCGTGATCCCAGAGTCCCTCCTTGGCCTGCTGCCAGTAGCGCCCACGGGCGCCGGGCTGGAACACGTCGGTGAACCCCTGTTCGTTCTTCGGACTGGTCGTGCGGTTCTCCTCGTCGATGAGGTAGCCGGCCGCTTCCATCTCCCGGCGGTTCTCGCCTGCCAGCATGTTGGGCCAGATCGAGATCATGTACCTGGCGTCCATCTCGTGGACGTCGGCGATCATCCTCGACGGGTCGGGGAACCGCTCCGGGTCGAAGGATTTCTGCCCCCACTGTCCCCAGTCCGCGTGCTCGGGATGTTCGAGGGGTGAGTGCTCCGTCGCGTCGTCGTCCGGCCAGTAGCGCCAGTCCTGAACGATACAGTCGAGCGGGACCTCCCGGTCACGGTACTCTTGGACGACCGAGACCATCTCGGCCTGGCTGTCGTAGCGTTCGCGAGACTGGAGATACCCGTAGGCCCACTTCGGGAACAGGGGTGAGGTCCCCAGGAGGTCACGAAACGACCCGACGACGTCGTCGAGTTCCGGCCCGACGACGAAGTAGAACTCCATCTGACGGTCACACTCGGTCCAGAAGTAGCTCCCGTGCTGGTCGTCGTGAAACGTCGCCAGCGAGTGAGAGTCCCAGAGCACACCGTAGCCGCGCGTCGAGACGATAGCCGGCATGGCCACCTTCGTACACGTCTGGTAGAGGTCCTGCGTGTGCCCGCGATAGTTCCCGATACCCTCCTCGTGCTGGCCGAGTCCGTACACCGCCTCGTCCTCGGAGAAGTCGAACTCCAGTTTCGTCTCGTAGGCGGTCCGGTCGAGCGAGGACTCCGGGCTCGCGACGTCCTCGCCGACGGCCAGTTCCGAGGGCGAGACCTCGTGGATTTCCTTTCCGCCGCCGTCGGGCTCTCGAACGAGCCTCTCGCCGTCGGGACCGTACCAGGTGAACGCTCCCGTCGTCCGGCCGATATCGAGCGACAGCGAGTCCGTCGCCAGCGTGAGTGTGTCGGCCTCTCGGTGGACGGTGGGGTCTACCGACCCGTCGGGGGGCGACGCTATCATGGCGCTCTCCTCGGGTGAGGCGACCTCGTCGCCGGTGTACACGACCCGCACGATCGCGTCTGTCACGGCCTCTACTCGTAGTGTACGCTCCCCGGACTCGACCGTCAGGCCGTCCGGAACAGTTCGGACGCTGTCAGCTCTCATCGATGAACACCGCCGTGCCGGGCTTCACCACACGCCCGTTAATATCTTTTGTGCATGGAAGCTGTCGTGTCATCGTGGAGTGAGAGCCGGATCCCGAGCGGGCGATCCGACCGACGCCCGACGTGATCTCCATCGTATACGAGATACGAACAGTGCCATATCGGTCATGTTCGGGGGGGTCGACCGGAACACTGCTACCCCCGGAGATTTCGAGAGAGGAAGCGATCCGGGCCGGCTGGACGACTCACCTCGACCGCAGAGCCGGTCACTCGATGGTGTCTTCGGCCCAGTAGTAGTTCGTGTTCACACCGACGACGCCGGCGTAGTTCTGGATCAGGTCGGGCACGGCGACTCGGAACCGGTCGTCGTCCATCCGCTCGACGGGTGCCGAGACGCTGATCGCCCCGTACGGACCGATGTCCTTGCTCCCGACGGACGCCGCGACACACCGGATGCCCTCGTATCGTTCCTCGTCGTCGTACGCCACTCCTTCCTCGCGGACGTCGCGAAGCTCGCGTCGCAACTTCTCGGGATCGATGATCGTATTGTCGGTGTGTTTGACGAACTCGATCTCGCCGATCATGCCGTCGAGTTTCGAGTCGGAGAGTTCGGCGAGAAACGCCTTGCCGGCCGCGGTGCAGTGGAGCTGTTCGATCGTCCCGATGGGGTCGTAGGGTTCGGTGAGGTTCTCGCCGGTCGACTGATACAGCGTGATCCCGAATCCACGATGTTCGCCGATCAATCGCGCCTGTTCGCCGGTTCGGGCCGCGAGTTCGTCCACGTCGTTCTTCGCGAGTCGGTACAGGCGCTGGTTCGAGCGGGCGACCCCGCCGAGGTTGAGAAATCCGATCCCGAGAGAGTACGTTCCACCGTCGTTGTCGATGTACCCGAGCGATTCGAGCGTTCGCAGGTAGTGGTGGACCGTGCTCTTCGGGATGTCCATCCGGGCAGCGATGTCCGTGACACCGACGTCTTCGTCGTCAGCGATGATCTCCAGGATCCGAAACGAGCGTTCGACGGACTGGATCGTGTCCCCGGATTCGTCGGCGTCTCCGAATCGCATACTCTGTACAAACCGGTGCACCCGCTTGAGTCATTCGCTGTTCTCGTCGGTATCGTATATCGATTCGATGAGCTTCTGTGTGGCCAACGCCTCGTGGACGTTGCACTTCTCGGGGCGGTCACCGGTTCGGACCGCGTCGACGAACGCCTTCACCGTCCCCTCGTAGCAGGCCTCGTAGTCCTGGCTCCTCCCGGAGACGATCTCCGTGTCCGCGAAGTGATCCGCCCCGCCGCCACGGACTTCGTAGAGACTCAGACTCGTCGTCTCGTCCGCGATAGGGTTGTTGTCCAGCCGCAGTTCGACGCCGGCCTCCGTCCCCTGGATCCTGTAGCTGTGCTCGTGCTGGAGGTTGGCAGCCCAGGCCACCTCGATGTTCGTGGTGGTTCCACTGTCGAACTTCAGGAACGCACGCACCGAGTCCTCGACGTCATACATCTTGGCCTCGTCGTCCTCGCCCCACATTTCGAGGTACCTGTAGTCCGTTCTGTGTCCGAAGTCCGAACGGGAGTCCGCGACGATGTCTCTCGGATCCGGCCACCCGAGGAGGTTCAGGACGAAGTCGACGACGTGGCAGCCGACGTCTATGAGCGCGCCACCGCCGGCTAGCTTCCTCGACGTGTACCAGGTCCCACGGCCGGGGACACCCCGCCGACGGATGAACTTGGCGTCGATGTGGATGATCTCACCCAGTTCGCCCCGGTCGATGTACGATTTCACTATGTCGCAGTACTCCCGAAACCGGTGGAAGTACGCGACCATACAGATGTTTCCGGTCCGCTCGGCGGTTTCGACGATTCGCTCCGCGTCGTCCATCGTAGCCGCGAGCGGTTTCTCCATCAACACGTCGTATCCAGCCTCCATGGCTTCGGTTGCGACAGTCTCGTGATACTTATTGGGAGCCGAAATAAAGACCGCGTCGATATCGGTTCGGAACAGCTCGTCCGGGCGTTCGAACGTCTCCGCCTCGTAGTCCTGTTCGAACAGTTTGCGCTTTTCCGGGTCGCTATCGGCGAGCGTGACCGTGTGTCCCATCTCCGTCAAGACGTCCGCATAGTACGCACCGGACGGTTCCATTCCGACGATCCCGATAGTGAGACTGTCTGTCATACTAACTCATGTGAGGGCTTGATGTATAGATATATCCCAGTTCTTGGCCAGCGCCGTTCGGCGAGAGCGGCCTCGGACAACGGCCCCTCGACGGGCGGATTGTTGTTCAGTTCCGACCGTGACCGGACAGTGGGCTATTACGTTTCGAGCTTCCAACTGGAAGGGTGGTTTACCGGGTTTGTCTCCTCGTTCCGGCCGCCGTATAGGCCAGGTGAGGTCTCCCGAGGTCGTGGCCGCCCGCCCCGTCCCGCCCATCTCGGTCGGCACTGAAACGAGGAACTGTCGAACGAGCGGCCCGCTTCGACTCCCGCGTAGCTAACGTGTGGGGGGTTTTCAGGTGTTCTCCGTCGGGCGGGTCCGTGGCTGGATTTTTTGTTGTTTCACCCCTTGGCGACGAGTGTGAGGCGGCTCGCCGTCGCAGTGGCGCTGCTCGTCTTGACCAGCGGCTGCAACGGGTTCGCCGGCTCGAGCGCGTCGTCCCCCACGGAGACGGTCACGGCAGCACCGGTCCCGACGGCCGAAACGACGGCGATTCCGGCCGGGGCGCGCGGTCGATGTATGGCCCCGAAACCCGCTTCCGCACCGGAGTCGACGCCCGAACCCCGGGCCGAACCGACGACGCTCGCGGACGCCGGCGGAGAGGTCAGCGGCGCGGAACTGGCCACGCGTCACCAACGAGCGCTCGCGAACTACAGCTTCCACCTGCGGGCGGGTTCGAGCGGCGAAGTGTGGTCGTTGGCCGACGCTGCCGCGTTCACGTATCGGGGACCGAGACTGGGCGTGGGCGCCCCGTGGGCGTACGCCGTCGGTGGGCAGCTGTACACTCTCCGGACCGAGGAGGGCGAGTTGGTGTTCGACGAGCGCGACTACGGCTCCGACTCGCCGGCTCGCGAGCGACTGCTGCCGATCCTGACCGGTGAGCGCTGGCTCGACAGTCACATCGGCCCGTACAACTACACCGTGATCGACACCCGGGAGTACAACGACACCGAGGTTCGGGTCCTCGAAGACACCACGGACAGACTGGTCGGGGTCGGGGAGAACACCGAGATCTCCGCGGTGGTGTTCGTCGACTCGACGGTGTACGTCGACGAGTACGGTATCGTTCGCTACGTGCGCCACGTGGAACAGGTCGAACCCACACGAGAGACTGATCTGCCCAACAGGACGACGGTCGTGAACTTCACCGTCGACCAGATCGGCACCGCTGACCTCCATCGCCCACCCGCGTTCTGTGTGACGGACTCGGAGATGACGCGGAACGCGACGTC
>CAYODS010000120.1:0-4733 GCA_964402765.1 uncultured Halobacteriales archaeon
CGAGTTCGAGCGCTGCCACGAGGTCGCCGGCCAGGTCAACGGCGGCGGCCACCCGCAGGCGGCGGGCTGCAAACCCGACGTGTACGAGGACATGCTCGACTACGCTCACCACTGGACGACACGCGGCGCCATCGCGAAACGGTCCATCCTCGACGCCTTCGGAGCGCTTGACTGAGTGGGTTCGGTTCCCGGTGCGTTCTCTGTATCGGGTGGGCTCGATTCAAACTACGTGACCTACGAAGCCCTCGGCGCGCTCTCATCAACTGCTCTCGATCCTGGGAGAGGACTTCCGAAGCCCTCGGCGTGCTCGACGGCGCTAACTCGCTGTCGCCGGGCGGCTGCGCCGCCCGGCTGCCCGGGAGAGCTTCGCTCTCCCGCTTGTCGCGCAAATCGAAGATTTGCTGGATCTCGCGAGAGCGTCGCTCTCGCGGACTCATCAGGAACCCGACAGGTTCCTGAGATCCCAAAATCGCCGCTGGCGATTTTGAGGACGCTCCTCGGTCGCTCCGCTCCCTGCAGTGCTTGCGTCGTTAGCGGCCGACCGAGCGCGTCTCGCCCTTCGAGTCTGCCGGAACGGCTCCGCCGTTCCGGCCGTTGTCAGAGCTTCGCTCTGACAGGCAGCCAGAACCTTGCGGGTTCTGGCGACGCCCCGGAAATCGCGGAGCGATTTCCGCAGGCCGCCAGGACCGCGGGTGTTCCCCACACCTCCCCGCCCGGTCGCGTGGGTCGCTCGGTCGGTTCGCTGGTCGGCGGCTTCGCCGCCTCCCACGGGGGCGCGTGGCGCCCCCCGCTGCTCACCGACCTCGCAGTAGGCGACCGGGCGCTTCCTGCCGCAGGGCGCGCGAGCAACGCGCGAGGTTCTCACGAGCAAAGCGAGTGAGAGCAGGGAAGTCGCAGCGCGAACGGAGTGAGCGACCGTCTTCCCGTGGACGAGTGAGGGAGCGCAGCGACCGAACGAGGAGGCTGGGGAGGCGCGAGGCGGCGGTCGCGGTGGGCGGGACTGAAAGGGGCCGTTCACGGCGGCTCCGCCGCCGTGAGCCAGAGAGACGCGAAGCGTCTCTCGCTGTCCCGGTGCGGGCGCGTCACGAAGCAAGCACCGCAGCCGAGCGCAGCGAGGCGAGGAGCGCAGCGAGTGAGGCAACCGCACCGGGGCGGGGGCTTTCTGGGCCGTCTCTACAGCACCACCGACGACTGAGAGCACCGAGACGAGGACACTCGGAGCCGCCGCAACGATTCCGAACCACACTGAGAACACTCACTCGCCCGATTCGGAATCCACCACCCACCGATCCGAGTAAGCCTCGCCACACGAGCACTGCGCGTAGGCGTGGACCACGTCACCCTCGGCGTAGATGCCCTGGCCGTCGGGCTGGTGCGCCTCGGCGAAGGAGAACAGGAAGCGGAGGTGGTGGTCCTCGTCGTCGCCCTCGTCGTCGCCGGTGTCGGGGCAGGTGCCGCCGGTGAGGTCGCGGTCGACGTGGCCCTCGCGGTCGCGGGCGCGACCCGCGAAACTCATCGGGTCGGTGCCGGCGGCGGCGCCGAAGGCCCGGCGACCACGCTCACCGTCGACGACGACCACGACGCCGCTGACGACGCGCTCGCCGCCGTCCTGCGCGGCGAGACGGTCGGGGTCGTCGACGGCGTCGCTCGCGAGGAACATCGCCACGTCCTCGGGTCGGTCGCCGGCGAGGTAGGCCGCTCTGCGCTCGTCCATGTCCCGTCTGCGAGGTGGCGGCTGAAAAGCGGCCCGACCTACTCGAGGTCGCGGGCGATGTCGGCGAGGGTGTCGTCGCGCTGGCGACGGTCGGGGTAGGTGACCGACTCGCCGGGGTCGCGCAGGCCGTACCGCTCGCCGGCGGTGAGCACGTCCACGAGGACGGGGTCGCCGGCACCCAGGTCGCGGTCGTCGGCCCACTCGCGGAGACGGTCGACGGGATCGGCCGCCGAGGCGGGGTCGCGGGCGATGGCGGGCGTGTCGTACACACCTGGAAGAAAGGGGGCGCCGTCGGCGCTCTCCTGGGCGCGGGCGTGGCGGACGCTGCCGTCGAGGAGGACGCGGACGACGGCGCCGACGGCGAACTGGTCGTGCTCGTCGGCGGGCGCGAGCAGGCGGAGTCCGGGGCCGTACCGCCGGAGGTGAGCGCGGACGGTGTCGACCGACGGGTGGTCGGCCGGGACGCCGGTGTCGGTCACTCGTCGTCGAGCAGGTCCTCGACGTCGGCGTCGCCGCGCTCGGTGATCTCGACGTTGATCTGGCGGATGTCGTCGCTGATCTCGCTGCCGCGGACGGTGATCCGGCGACGCTCGCCCTCGCGGGTTGGTCGGTAGCCGGTGCCGCCGGTGGCGAGCACCTCGTTCAGGTCCGGCCCGGCGACGTCGCCCCGCATCGGGCGGCCGGTGTCGTCCGACCCGCCGGTTATCGCGAGCGTGTAGCCGTCCAGACCGACGGCGGCGCCGTCGACCTCCTCGCCGATGGAGCGACCGATGAAGCGGTTACCGTCCTGTCCCTCGACGTCGACCTGATGGGCGGTCCCGTTGTCGGGATCGCCGACGACGACGGTAAACGTGGCCATACACGTCGGGAACCGGAGCACGGACAAAAACACACCGATGAGTGCCCACGCCCAAGCCCAAGCGACTTGAGCCTCGCCCACGACTGGCGGGGCGTGAGCGGAGACCCGGGACCCACCCGACGCCGACTGCTGGCCGCCACCGCGGCGACGGCCGGGCTGGCGGGCTGTCTCGACGTGTTCGGCGGTGGCGACGGGGACACGGGACCGACGACGGACACCACGACCGAGGCGACCACCACGCGGGAGACGACCACGACCACGACCACGACCGAACCGGAGCCGGCGACCCGGGCGGACGCGATGTTCCGTGGTGGCCTCCGCCGCCTGGGCTACCACCCGGAGCGGTCGGTGCCGGACGAGGCCGCCGAGCAGTGGGCGGTCGACGGGATCAACAAGGGCGACCACACGGCCGCGAAGGCCAGCGCCGTGCCGGCGCCGACGGGCGACCTGATCGTGCCCGGCGACGACGGCACCGTCTACGCCGTCGGGCCGGCGGGCGAGGTGCGGTGGGCGGCGGCCACCCACCCCTCGGCGTTCGGTATCCACGGGACGCCGGCGATCGCCAACGGGACGGCGTACGTCGGCGCCTACGACGGCGCGCTGTACGCCTTCGACCTCGCCACGGGCGAGCGACGCTGGCGGACGCCGCTGGGCGACGCCATCGGCTCCTCGCCTGCCTACCACGACGGCCGCCTGTACGTCGGCGTCGAGTACCTCGGTCCGAACGACGGGAGTCTGTACGCGGTCGACGCCGACGGCACCGTGATCGAGGAGCGCACCGAGCCGACCGACCACCCACACTCGACGCCGGCGATCGACCTCGACGCGGGCTACGTCGTCATGGGGGCGAACGACGGGGTATTGTACGGCTGGGAGTACCCCTCCCTGGAGCCGGCCTGGGAGTTCGACACCGGCGAGGCGATAAAGGGCCCCGTGGCGGTCCACGACGGCGCCGCCGTGTTCGGCTCGTGGGACGACGCCGTCTTCCGGGTCGACGTCGCGAGCGGCGACCCCGAGTGGGCCTACCCCGTCGGGGAGGACGTGATGAGCGGGCCGGCGATCGACACCGACAGCGGGACGGTGTACGTCGGCAGCCACGACACTGGCCTGCACGCCGTCTCGCTGGCGTCCGGCGAGCGCCGCTTCCGGTTCGACACTGGCGGCTGGATCACCGGCTGTCCGACGGTCACCCGCGACCACGTCGTGGTGGGGTCGTACGACGGCAACTGCTACGCCGTCGAGAAGGACGGCGGCGACCCGACGTGGGCGGTCTCGTTCGACGGCTGGATAACCTGTGAACCGCTCGTTCTCGACGAGTCGGTGTACGTTACCGAGCGAGCGACCGACACCACCGCCGGCGGACTGTACCGGATCGGGCCGGCATGACTGGACGGGACAGTGACGTGACCGACGACTCGCCGCGTGTCGACCGCGTCACCGACGCCCTGGCGACGTTCGGCGGGAGCGAGGGCGAACGGCGGGCCGTCGCTCGGGCGGTGCGCGACCTCGCAGACGACGGTCGCCTGCGCGGGGACCGCGACGCCGGAGCCGCGCTCACCGCCGACCGCCTGGTCGAGGAACTACGAGACGCCCCGGAGGGCGGCCCGGCCGAGCGGTGGAACTGGCTTATCGGGGCGCTCGACCTCGCTCACGGCGGCTACGCCCGGTTCGAGGTCCGTCGCTACGACGACAGCGAGAACGGGGAGGAGTGACGCCGGGGGTGAGAGCGAGAACGAGGGAGGTGACGCGGGCAGGAGAGAGGAGAGTCAGTCCGGCAGCAGCATCATCACGCTCGTCGTGTTGTGGAACCCGGAGGTCTCGCCCTGCTGCATGCACAGTTCGCCGTACGTCTCTAGGCCCACGAGCGGCGTGTCACCGAGTTCCTCGTCCATCGCGTCGACCGCCTGGCCGAAGTCGTCGCCCAGGATCATCGACCGGCACGCACAGTCGTACACGAACGCGCCGGCGGGCTCACCCTCCAGTCGGTCGACCGCCTGGCTGGCGACCGAGCGCGCGGACTCGATCTGCTCGTCGGCGGCGCTGAACATCACCCGCAACTCCTCACCCTCGGGGATCTGCACGGCGAAGTCGAGCGGTCCCTCCGTCGTCTCGGTCAGGCCGGGCCACCGCACGCGGTGGTCCAGCGGCCGCTCCGACCGG
>CAYODS010000120.1:4833-8671 GCA_964402765.1 uncultured Halobacteriales archaeon
GAGCACCGCCTCGTAGTCGTACTCCGGCGAGACGAACACCTGGCAGAACTCCGCCCGCTCGGTTCCCAGGTCGCCCAGCGCCTGCTCGGCGGCCGCCGCGCCGACCCTGGCGCTCTCGTCGGCACTGCCGGAGCTGTGCCCCGTCGCGAAGTGGGTCCGGCCAGCGGCGTCGGTCGCGGCGTCGGGACCGGACTCCGACCGGGCCGGCGTCGGAGACTCGGTGGTCTCACTCCGTGGGGACGACTGATGGCCGTTGGTCGTGCTCGTGGCGTGACCGTTCCCGGTCGGCGAGGCCTCGAGCGACGGCCCGTCGCTGCTCGGGCTGCGTGTGGTCGTTCCGTCCTCGGTCGCCGTGCCCTCGCCGTCCGGCAGCAGCATCATCACGCTCGTCGTGTTGTGGAACCCGGAGGTCTCGCCCTGCTGCATGCACAGTTCGCCGTACGTCTCCAGGCCCACCAGCGGGGCGTCGCCGAGTGTCTCGTCCATCGCGTCGACGGCCTGGTCGAAGTCATCGCCGAGCACCATCGACCGACAGGCGCAGTCGTACACGAACGCGCCGGCGGGCTCGCCCTCCAGACGTTCGACCGCCTGGTTCGCCACCGACCCGGCCGACTCGATCTGTCTCGCACGCTCGCTGAACATCACCCGCAGCTCCTCACCCTCGGGAATCTGCACGGCGAAGTCGAGCGGACCCTCCGCCGTCTCGGTCAGGCCGGGCCACCGCACGCGGTGGTCCAGCGGCCGCTCCGACCGGTCGCTCACCACCCCGAACTCGAACACCCCGAACAGCGTCGCCCACTCCTCGGTGCCCGGCTCCGCCTCGTCGACGTCGATGCCGAGTTCCTGCTGTGCCTTCTCGCGCACGGCGTCCTTCCAGACCTCGAAGGCGGGCCGGCCGTCCAGCTCGTGGACGGTGCCGCCCTCGGCCTTCGTCACCGTGTACACCTCCGAGATCGGCTCGTTGCCGTGCTCGACCGACACCGTGACCGGCGTCTCGCTGGCGATGAACGCCATCGCCACGCCGTCGGTCGACAGCCGCGTGCCCCTGTCGTCGGAGACGAACACCGTCGTCTCCTCCATCTGGAGGTCGTCCGCCGCCGACCCGCCGGCACAACTCACCTGCCGACCGAGCTTGCGCTGGGTGACCAGTGCGATCCGGTCGCCGGCCCCGGCCAGCCCGTCGTGCAGGTTGATCGCCGCCAGATGCGGCCGGTCGAACTCGCCCGGCATCTCCGACAGCGCCGCCTCCACCGCGCCGGTGACGTCCTCGCCGAGCCCCTCGCCCAGGCCGACGTAGAAGTCCATCGCCTCGCTGGACACCAGCGACAGCGCCACGCTGCCGTCCTCGGCCGCTCGCTGGGTGAACTCGCCGCTGGTCGAGCAGCCCACGATCGCCGTCTGCTCGCCCACGACCTCGCGGATCCCCGCGAGCACCGCCTCGTAGTCGTACTCCGGCGAGACGAACACCTGGCAGAACTCCGCCTGCTCGGTCCCCAGGTCGTCGAAGGCCTGCTTCGCCGCCGCCGCGCCGACCTGGCGGCCGTCCTCGCCGGCGCCGTGCCCGGTCGCGAAGTACGTCCGCCCCGTGGTCTCGTCGTCGGTCGGCGCCGTGGCGTGGTCGTCAGGGGTCGAGTCGTGGTCGAGCGCCGACGCCCCGTTCGCGGTCGCCCCGTCGGCGGCGCCGAGGTCCGGGTCCGGATCCGGACCCGGGTCGGGAGTGCCTGCGGAGTCGACGCCTGCGCCGCCGGCAGACGAGGCGGCCGACGGGGACGGCGTGGCCGCGGCCGGCTCCGGCTCTGGTTCCGTCGCGGTGGTCGGCGCGGCCTCGGTGGCGGGGATCGCGTCGCCGATGCCGGAGGCGTCCACGTTGGGGCTGACCCGGAACATCGAGAGCGTGTCGTCGAGCCAGCGGGCCTGCTGGGAGAGGTCGTCCGTGCTGTCGGCGACCCCGTCGAGCACGCGGGCCTGGTCCTCGGCGGCCTCGACGACGTTGCGGGCGGTCGCGGCCGTCTCGTCGATCGTCGTCTGTGTGTCGTCGACGATGGCGACGATCTCCTGGGCAGCGGCGGCCTGCTGTTCGGTCGCGGCGTTTATCTCCTGGATGCCGGTGTTCGTCTCCTCGGCGTACTCGGCGATCTCGTCCAGGGCCTCGATGGCGTTCTCGACGGCGTCGGTGTGGGTCTCGATCTCCGAGCGGGTGGCCTCGACCTTCTCGGCGGTGGAGTCGGTCTGGTCCTGGATGCGTTCGAGGCGCTCCTCGATCTCGTTTGCGGTGTCTTTCGTGTCGTCCGCGAGTTCGCGGATCTCCTCGGCGACGACGCCGAACCCCTCGCCACTGCCGCCGCCGCCGCCGCGGGAGGCCTCGATGTTTGCGTTCAGCGCGAGCATGTTCGTCCGCTCGGCGATGCTCGTGATGAAGTCGAGCAGCTCGTCGATCTGCTCCATCTCCTCGCGCAGGCGGTCGATCTCCTCGACGGCGGCGTCGGACTGCTCGCGGATCTCGCTCATCCCGTAGATGGCGGACTGGGCGGCCTCACGGCCCTCGCGGCCTGTCTCGGCGGTCCGGCGGGACAGCTGGGCGACCTGGTTCGAGGAGGAGGCGATCTGCTCGGTCATCGTCGACAGCCCCTCCATCTCCCCGGAAACGGCGTCGAGACCGTCCTCGGTGGTGGTGACGACCTCGCGAACGGAGGCGGCGACCTCCTGGCTGGACTCGCGGACCTCCTGGGCGGCGCCGTTGACGTCCTCGCTGGCGTCGGCCACCGTCTGTGCGAACTCCTGAAGATCGACCACGGTCTCCTCGATCTCATCCATCGTCCGGTTGAACTGCCGGGCGACCTCGTTCATCGCCTCGACCTCGCCGTCGGGGTCCATCCGGCTGGTGAAGTCGCCGTCGGCACACCGGGCGGCGACCTCGCTGAACTCCCGGGCGCGCTTCTCGACCTCCGCGGAGGCGCCCGTCGCGGGGTCGGCGGCGGCGTCGGCCTCCGCCTCGGGCTCGCCCGCCGGTGCAGGCTCGCTCTCCTGCAGTTCCGTCCGCAGCGTGTCCAGCGACGCCGAGAGTTGCCCCAGCTCGTCCGACCGGTCCAGCTCGACCTCGGTGTCCAGGTCGCCACGGCTGACTGCCGTCGCCGTCTCCGCGAGGTCGATCATCTGGCTGACGGTCCGCCACGCGAAGACGACCGACAGCGCCAGCGCCACCACGATCAGGCCACCGCCGGCGAGCGCCGCCGGCGGGAGTCCACCGCCCGCCCCAGTGCCGCCGACGTACAGCAACACCCCACCGGCGGCGACCGCAAGTGCCAGCAACAGGCTCGCGACGATGAACTTCTTTCGCACGCTCAGGACGGGCGCTGCCGACCCCGACCCTGCCCGGGTCCGCGAATCAGTAGCCATGGTACCAGTACTCGGGGTCGGGGCGTCAATATTTCTTACGGCACCCAGAATAGATTTCAGCCGTTGAGAGTGTGAAACGACGGATCTCGGGCGGCGAGACCGACGGACACATCCGCGTCGGGGGCCCAGCGTGGACCGATGGAGGTGCGCTTTCTCGGCGGCGCCCGGGAGGTGGGGCGGTCGTCACTGCTGGTCAACGGGCGGCTGTTGCTTGACTTCGGCGCCAAGACGGGGACGCCGACGACCTACCCGCTGGAACTTCGCTCGATCGACCCCGAGGCGGTCGTCGTCAGCCACGGCCACCTCGACCACGTCGGGGCGCTGCCGACGCTGATGGCGGGGAGCGACCGTCCGGCGGTACACTGGACTCCGCCGACGGACGAGCTGACGCGGACACTCGCCCGGGACACGCTGGCCCTCCACGGCGACACCTACGAGTGTC
>CAYODS010000121.1:0-8657 GCA_964402765.1 uncultured Halobacteriales archaeon
CCGTCACACGGGGGTCGTCACCCGGGGCGCCGGCCGTAGTCCGCCGGCGAGCGGGAGGGGGTGAGGTTTTTGCGTGGTGGTGTCGAAGGCGCCGGCATGAGCGAGGCGAGAGACTCGGACTGCGTGTTCTGTGCCATCGTCGACGGCGATCGGCCGGCCCACCGCGTCCACGAGGAAGACCACACCGTCGCCTTTCTCGACATCAACGCCGTCGGCGACGGGCACACGCTCGTCGTGCCGCGGGACCATCGGGAGTCGCTGACGGCCCTGGACCCGGAGACCGCGGGGGCGCTGTTCCGCTCGGCGCGGGCGGTCGCCGACGCGCTCGTGACGGCGTTCGACCCCGCGGGGTACAACGTCATCCACTCGACGGGGGCGGCCGCCGGCCAAGACGTGGCCCACGCCCACCTCCACGTCATCCCGCGCGAACCGGAGGACGACTTCACCTTCGCGCCGCCGCGCCGCCGCATAACAGAGGCCGAGGGCGACCGGATCGCCGCCCGACTGCGGGAGACACTCGACACGGAGGACGCCGGAACCGGGGCCCCGTGACGGTCACTCCTCGCCGTCGTCGTCGCCGCCGAACTCGCTCATGTCCGGCATCTGTGCGCCGGGACCGGGACCGGCGCCGGCCCCGCCGCCGGGACCGAAGCCGCCGCCGAGACCGAACCCGGCGAGCGTGCGGCGGATCAGCGAGAAGACGGCGATCCCGAAGCCGAACACCATCAGCGCGAGACCGCCGGCGATCAGTGGACTCTCCCAGGCGACGAGGCCCAGGCCGGCGGCGACGACGAGCAGTCCGAACACGCCGGGCAGGCCGATGCGGCTGAGCATACACTCGCTGGGAGCGCGAGAGACATAACGGCGTGGGTCAGTCCTCGGCGATCAGTTCCGCGACCTCCTCGTCGTCGGTCTGGAGGACGGTCTCCATGCGCTCCTCGAACTCCGCCTCGGTGAGGTCGCCGTCGGCGTACCGCTGGCGGAGCCGCTGTTCGGGGTCGGGGTCGTCCTCGCGTCGCAGTCTCCAGACGCCGACCTGGAGTTTCGCGCTCTGCCAGGCGGCGGCGGCGCGGTCCAGCGCCGTGCGGAGGTACGACCACACCATCACCGTCGACAGCACCGACAGCACCCCGAGGACGGTCACGGCCCGGGAGCCGAGGACGCCCCCGAACAGGAACAGGGCGACGCCGACGAAGGCGACCAGCAGGCGCCGCCGGTCGAGCCCCAGGGGACCGCTCGCTCGCCGCTCGGGTCGTCGCTGCACGGTGACTGACAGGCCCCGCGGCGGCAAAAGGGTTTCTCCAGCCCGCCGCCGGACGTGTGACACCGGCGCCACGTCGGCGCTTTTAAACGCGACGGCGTGCTACTGACGCACATGAGCGAACACGACGACGGTTCGGCGGACCTCAGCGAGGTCCGCATGCCCGACGACGACGAGGTGTTCGCGGAGGTCGAACAGATGCTGGGGGCCAACCGGGTACGGGTACGCTGTGCGGACGGCGTCGAGCGCACCGCCCGCATCCCCGGGAAGATGCAGAAACGCGTGTGGATCCGCGAGGACGACATCGTCCTCGTCGAGCCGTGGGACTGGCAGGACGAGAAGGCCGACATCACCTGGCGCTACGAGAAGGCCGAGGCCGACACGCTCCGCGACGAGGGGTACATCGGATGAGCCGGGCCGCATGACCGCGACCGGACGGACCCGGACCGACCGGCGGCCCGGACGGCACTGTTCTCCCGCACGGCCGCCGGCATGACCGACGACCTGGTCGACACCGACGTCGACGCCCCCGGCGACGAGTTCGAGACCGTCGACGTCGGCGACAGCGAGGCCGACCGGATCGCCCGCAAGCAGGACCGCGAGTTCAACGAGTTCCGCAAGCGAGTCAAAAACAGCGAGCGACTGAAACTCGACGACTCCGTCTTCGACGACGCCACCTACGGCGCGCTGTACAAACTCGTCCAGGACGGCGCGATCGAGGCCTTCGGCGGCCCAATCTCGACCGGCAAGGAGGCGAACGTCTACACCGCCCTCGGTGGTGACGCCGCCCGGAGCGTCCTCTCGCTGCCGGACGACGCCACCCCGGAGGTCGCCGTGAAGGTGTACCGCATCACCGCCTCGAACTTCCGGGACATGCGGGAGTACCTGGAGGGCGACCCGCGGTTCGAGGGTATCGGCGGCAACAAGAAGGACGTCGTCCTCGCGTGGACCCGCAAGGAGTTCAAGAACCTCGACCGCGCCCGGCAGGGCGGCGTTCGCGTCCCCCGGCCCATCGCCGTCGAGCGAAACGCCCTCGTGATGGAGTACATCGGCACCGAGGAGGGCCGGGGCCGCCGTCTCGCCGAGGTCGAGGTGGAGAACCCCGAGACCGCCTACGAGGTGGTCCGGGAGTACGCCCGGCGACTGTACGAGGCCGGCCTGATCCACGGCGACCTCTCGGAGTACAACCTCGTCGTCCAGGACGGCGAGATCGTCGTCCTCGACCTGGGACAGGCCGTCACCGTCCACCACCCCAACGCCCGCGAGTTCCTGCAGCGGGACTGTCACAACGTCGCCGCGTTCTTCAGCCGCGAGGGCCACGCCGTCACCGCCGAGGAGACGCTCGCCTACGTCACCGGCGAGGGCGACGGTGACGGCGACTCACCGGCTGGCGCCCCGGACGAGGAGAGCGACGACCCGACCGACGGCACGCCAGAAGCGTGAGCGGCGACGACGGCGACGACCCACCCCCGAGCGAGGAGCGGGTGGCGGCGACCGACGGCGACGGCGACGGCGACACAGGGGGCGGGGCGGACGCCCGGCGGGACGCCCTCGCGGGGGCGCGGACGACGGCGCCGATCCTCCTGGGGGTGGTGCCGTTCGGGCTGGTCGCCGGGGTGACCGCCGTGGAGGCGGGGCTCGACCCGCTGCAGGCGGTCGGGATGTCCGTCGTCGTCTTCGCGGGGGCCTCACAGCTGGCGGCCATCGAGTTACTCGGGCGCACCGCCCCGGCGACGGTCGTCGTCCTCACCGCGCTGGTGATCAACCTCCGGTTCGTGATGTACAGCGCCTCGCTGGCACCGTACCTGCGGCGACTCGGCGGCCCGGCGCGGTGGGTGAGCGCCTACGTCCTCACCGACCAGGCCTACGCCGTCTCGCTGGCGGAGTTCCGGTCGAGTGCCCCCGACGAGCGGCACCGCCTGTGGTACTACCTCGGCAGCGCCGTCTCGCTGTGGGGCACCTGGCAGGTCGCCACCGCCGTCGGCGCCGTCGCCGGCGCCGCCGTCCCGCCGGACCTCTCGCTGGAGTTCGCCGTCCCGCTGACCTTCCTGGCGCTGCTGGTGCCCGCGATCGAGGACCGCACCACCGGCCTCGTCGCCGCCGTCAGCGGCGGCGTCGGCGTGGCCGCCGCCACCCTGCCGTTCGACCTGGGACTCGTCAGCGCCGCCCTCGTCGGCGTCGCCCTCGGCGTGGCGCTGGACGTCGGCGCCGGCGAGTTCCCCGTGACCGAGGGGGTCGGGCACGGCGACGACGGCGGGACCGGGGCGAAGGAGGAAAGAGGAGACCAGGCGCCCGACGGAGGTGAGCGACGGTGACGGCCGGCTACGACCCCGGCGTCGTGTGGCTCGTGATCCTCGCCGCCGGCCTGGGGACGTTCGCGCTGCGACTGTCCTTTATCGCGCTGCTCGGCGGGCGGGAGCCGCCGCCGGCGCTCGCCGGGGCGCTGCGGTTCGTCCCGGCGGCGGTGCTGTCGGCACTGGTCGTCCCCGCGATCCTCACCCTGGGGATCGACCCGGCGCCGGCACTCGTCTACGAGCCGACGAAGGTGGTCGCCGCCGCCGTCGCCGCCGTCGTCGCCTGGCGCACCGAGAGCGTCCTCGCGACCATCGTCGTCGGGATGGTCACGCTGTGGGCGCTCGGCGCCGTCGTGTGACCCCCGGGAGCCCGGGACGGGCGCGACGGCACGCGAGCGTCGGACCGACCCGAGCCGTTTAGTTCGGCCCCGACGAGACGTGAACGATGGCAGACAGCGCGGGCCTGCGGGCGGTCCTCCTGGTCGTCGTCGCCGTCACCGCCGTCGCCACCCCGGTCGCGGCCGCCGGTGCGACTGCCGACCCGGGCGCGGTCGGGCCGGCGGGGGAACTGCGCGAGGTGTCGGTCACCGCCGGCGAGGAGGGACTCCGGGTGCGGGTCGTCGCGAACACGACCCTGGCCGGCGCCGACCCACCGCCGGACCCGCAGGGGGAACCGTACCTCACGGTGGCGATCGACGGCGAGCGGGTCGCCGAGACGGAGGAACTGGCGGCGACGGGGCGACTGGTGAGGACCGTCACCGTCGAGCGGTCGGTGCTGGACGACCTCGCCCCCGGCTCTCACGAGGTCACGGTCAGGCTCCGGGACGACGACCCACTGAGCGACGACCTCGTCGACGGGGTGACCCGTGAGTTCGCGCTCGAGAGGGGGAGCGGGCTCACGTTGGCGGTGTCGCGGTCGGACCCGGTCGTCGGCGCGCCGGTGTCGCTGCGCCTGAGCGGCGTCCTCGAGAACCCGGCGTGGCGGCTCGACGGCCCGCCCGGGAGCGACGCCACCCTGCGCTCGCCTGGCGGCGGGGTGCGGACGCTGCGGGCCGAGACGCCGGGGACGTACCGGGTGACCGTGACGCCGGCGGGCGCGAGCGAACCACGGGCGACGGCGACCGTCGAGGTGCGACGCGACGACGGACTGTCGCTGCTGCGGCGGTACGCCCCGCGACTGCACTACCACCCGGAGGAGCGCTACCGGCCGACGCGGGTCGAGGCGTTCGTCCACAACGCACGCCTGGAGGAGTTCGGCGAACCGGACGTCGACCGGCCGACGGTGTTCGACCTCGCGGACCGCGGCGAGGGGTGGGAACTGGACCTCCGGGGCGACCGCGCCGAGTACCCCTCCTACGACGACGGCTACCCGCCGACGGTGTACGGCAGCGTCCACCGCGACGTCGAGTTCCGCGGCGACCGCTACACCGCCGTCACCTACTGGCTGTTCTACGTGTACGACCCGAAACAGCCGGGGTCGATCGCCGCCCTGACCGCTCACGAGAGCGACCTGGAGACAGTCACCGTGCTGGTCAACGACAGCGGTGCGCAGTACGTCGGCGCCTCCCAGCACTACGGCGGCGAGGTGCGCGACTGGACGCGGGCGACGGGCGACGACGACCGCCTCGACGTGTACCCCGCCGTCGGCGCGCACTCGAACTACCTGGTCGACACCTCGCGGTACGAGGGCGGCCTGCCGATCCAGCGCCAGTACGTCGCCCGACTCGTCACCGACACCGACCTGTTCGAGCCCTCGGTCGGGGTGTACGAGGACCGCACCGGCAGCGCGAGGGTGCTCGCGAGCGCCGCCGACACGGGAGCCGACGCCGACGACACCTACGAACTCGCGGTGCTCACCGGCCGGGAGGTGTGGGCGTCGTACGGCGGGGTGTTCGGCGCCGACGACGACGCCGGGGCGGTGCCGATGGCCCGTCAGCGCTGGCGACGGCCGGGACTGTGGATGAGCCAGCGGCTCGTCCCGTACGGGACACAGCGCGGCGCCGACATGGAGACGACCCTGTCGGTGACCGACGGCCGGGTCGGTGCCGACCTCACCGTCCGCAACGGCGGCGTGAAGCCCACCGAGTTCGTCGCCGTCCTGGAGACGAAGCCGACGGGGGCGACGTGGGACGACCCGGCGGCCACGACCCTGGACCGCCGGACGGTGCCGCTGGGCGTCGACGCCGCCGCGACGACGTCGCTGTCGGCGCCCACCCCCGACACGCCGGGCACGTGGGACCTCCGGGTGCGCGTGGTCGCCGGGGGACTGCCGGCGACGGACGAGACCACCCTCGCCGTCGAGTGGGTGCCGCGGGCGGTCACCGTCGACCCGCCGACGGACACCGGGACGCCGACGACGGGCACGGAGGCACCGCCGTCGTCACTGCCGGGTGTCGGCGTCGTCGGTGCGGTCCTCGCCGTCCTGGCCGCGCTCGGACTGCTCTGGCGCCGCTGACCCGTCTCGCTCGCGTGTCACCGACTCACGGGGTCGGGCAACCCTTTTGTCCCGGCGCCGGGAACACTGGAGTGATGCGGTCTGCTCCCGAGTGGCGCTGGCGCTGGCGCGAGCCACCGGGAGCGGACAGTGTCGTCCGGGCGACCGTCGCGGCGTAACCGCGGCCCCGCCGGACGGCGCTCCCTCCGTTCTGCCGTCGGCACAGTCGACGACCACCACCCACGCCAGCCACGATGCACGACACGAGCGACAGCGACACGAGCGGACGGACGGACAGCCAGCGAGACGACCACGAACACGACGAACGGCCCGCCGGCCGGGGGACGGGGGGCGGCGACACCGACGAGGACAGCGTCGACCGCGAGCGCCTGGTCGAGCGGTTCGGCGCGGAGCCGCTGACCGACGAGCAGGTGCGGCGCCTGCCCGACCACCCGACGGTCCGGCGGGGGGTGTTCTTCGCCGGGCGTGACCTCGACCGCTACCTGGCGGCGGCGGAGGCGGGCGACCCCCACGCCGTCGTCACCGGCGTGGGGCCGTCGGGGCCGATGCACCTCGGCCACGTCCTCCCCTTCTACGTCGCCCGGCGGCTCCAGGAGACGACCGGCGCCGAGGTGTACGTCCCCGTCTCCGACGACGAGAAGTACCTCACCGGGAGCGACCGCGAGACGATCGGCCGGGCGACCAAGGAGAACCTGCGGGACGTGCTCGCGGTGGGGTTCGACCCCGAGCGGACCCACGTCGTGATCGACACCGCGGACGCCGACGTGGTGTACCCGCTGGCGGTCCGCCTCGCCGAGGGCCTGACACCGGCGACCGTCGCGGCGGCGTACGGCGAGCCCGCCAACGTCGGCACCGCATTCTACCCGGCGGTGCAGGCGGTCCACCTCCTGTTGCCGCAGTTGGTCGACGGGCGGCGACCGACGCTCGTTCCCGTGGCCGCCGACCAGGACCCCCACGTCCGGGTCTGTCGCGACCTCGCGGGTGGGCAGCGCCTGCCGGTCGAGAAGCCCGGCGCCCTCCTGAGCGAGTACCTCCCCGCGCTGGACGGGGGAAAGATGAGCAGTTCCGACGACGCCCCCGTGATCCGCCTGGACGACGACGCCGACGCAGTCGCCAGGAAGGTGCGGCGACACGCCTACTCCGGCGGGCAGGAGAGCGTCGCCGCCCACCGCCGCGAGGGCGGCGACCCCGAGGCCGACGTCGCCTTCCAGTACCTCCGGCACCTCCTCGCGGACGACGAGCGTCTCGACCGACTCGCGGCGGAGTACCGCGCCGGTGAGTTGCTGAGCGGGGAACTGAAGCAGGTGGCGATCGACCGCGTCCGGGAGTTCCTCGCGGACCACCAGCGCCGCCGGGCCGCCCTGGAGCTGGAGACGGACCTCGACCGGTACCGGCTCACCGCCGCCCAGCGACGGCGGGCGCTCGACCGCGCCGGGGTCCCGAACGCCGACCTCGCGAGACTCGCCGACTGACCGGCGGTCGGGGGCCGCTCCGTACCCCGGTGTCGTTTCCCGTCGCCCCGTGCGTTGGTACAACGCCGGCACGGGCGAGTCGGCGCTCCGAACGCTTATATCGACCATCGACAACGTGTTACAGCATGTCACGCACGGGGAGAGCGTACGACACGGCACACGAGTGCCCGCTGTGTGGGGCCGAACTGAGCGGCGTCCGGCGCCGGACGGAGGCGGCGACGTCGCCGATGGGACCCAAGAGCCCGGCGGTAGAGGTCGTCGTCTGCCCGGACTGCGACGAGGTCATCGACGGGTTCCGGGCGCACTGACTCCCGGGGGCAGGGCGCCACGCCGGGGCCGACGCGACGCGTCGGCGTGACCGGTGGGGCGTGACCGTCGCGTTTATGATCCGCGCCCCACTCCGGGCGGGGCGTGGACGCCTACGAGACCGCCGTCAGCGGCGGGGACGACCTCGGCCGTCTCGCGGCGACCGCCGCCCGCCACGGCTACGACGGACTGGTCGTGGACGCCGATAGTGAGTCGCTGGCGGGGGTCGACGCCGACATCGACCTCGTGGACGGGGTGACGGTCGAGGCGCCGGACCCCGAGACGGCGGCGGGTCGGGTCGGCAGTCTCCGGTCGGGCGGGCACACGGAGTACACGGTGCTGTCAGTGGCCGGCGGGCCGCCGGCGGTGACCCGGTACGCGAGCGAGAACGAGCGCGTCGACGTGTTGCTGTTGCCCGGCGACGCGGCGGTTGGGTTCGACCACGTCGTCGCCGCCAGCGCCGTCGAACAGGGGGTCCGGGTGGCGATCGACCTGGGGAGCGTGCTCCGGACGAGCGGGCAGCGCCGGGTGCGGGCGCTGCGGACGCTGCGCCGGCGCCGGGAGATCCTCGCCGACGCCGGGGTGGCCCCGCTGGTGACCGCCCGGCCCACAACGGCACTGGAGGTGCGCTCGCCCCGCGACCTCGCGGCGGTGGGCGAGCGGGTCGGCCTGGGGAGCGAGACGGTCCGGAAGGGACTCGCCGGGTGGGACGCCATCGTCGAGCGGGTCCGCGAGCGCACCGACCCACGGTTCGTCGAACCCGGCGTCCACCGCGGTCGGTACGAGGAGTGGACCGACGGGGCTGACCGGACGGGGGACCCGGACGCGGCGGGCGGCGAGAGCGGGGGCGGGACCGGAGACGACGGTGA
>CAYODS010000122.1:0-8649 GCA_964402765.1 uncultured Halobacteriales archaeon
GCGGGTGGTCCCCACACCCCCCCGTCCGGTCGCGTGGGTCGCTCGGCACCCTCGCTGTTCGCTCGGGAGCAGCGAGGCGCTACGCGCCTCTGGCAGCCGGACGGCGGAGCAGCCCGGCGACCTCGCAGCGAGGCGACCGGGCGCTACCTGGCCGCAGGGCGCGCGGAGCGCGACCGAAGGGAGCGCTCTCGCGCGAGGGACGAGCGAACGGAGTGAGCGAGGAGGTTGGGGAGGCGTGAGGATCCACCGGGCGGGACTGAAAGGGGCCGTCCCGGTGCGGCCACCTCGCTCGCTGCGCTCCTCGCTCCGCTGCGGTGCTTGCGTCACGACGCGGCCGCACCGGAACTGGGGCTTTCGAGACCGCTTCACCGACAGCCTCGTCTGAGAGCACCGGAACGGGGGCGTTCTGCACCACAACTCCAGCACCCACGGCAGATCCCGACGATCGACGAGATGGAAAACGGACTTGTGCCGGTCCGACGCAGGGACGTGCATGACTGAACGGACACGCACGGACGACACGCCCGCGGCGGACGGGGGTGCGGTCACGCGACCGGCCGAGGGCGGCGGCACGTCGGGGGTGGCGGTCCGGGACACCGCGCTGGTGACGGGGTGTTCCTCGGGGATCGGCCGGGCGACCGCCCGGGCGCTCGAGGCGGCGGGCTACCGGGTGTACGCAACGGCCCGCGCGGCGAGTGAGGTGGCCGACCTGGCGGGAGAGGGCGTCGAGACGCTCGAACTGGACGTGACCGACGCCCGAGAGACGAGCGCGGCCGTCGAGCGCGTCGTCGAGGAGACCGGCGGCGTGGACCTGCTCGTCAACAACGCGGGCTACGCGCAGGTGGGGCCGATCGAGGACGTCCCGGTCGCGCGGGTGCGCCGGCAGTTCGACGTGAACGTGTTCGGCCCCCACCGCCTGGTCCGGGCGGCGCTGCCACACATGCGGGAGTCCGGCGGGCGGATCGTCACGGTGTCCAGCGCCGCGGGGCTGGTGGCGTTTCCGGGCGGCGGCGTCTACTCCGGCGCGGAGGCGGCGAAGGAGGCGATGACCGACGCGCTCCGGGCGGAACTCGACGGCACGGGCGTCGAGGTGGTGCTGGTCGAACCCGGCCCCGTTCGCACGGAGTTCGCCGACCGCGCCGAGCGCGAGCGAGACGCGATCGACCGCACCGAGGCGTACGACGACTTCTACCGCTTCTACGACGACACCCAGACCATCGGGGGACTGCCGCTCGCGGTCGAGCCCGAGACGGTCGCGGACACGGTGGTCGAGGCGGCAACGGCGGCGGACCCACAGACCCGCTACCCGGTCGGGCGGCTGGCGAACCTCGCCGCCCTCGCGCGGCACCTCCCCGCCGGGGTCCGCGACGGGCTGTACGGCCTGCTCCGGCGGCTCGTCAGCACCGACTGATGGCCGACGGGAACGGGGAGAGCGCGGACGCCCCGCCCCGAGAGACCGCCCTCGGCTGTGTACGGGCCGCGCTGACGGCGAGCGACGCGTACCGCGCCGCCCGCCGGGCGCTGTCGGTCACCGCCGATCCCGGAGCCGTGGACCGGGTGTTCACCCCGGACGGTCCCACCAGCGAGGCGAGCGGCGACGGCCCGTGGCTGTGCCTCGACGGGGACGCCTGGGCACTCGGCGCCTACGATCGGGTGGTCGTCCTCGGCGCGGGGAAGGCGGCGGACCGGCTCGCAGCGGGGGTCTGCGAGCGGCTGGGTGACCGCGTGGACAGCGGGGTCGTGGTGACCGACGACCGCGAGCGGCCGGCGGACGAAGACGGCAACGAGGAGCCGTCCGGCCACCACCTCGACCTCGGCGTGTCGCCGGTCGCCGTCCCCGACCCCGTGGCGGTGCGGCGGGCGTCACACCCGCTGCCGGACGAGCGTGGCATAGCGGCGGCCGAGCGGGTCGGTGTCCTCGCGGACGCCGCCGACCGGGAGACGCTCGTGGTCGTCGCGCTGACCGGCGGGGGGAGCGCGCTGTTGCCGGCGCCGGCGGGCGAACTGACGCTTGCGGATCTGCGGGCGCTGACGACGGCACTCTTGGAGAGCGGCGAACCGATCGCGGCGGTTAACGCCGTGCGCAAGCACTGCTCGCGACTGAAGGGTGGACTGCTGGCCCGCCGGGCGGCGCCCGCGACGGTGCTCGGGGTGGCGGTGAGCGACGTGGTCGGCGACGACTCGACCGCGATCGCCAGCGGACCGACGGCGCCGGACCCGAGCACGTACCGGGACGCACTCGACGTGGTCGAGCGGGCGGGCGTCACGGGGGCCGTCCGCGAGCACCTCCGGGCGGGGGCCCAGAGTGGCCGGGAGACGCCGGAACCGGGCGACCCCTGCTTCGAGCGGGCGCGGACGGCGGTCGTCGCGGGGAGCGAGCGGGCGGTCGAAGCGGTCCGCCGGGCCGCCAGGGACCGGGGGTACGACGCGGTGACGCTGTCGACCACGCTAGAGGGCGAGGCGACGGCGGTGGGCCGGACCCTCGCCGGCGCGGCGCTTGCGGCGGCCCACGGCGCGACGCCGGTCGACCCGCCGGCGGTCGTCGTCGGGGCGGGCGAGGCGACGGTCACCGTGGACGGTGCGGACGGCGTCGGCGGGCCGAACGCGGAGGCGGCGCTCGCCGCGGGGGTCGCGCTCGCGGACCGCGCCGTCGACGCCGTGCTCGCGACCGTCGACACCGACGGCCGGGACGGCCCGCCCGGTGAGAGACGGGACCCCGGCGGGGCGGTCGTCGACACGGGCACGATCACCGACGCGGCCGCCGCGAGGCGAGCACTGGCCGCACACGACACCCGCACGTGCCTCCGCGAGCATGGGGCGCTGCTGTACACCGGTCCGACGGGTACGAACGTCGCCGACCTCTGCGTCGCCGTCTGTGGAGAACAAGATACGCCAGGAATGGACTTAAGAAAATAAAATAAGACCGGTAAATTATTACGGTGTGACTCACAACGCCGGGGCATGCACGACGTAGACGAGACTGACGTGCGGATCCTGCAGCTGCTGGCGGAGGACGGCCGGCGGCCGTACAGCGAGATCGCAGAGCGGGTGGACCTGTCGCCGCCGGCAGTGTCGGACCGGGTGGACCGGCTTCGCGAGGAGGGGATCATCAGGCGGTTCACCGTCGACGTGGACCGGACGGCCCTGCGGGAGGCGACGCCGGTCCTCCTGGGGGTCGAGGTCCGCCCGACGGCGGTCGACCGGGTGCGGTCGGCGCTCGCCGACTCGCCCGCGGTCGAGCGGGTGTACACCACGGACGGGGCGACCGTCGTCTGTCACGCCAACGCGCCGACGCCGGTACGGGGCTGGCTGCTGTCGACGGTCGACCCCGACCACGTCGAGGACTACACCGTCGACGCGGTCGAGTCCGTCGACCGGCGGGTCACCGTCGCCGACGAGGAGTTCGGCGTCACCTGCACGGCGTGTGGCGACCGGGTGACCGGCGAGGGGATCACCGCCCGCGTCGACGGCGAGGTCCGGCACTTCTGTGGGCCCGCCTGCGAGAGTCGCCACGGCGAGGAGGTGGCCGAAGCGGAGGCCACCGACGCCTAGCGAGCGCGGCGCCGACCCCGCCCACGGGTGCCTACGCGAGACAGGCCGCGACGACCCACAGCCCCTCGTGACGGGGCTCGTCGGCGAACAGCGGCACGCGCCGCACGTCGTGGTCGCGAAACACCGACTGGGCGCGGCCGAGTGCCGCCTGCTGGACCGACCAGCGCCGCTGGCAGAAGTCACAGTCCTCCAGGTCCGGACTGACCACCTCGAGATCCACGTCCGCACCCTCGAGGGAGGCGACCCGGTCGGGGTCGACCACGTCCGCGAGGTCCTCCATCACCCGGTTGACGACGACGGTGCCGACGGGAATGTCGTACTCCGAGAGCCGGGCGAGCAGTCGTTCGGACTCGGCGACGCTCATCTCCTCGGGCACCATCACAACCCGGAAGTCCGTCTGCGCCGGGTCCCGCAGCGTTACCCGCAGGCGCTCGATGCGGTCGCTCACCTCCCGCAGGTCGTCCATCTCGGGCTCCTCGGGCTCCTCGTCGCCGAACAGTCCGCCGAGACCGCCGAGCATCCCGCTCAGTCGCTCCCGCAGCGCGAGCAACCGGCCCACCATCGAGTCCATCACGTCGGGCAACTCAAGCAGGCGGAGCGTGTGCCCCGTCGGCGCGGTGTCGACGACGACGCGGTCGAACCGGTCGTCGTCGAGTAGGAGGAGCAACTGCTGGACGGCGGCGGCCTCGTCGGCGCCGGGCATCCCGCCGGCGAGGGGGTCCATCTCCTCGCCGAGTCCGCCCATCGCCTGCTCGTCGCCCATCCCCCCGAACAGCGGTGACCCCTCGCCGGAGAACACGTCGGCGGCCTCGTCCATCGCCTCGTCCGGGTCGATCTCAACGCCGTACAGCGGGATGTCCGGTCGCAGTCGTGTCGGCTCCGGCGGGACAGCGGCGCCGTACACGTCCGACAGCGAGTGCGCCGGGTCGGTCGAGACGACGAGCGTGCGGGTGCCCTGGGCGGCGCTCGCCAGGCCGGTGGCGGCGGCCATCGTCGTCTTGCCCACCCCGCCCTTCCCGCCGTACAGCACGTACTCCGGCGAGCGCAGTTCGTAGTCGAGGTCGGGCTCGACGCCGGTCGCGACCGCCGGCTCCCCCGCGGCGTCGGGGTCGTCTGCCGGGTCGACCGCCTCGACCGGCTCGACGTCGATGTCGTCCATACCGGCGTTCGACGGGCCCCGCTTGTGTACCCGTCGATCGTCCGGGTGAGCGTCGGCAGAATCAGACGGCGTCTTCCTCGTCCTCGACGCCGAGGAACTCCTCGTCGAAGTCGAACTCCTCCTCGACATCGCCGAACTCGTCGAGGTCCTCCCCGTCGTCCTCGAGGAAGCCGCTGGTGTCGCTCTCGGCGGTGGCGGTGCCGGCGAAGTCGATCGTTCCTATGCCACCCTCGCTCTCTATCTGCTCTTGGATGTCCTCCAGGCGGTTCTCGATCGCCGATATCTCGGAGTCCAGCGCGGAGAGGTACTCCCCGAGCGAGGAGTCCTCCTCCGCGGAGACACCGTCACGCAACTCGCTCAGTCGGCCGTCGATCTCCTGAAGGCGGTCGTCGATGTTGACGAGTGGCTGTTTCACCGTCTGGGCGTCGGCGACGTTCGACAGTCCCTCCTGGATGGTGGCGACGCGGCCCTCAATCTCGTCCAGTTTGTCCTCCAGGGTCTCGAAGTCGTCGCTGACGTCGCCCAGTTCCAGATCGAGGTCGTCGGGGTCGACGTCGACGGTCGGCTGGTCGAGGTCGTCCAGGCGGTCCAGTTCGTCCAGGCGGTCGAGTTTCGAGAGGTCGGCGTCGGCGACGGGTGCGACGCGGTCGTCGATCCGGTCCAGTCGGTCGGCGAGGTCGTCCGTGTCCGGTGCCGTCGCCTCGTCCAGACCCGCCTCGACGTCGTCGAGTCGGTCGTGAATCCGCTCGGTGCGCTCGGCGACGGTCGTGAGGTCGTCGTCCGCGTCGGACTCGACGGCACTCGCCAGGTCGTCGACGCGGTCGGCCAGGTCGTCGAGTCGGGCGGCGACGTCGCCGTCGCCCGCGGTGCCGCCGGCGTCGAGGTCGTCCAGCCGGTCCTCGATCGCGTCGAGTTTGCGCTCGACGGCCGCCGAGGAGCCACCACCACCGGCGGACCCCGAACCCTCGATCGCCGCGTTGCGGGCACTGGCCGCGAGTCCGGCGGCGACGGCCGAGAGCAGACCCACCACGCCGACCGCTATCAGAACGATGTGGCTACTCATCGGATGGGGTGTCGGGCCACCCCGTATAAGTAGTTGTGGCCTCCCCAGGTGTCGCCGGGACCCGCCGGGCGACCATCACAACGCTTGTGCGGGGCGACCCCGAGCGGCCGACGTGAACAAGCGCGGGCACGTGCTCAACGCCGTCCTGCTGAGTGTCGGGATCGGCGTCGTCCTCAACCCCGAACTGGACCGCGGGACGGTGCTGTCGGTCGTCGAGGTGGGCGTGCCGGTCACGCTGGGCGCGCTGGCGCCGGACGTGGACACCGCGTTCGGCCGCCACCGGAAGACCCTGCACAACCTGCCGTTGCTCGCCGCCGTCGTCGCCTTCCCGCTGTACTTCGACAACCTCCACTTCGTCTGGATCGGCGTGCTCACCCATTACGTCCTCGACGTGGCCGGGACCACGCGGGGGATCGCGCTGCTGTACCCGCTGTGGGACCGCGAGTTCTCCCTGCCGGTCGGCGTGCCGGTCGACAGCCGGTTGGCGCCGGTCGTCGTCCTGCTCGTGACCGCCGCCGAGGTCGGCGCGATCGCCGTCGCCGTCCACGAGGTGCCCGCCGTGTCGATCGAGTACGGCCGGCAGGTGCTGGGGGAGGGAGGCGCGGTCGCCGCAGTGCCGTAGCGGCGATCAGTAGACGGCCACGTCGTCGAACCGGCCCTCGTAGGCGACGTGGTCCGGGTGTGTCGCCTCGGTGCCCGACAGCAGCACGCGGTCGACCTTCTTCCAGGAGTTCTCCCAGCCGAGGTGGGCGAACTCGGCCAGTCGCTCGAACCGGTGGGTCGGCCCGGCGAAGTGGCCGATCCGCCGGGGGACGTCAGGATCGGCCAGCGCCCGGGCCACGTCGGCGGCGGTGTCGACCGGGCGGTCGACAGCGGTCCAGGCGGCGCCGACGGTGCGGGCCAGGTGGGCGTACGAGGAGGCGGTCCGGGGCCGGTCGGCGGCACGGGCGACGGCCCGGGCGCGGCGGTTGTGCCGGGGGCGGTGTTTCGGGTTGTACGTCTCGACGGCGTCTATTGTCTCGCGGTGTTCCAGCACGTCCGCCTCGGACAGCCCCACGGCGTAGAACTCGGGGTGCGGGACGACGACGGTGGCGTCCTGGCGGTCGAACGCTCGCATGGCGCCCTCCAGGGTGATGAAGTCCGGCACCGGGTCGGTGAGCCCGACCGCGAGGACGTGCCTGCGGTCCCGCCAGGTGCCGGTGAACACCTCGCGACCGGGCACCACGAGCAGGTCGTCGTCGGAGTACAGCGCCGCTCGCCGCCGGACGTCGGGCAGGCGGGTGAAGTGTGGCGCGTACACCAGGGCGTCGATGTCGCGGCGCTTGGCGCGGGCGACGACTCGGTCGTCGAGGACCTTCACGTGGGTGTCGATCCGCGTCCAGCCGTCGGGCGACGTCACCGGCGGTCGTACCCCCGACCGCGGATTATGTGTTGCGGTCCGGCGCCGCCGTCTCGTTGTCGTCCGGGCACTGGGGGCGTCCCAGGACCGCCGCCAGGGAGCGAGAAATGCTTTTGTGCCGGCGTCGGGACGTGTCCGACGTGACCGGGACGGTGGCGCTCGCGGTGGCCGGCGTGGTCACGGCGGTCGGACTCGCGGTCGCTGTCGTCGGACTCGTCACCGTCCGCTCCGGGGCTCGCCATGCTGTTCGTCGGGGGCGCCGTGGTCACGCTGGCCGTCGGGTTCTGACGGCCACTCGCTCGTCGCCGTCCGGTTTATCCGTGACCGACGCGACGGGTCGGGTATGTCGCTGGTGGAAGTCGCGTTCGTCGGCGTGTTCCTGCTGGTGGGGATCGGGATACTCGGGGCCGGCGTGCGGTCGCTGGTGGCCGGCTACAGGATCCGCTCGACGGAGACCGACACGGCGATGGACGTGATCGCCGGCGAACCGGTCGACCTCGAGGGCACCGCCCGTGCTCACGAACAGACCCTGGAGGGCCCCTTCTCCGGGCGGACCTGCCTCGGCTACGAGTACGAGGTCGAGGAGTACAACTACGACGACGACGGCTCGAACTGGGACACCGTCGACTCCGGCACCGAGGTCGTCCCGTTCCTCCTCGACCTGGGCACCGGCAGCGTGCTGGTCGACGCGGCCGCCGCCGAGATGGGCATCGGTGACGACCAGCACCGCACGACCGTCGGCGGCGGCGACGAACCGCCCGAGCGCATCAAGCAGTTCATCGCCGCGAACGACGCCCTCTCGTCGGAGAACAAGTCGGTGGACCTGAAGATCGCGGAGATAGACTACGGTGACCGCCGGCGGTACACGGAGAACGTCCTGTTGCCCGGCGAGACCTGTTTCGTCTCCGGGGTCAGTCGGAGTCCGAGCGGCGTCGACCAGCGGGTGCCCCGCGAGGCGTCGGCGGCGATCGGCTCCCCGCGGAACCAGGGCGACGGGCGCCTGGCCGACCTCAAGGACTGGGTCGACCCGCTGACGTTCTACGTCGCCGACGCGCCGAAGGGAAAGGCCGCGAAGCGGAAGCTGTTCCGCGGGGCGTTGTCGGCCCTGTTCGGACTCGTGTTCGCCGGCTTCGGTGCGTTCGCGCTGGTCGCGGGCGTCTGAAAGCTGGGACCTGCCGCTCGTGACTGTTCTCGCGAACGAGTGTAGCGAGTGAGAGCCAGACGGACGTGTTACCGTTCGTCGCTGTCCTCGGGAACGAACGGAGTGAGTGACCGAGGGCCAGACGAGCGGTCTTACCGCTCGTCGCTGTCTCGCGGCGTTGCCGCTCGACTGTCCGACGACCGGTTCGCTTCGCTCACCGCTCGTCGCTGTTCCCGCGAGTGAACGAAGTGAGCGAGTGGGAGCCAGACGAACGCCTCAGCGTTCGTCGCTGTCCTCGGGAACGAACGGAGTGAGTGACCGAGGGCCAGACGAGC
>CAYODS010000123.1:0-8536 GCA_964402765.1 uncultured Halobacteriales archaeon
CGACGACGAACTGCGCGTCGCCCGCCAGGTCGTCGACCATCTCCCCCACCCGCTCGGCGTTCGCGGCGTCGAGGAAGGCGTCCACCTCGTCCAGCGCGTAGAAGGGGGCCGGCTCGTACCGCTGGATGGCGAAGATGAAGGCGAGCGCGGTCAGGGACTTCTCGCCGCCGCTCATCGCCTCCAGTCGCTGGATGGGCTTGTCCTGGGGCTGGGCGCGCATCGTCAGCCCGCCGTCGAACGGGTCGTCCTCGTCCTCCAGGTGCAGCGTGCCGGTGCCGTTCGAGAGCCGCGAGAAGATGCGCTCGAACTCCCCGTTGATCCCCTCGTAGGCGTCCATGAAGGCCTCGCGCTTCTGGGTCTCGTAGGAGTCGATCCGCTCGCGGATCTCTCCCCGCTCCTCCTCCAGGGTCTCGCGGCCCTCGCGGAGCTCGTCGAGTTCGGTCTCGACCTCCTCGTACTCGTCGATGGCGAGCATGTTCACCGGCTCCAGCTCCTCCATCTCCGAGTCCAGGCGACCGATCTCCGAGACGACCTCGTGGTGCGAGGGGATCTCGTCGGCGTCGTACTCGCCCACGTCGGCCGCCAGTTCGTCGATCTCCCAGGAGAGCCGCTCGGCCTCCTCTTCGAGTTCGGCGAGGGCGGTCTCGACGGACTCGACGGCGCGCTGTTGCTCGTCGCGAGCCTCGCGGGCGTCTGCGATCTCGGCCTTCAGCTCCTCGCGGTCCTCCTTCAGTTCGGCGAGTTCCTCCTCGATCTCCAGGACGGCGGCTCGCTTCTCGTCGAGGCGGTCCTCGTGGTCGTCGATGTCGGCCTCCAGGTCCTCGATCTCGGACTCGGCCTCGGCCTTGCGGTTCTGGGCGGCCTCGACCTCCTCGTGGAGCTCCTCGATGGCCTCCTCGGCGTACTCCTTCTCCAGTTCGAGCTCGTTGCGCTCGCTCTCCAGGTCGTCCAGTCGCCGCGAGAGGTCCGCGATCTCGTCCTCGATCTCCTCGGCCTCCGCGGTGAGTTCGGGCACCCGCGAGTCCGCGAGTTCGCTCTCCAACTCGTCGATCTCGGACTCGCAGCCGGCGATGTCCTCGGCGAGGTCCTCGATCGTGGCGTCGACCGCGCTCATCTCCTCGTCTATCTCCTCGCGTCGGGCCCGCGCCTCGGCGAGTTCCTCGTCGACGCCGTCGATCTCGGCCTCGATTTCCTCGTGGCGCTCCTGGGCCCGTTCGAGGTCGCCGCGCACGTCCGCGAGCGTCTCGGCGGCCTCGCTGCGGCGGTCGCGGGCGTCGTCGATGCGGCTCTCGACGTCCTCCAGGTCGTCCAGCAGCTCCTGGCGGTCGTCCTCCAGGGCCTCGATCCGCTCGGCGACCCGCTGGAGACGGCCCTGCCCGCCGGAGAAGGAGTACCGCGAGCCGCCGCCGGAGCCGCCGGTCATCGCGCCGGTCTTCTCGACGAGGTCGCCCTCGAGCGTGACGAGGCGGTGTCGACCCATCAGGTCGCGGGCGGTGTCGATGTCCTCGACGACGAGCGTGTCGCCCAGCACGTACGAGAACACGCCGGCGTACTCGGGGTCGAAGTCCACGAGGTTGTACGCGAAGTCCACCACGCCCGCCCGGTCGGGCACCGAGGGGACGCCGCGGTCGTCCATCTCCGACAGCGGCAGGAAGGTGGCCCGCCCCGCCGAGCGGGACTTGAGGTACTCGATGCAGCGCTGGCCGACGCCGTCGTCGTCGACGACGACGTTCGCCATCCGCCCGCCGGCGGCGGTCTCACACGCCGTCGCGTACTCCGGGTCCACGCTGCCGAGCTGGGCGACGGCGCCGTGGACGCCGTCCATGCCGGCGTTCAGCACCGTCGACACCGCCCGGCCGAAGGAACTGTCGCCGTTCTGCTCGGCTGCCGCTTCGAGTTCGGCGTACTCGTTCTGCTTCGCGCGGATCTCCTCCTCCAGGTCCTCTATCTCCGCCTGGAGGTCGTCGCGCTCCTCGGTGAGGTCGGCGACGACGTCCTCGATCGAGGCGCGGTTGCGCTCTGCCTTCTCGACCTCGCCCTCCAGGTCGTCGATCTCCGCCTCCACCTCGGGGAGTTCGGCCTCTAGGTCCTCGCGGCGGGCCTCGAGTTCCTCGATGCGCTTCGCCGCGCGGCGGCTCTCGTCGACGAGGCGGTCCTTCTCGCGCTGGTGCTCGTTGCGCTCGTCACGCAGCGACTCCAGGCGCTCCTTTTCGTCCTGCAGGTCGGCCTTGAGTTCGTCGAACTCCGTGTCGACCTGCTGTATCTCCTCGCGGACACCTGCAAGATCGGCGCGTTTCTCCTTTCGCTCGGCCGTCACCGAGGAGGCCTCGACCTTCGTCTCCTTGATGTCGGCCTCGAGTTCGTCCACTCGCTCCTGCTTGCGGTCGATCTCGACGAACGCCTCCCGGCGGTCGGCCTCGGCGTCCTCGATGACCTCGCGCTTGTCGGCGATGCGGTCCTCCAGGCGCCCGATCTCGCCCTTTATCTCCTCTATCTCGGCCTTTATCGACAGTTGCTCGTCCTCGCCCTTGCGCTCTATCTCGGCGTTCAGATCCTCGAGGTCCTCCTCCAGGCGGCGCAGGCGACCCTCGCGCTCGTCGAGTTCGGTCTGGAGGCCTTCGAGTTCCTCCCGACGCTTCTCGGCGTCGGTCTCGACCTCGTCGAGTTCCTCGCGCTTGTCCTCGAGTTCGGCGGCCTTCCGGTAGCTCTCGTACTCCTCTTTCTGTTCCTGGAGTTCGCGGTACTGCAGGGCGGTCTCGCGCTCGTCCTCCAGACGGTCGAGGCGGGCCTCCCGTTCCTCGATGCGCAGGTCGGCCTCCTCGATGCGCTCTCTGACCGTCTCCAGCTCGTCGAGGGCGTCCTCTTTCTTCTCGTCGAACTGGGCGACACCGGCGATCTCGTCGATGATCCGCCGGCGCTCGGTCGCGGTCATGGAGGTGATGTCGGTCACGTCGCCCTGCATGACGACGTTGTACCCCTCGGGGGTGACCCCGGCCGCCGACAGCAACTCCCGCACGTCGCTGAGGTTCACCGAGCGCTCGTTCAGGTAGTAGTACGAGTAGTAGTTGGCCTCGGTCTCCTTCACGCGGCGCTTGACGGTGATCTCGTCGATCTCCTCGACGGTGTCGGCCTCGACGCCCATCGCGGCGGCGACGTCGCCGCGGTCGACGGCGCGGTCGGCGTTGTCCAGGACGACGGTGACCGACGCCTCGGAGGGGCCGGCCCGCCCGCCCATGTCCTCGAGTGTCTCGTCGTCGTGACCGGGGTTGTGGATGAGGTCTGTCAGTTTCCGGGCGCGGATCCCACGGGTGCGGGCCAGGCCCAGCGCGAACAGCACGCCGTCGATGATGTTGGACTTGCCGCTGCCGTTGGGACCGCTGATCGTCGTGAAGTCGTCGTACAGCGGGATCCGGGTCGTGCCCTTGAAGCTCTTGAAATCCTCAAGGACGAGCTCTTTGATGTGCATGGGACGCTCGTGTGAGTGGGGCGGGCGCGACCGGCTCAGGCGACGATGATGTCGTCCCCGAACTCGGAGTCGTCTCCCTCCTCGGGCTCCTCCGCGGTATCAGTTTCGTCTCCGGCGCCGGCCTCGGCGTCGAACCGCTCGACGTCGTCACGGGCGGCGGCCTGGGCGGCGGCCTCCGCCTCCTCGCTTTGCTCGTCGTCCTCGACCTCGGCCTGCGCGACGGCCTCGCGGACCTCCTCCGGGTCGGCTTCCGGGAAGGACGAGCCGTCTGCGGGCTGGGGTTCGAGTTCCGCCTCCAGATCGCGGATGCGCTCTTTGGCCTCGACGAGTTCCTCGGTGAGCCCGCTGACGGTGGACTCCAGTTCGGTGACCGTCTTCTCTAGCTCCTCGACCCTGTTGCCAGGCATGTACGACCCGGGCGACTCCGCGACCATAAGCCTTCGTCAGACGTTCGCATGCCGTCGCCGGGATCCTCGGCTCGACCGGCAGGTGACTTGTGTCCGCGAACGAACGTCCGGACGTGTCCGGGGAACCCGAAGTGTCGTCGGTCGCGGTCGCCGTGCTCGTCGGGACGGGTGGCGCCGTCGGCGCCGCCCTGCGGTACGGCGTCGGACTCGTGCTCGGCCCCCTCGCGGGGACGCTCGCGGTGAACGTCCTCGGCAGCCTCGCGCTGGGCCTGCTCGTCGCGGGCGGTGACCGCCTGCGCCCCCGGACGCGGGTGGCGCTTTCCGGCGGGGTGCTGTCCTCGTTCACCACCTACTCCACGTTCGCGCTCGACGCGGTGACGGCCCCGCCGCCGGTCGCCGCGGGGTACGTCCTCGCCTCCGTCGCGCTGGGGCTGGGTGCCGCCGCGCTGGCGGCGCTCGCCCTCGGACTCGGCGGGGACGACGACGCCGACGGGGGTGAGCGGTCGTGACCCCGGTGGCGGTCCTCCTGGTCGGGGTCGGCGGGGCGGTCGGGGCGCTCCTCAGGACGGCGGTCTCGCGGGTCGTCGCCCGGGAGTGGTTCCCGGTCGGCACGATCACCGTCAACGTCCTCGGCAGCCTCGCGCTGGGGTTGCTCGCCGGGCTGGCCCCGGGCGAGCGGCTCACCCTGTTGCTCGGTGAGGGGGTCTGTGGCGCGTTCACCACCTTCTCGTCGTTCTCGGTCGCGACGGTCCGGCTCGCGGCGGGTGACCACCCGCGTCGGGCGGCGCTGAACGTCCTCCTGACGCTGTCGCTCGGGCTGGGAGCGGCCGCCGCCGGGCTCGTCGCCGCGGCGGCGGTCTGACGACCGACGGCGAGACGGGTCGGTGGTATTACAATACGCCGTCGTCTGCCCCCTGACGATGGAGGCGGTCCTCTGGTACGTGCTGACCGGGACCCGGGGCGGTGAGAACCGCATCCGGATCCTCCAGGCGCTCGACGAGCGCCCCCGGAACGCGAACCAGCTCGCGGAGGACCTCGACCTGGACTACAAGACCGTCCGTCACCACCTGGACGTGCTCTCGGAGAACGACATCGTCAAGGACAGCGGCGACGACTACGGCGCGGTGTACCTGCCGAGTGACCGCGTGCGCAAGCACTGGGACACCGTCGAGACCATCGTCGAGGAGGCGTAGTATGGCAAGAATTGGGAAAGAGATTATACGGGACAGCGACGAACAGGGGGACAGATGGGCCTCTGGCTGACCGTCGCGGGCGCCGCGGCGGTGTTCAACGTCGTCCTGCTGGTCGCGCTCGTCCGTATCTGGGGGCGCAACTACCTGCGGCTCCGGTCGAAGCACGCCGTCGGGCTCTCCGTGTTCGGCGTGCTCCTGTTGCTGGAGAACCTGCTCGCGTTCTACTACTACGTCGTCGACCCCCAGGTCGCACAGTTGCTCCAGTCCGCCGCCCCCGTCGCCGGTCGCGCCATGACGTTCGTCCAGCTGCTCGAACTCGCCGCACTCCTCTTTCTCGCCTGGGTCACCTTCGACTGACCCCCGGGCGACACCCCCGATAACCTCCCCGCCGCCCGACCCGGGCGCCACCCAATGTATAAAACGAGCTATAGGTATCGTCCGAGACCAGCCCAGTCCTGACTCGCCCGGCTCGAATTTCCGACCGTGAGGCATCCAGGCGGCAGTATGGCCGAATTTGGGTGGCAGCGGGGCGACAACCGGAAAAATATTTACTTTCTGACTATTCCTGGGTCCGGGCGATGCCAGAGCCAAACAGACGGCAGACGATCGCGGCGATCGGCAGCGCACTAACGGTCGGCCTCGCCGGGTGTGCGGGCGGTGGTGGCGGGTCCGACGACGAGCCGACGACCACAGAGACGGAGACGACCACGACCGAGACGACGGAGGACGGCGCGACGGGGAACGTGCGGGTGGCCCACCTCTCGCCGGACGCGCCGAACGTGGACGTGTACGTCGACGGTGACCGCGTGCTGAGTGACGTGCCGTTCCGGGCGGTCAGCGACTACCTGGCGGTGCCGACCGGCACGCGGACGGTCCGGATCACCGCCGCGGGCGACCCCGAGACCGTCGCCTTCGAGGGCGAAATCGACGTCACGGAGGGCGAGTTTACCGTCGCCGCCGTCGGTGAGTTGACCGACTCCGACACGGAGTTCCGGCCGCTGGTGCTCGCCGACGAGAACGGCGACCTTGCCGAGGACACCGCCCGGGTGCGGCTGGTGCACGCCTCGCCGGACGCCCCGGCGGTCGACGTGACCCTCGCGAGTTCCGGCGACGCCGTCTTCGACGGGGTCGCCTTCGGTGACTCGGACACCGTCGAGGTGCCCGCCGGAACGTACACGCTGCAGGTCCGGCCAGGCACCGAGGAAAACGACGGCGACGTGATCGCGGAGTACACGGTCGAACTCGCCGGCGGCACGGCCTACACCGCGTTCGCCGGCGGCTACCTCACCCCGGGCGACGAGCCGACCGACGAGCCGTTCGACCTCTCGCTGGCGTTCGACGCCGGCGCCGGCGGGGGTGGGATCGTCGAGACGGCGGGTGTCCGCGTGGCACACATGTCGCCGGACGCGCCGAACGTCGACGTGTACGTCGACGGCGACCGCGTGCTCGGTGACGTGTCGTTCCGGGCGGTCAGTGAGTACCTCCGCGTGCCGGTCGGGGACCGCCAGGTGACGATCACCGCCGCCGGTGACCGCTCGACGGCGGTGTTCGAAGGGGAACTCACTCTCGAGTCGGCGGACTACACGCTGGTCGCGGCCGGCGAACTGGGGGCGGACACCTTCGAGGTGCTCCCGCTCGTGGACGACCGGAGCGACCCCGGGTCGGACGCCCGACTGCGGGCCGTCCACGTCTCGCCGGACGCCCCCGCCGTCGACGTGACCGTCGAGGGCGGGCCGACGCTGTTCGACGGGCTCTCGTTCACCGCCTCGGGGACGGTCACCGTCGGCGCCGGCGACTACACCGCCCAGGTGCGGCCCGACACCGAGGGGAACGACGGCGAGGTCGCCTACGACGCCGACCTCTCGCTGGACGGCGGCACCGTCTACACCGCATTCGCCTCGGGCTACCTCTCGCCCGACGACGAGCCGACCGACGAGCCGTTCGACCTCACCGTCGTCGGGGACGCGAGTTACTGACGACCCCCCTGGTCCCCCCTGACGCTGCCCTCCCTCCTTTATGCCGCGACCTCCCGCGGCCGCGGTGGTCCGCTCCCGTGTGCCCGACTCACTGCATCGTCACGTAGGTGAGCACGCCGAGTGCGACGAACTCCAGGGTGTGCAACACGAGCACGGTCTGTCCGACGAGCGCACCGTTGCTGTACAGCGTTCCCATGCCGAAAAAGAAGGCGACGGCGACGAGGTTCTCCACGAGCAGGACCACCCCGAAGGTGAGCAGCCCCAGCGTGAGGTTCGACTGGAAGACCCGGTAGTTGCGCACCCAGACCGCACACAGCGCGACGAGCAGGACGCTGTTGAGGACGGCGAGGGCGATCGCGGCCGCCAGCGCCGCTCCCATGCCCATCTCAGGTCACCTCCTCGCTGATCTCCTCGAACGTGTCCCAGTACCCCTCGAACCGGTCGGTGAGAAAGTACAGCTGGCCGTAGTCGTTGTCGCCGGCCTCGATGACGTCGTGCTCCTCGAGCATCTCCAGGTGGTGGGTGACGGTGTTGTAGTCGAGGTCCAGGCGCTCTGCGAGCTGGTTCGCGTTGCGGGGGCGCCCCTCCAGTTCCCGCACGATGCGCACGCGGTTCGCACCGCCACGCATCCCGGCGAACAGGTACCACAGCGCCTTCTCCATTCAGGCGTACTGCCGTCGCCCGGCCAATATGCGTTCGGAAACCCGGCAACACTCACGGCGACAGCACCGTCCGGTCGGCGCCCGAACGGCCGGCGTCACGGGGCTCACCGCTCCTGGAGTCACCGCCGGTCACCCGTCGCCGTCCGCGGTCGCCTCTCATACACCACTTGAGGCGGCTAGGTCTGATCTACGTTTTTCGAACACCGACCCGGATCGCGCCGAACTCCGTCTAGAATTCGTCCCGTCCTCGCCGGAGCACACCAGTTATGTGCCCCGCGCCGAAACGCCAACCGATGACTGCCCAGGCGGTCGAGGAGGACCTCGCCGTTGTGATCGGCCTCGAGGTCCACGTGCAACTGGAGACAGACACGAAGATCTTCTGTGGCTGTTCGACGGCGTCCAGCGAGGAACCCAACACGAACGTCTGCCCGGTGTGTCTCGGGCTGCCGGGGACGCTGCCGGTGCTGAACGAGGGCGCCGTCGAGGCCGCGGTGAAGGTCGGTAAGGCGATCGACGCATCGATCCCCGAGGAGACTCGCTTCCACCGGAAGAACTATTACTACCCCGACCTGCCGAAGAACTTCCAGATCACCCAGTACGACGCGCCGATCTGCCAGGACGGTCACCTGGAGATCGAGGTCGACGGCGAGAGCCGCACGGTCGGCGTCCGTCGTGCCCACTTAGAGGAGGACCCCGGGTCGCTCACCCACGTCACCGAGGGCACCCGCTCGCTCGACTCCCGCACCACCTCCATCGACCGCGCCGACTACACGCTCGTCGACTACAACCGCGCGGGCACGCCGCTGATGGAGATCGTCACGGAGCCGGACTT
>CAYODS010000124.1:0-8371 GCA_964402765.1 uncultured Halobacteriales archaeon
CGACGCCACCCCCTACGAGGGGACGAAGGCGGGACTGGGCGAGCGGATCGCGGACCGCCTCGCCGAGACGCTGGGGGCGTGACCGCCGGCGGTCAGTCGTCGGCAGCGGTGGTCTCGTCGGCGTCGTCCTCTGGGGCGGGCCAGTACACGCCGGGTTCGAACGAGACGCCGGCCTTCGCGGCGGCCCGAGAGATGACGTGGGCGCCGGTCGGCGCGGTCAGAAAGAGGAAGACGATCCCGACCAGCGAGACGAGCCCCGCCCCCCGGAGACCGAAGTAGACGGTGCTGGCGAGAAAGACCGACGCCGCCCCCAGGGTGGTCGCCTTGCTGGTGGCGTGCATCCGGTTGTACACGTTGGGCAACCGCAGCAGGCCCACCGTCCCGACGACGAGGAAGAACAGCCCCACGGCCACCAGCGCGACGACCACGCCCGCCCGGAGCGTGCCTACCATCGCCGGACACCTCCGTCGGTCGCACTCGGTCTGGGCGGTGCCGGGCGGTCCCGCGACGGGTCGGCCCTGTGCCCCGTCGGTGGGTGCGCGAGGGCGGTCACTCGACGATCCCCCCCTCGGTGAGGTACTGCGCGACGGCCAGCGTGGAGACGAAGCCGATGATGGCGAGCACCAGCGCGATGTCGACGAAGAAGTGCCCGGACTTCGTGCCGACGGTGGTGCTCTCGCGGAGCGCGAACAGCACGGCGATCGCGACCACGTCGGTCGCGATGGTGTCGAGGGCGACGACCCGGTCCGCGGTCTCCGGTCCGACCACGACGCGGTAGGCGCCCAGCAGGGTGACGCCGCTGGCGACGACCAGCGCGAGGTCGATCGCGACCCGGAGGAACCCGGGGTCGGTCGACGCGAGCGGGATCACGTCCGACCACCCCCGGTGTCCGTCTCCTCGGTCTCGTGGCCGTCCAGGTCGGGAGCGGGCTCCGTGCCGTCGACCACCACCGGGACGGGGTCGCCCGGGGAGCGACGCTCGTCGAAGATGACGAGCGCGTAGTCCTCCCAGGTGCGGATCGGCGCGACGACGCTCTCGCGGTCCGGGCCGGCGAGGCTGTGGACGTAGAGGGCGTTGCGCTCGGGGTCGTAGTCCATCGTCAGCGTGCCGGGCGTGAGGGTGATGCTGTTTGCGATGACGGTGACGGCGACGTCGGACTCGACCCGCAGGGGCACCTCGTACACGTCGGGGTCGATCGGCAGCGACGGCGCCAGCACCCTGGTCGCCACCTCGACGTTCGCGGTGACCAGCTCCTTCAGGAACAGCGCGACGTAGATCCCGGCGTACGGGAGGGCGCGGACGATCCCGCCGACGTTCACCTCGTCGGCGTACAGGTGCCGGGTGTAGAAGGCCAGCGCCAGGCCGATCCCCAGGCCGATCAGGCCCTCCTCGACGAGCACCACCCCGGCGTCGCCCAGCGACAACTCGCCGGTGCGGCCGACCCCGCGGACGAACAGCCACAGGCCAGCGAGCGCGACCCCCGCAACCGGCCAGCGCCGGGTCACCGTCCCACCTCCCCGTCGCGCGGTTCGAGAGCCGTCGCCGGTTCGCCCGTGGCGTCGACCGACTCGGGCCGCGGGGCGACGCCGTCGACGTACGCGGTGGTGTCCAGCGCGGCGTCGGCGGCCTGTTCGGCGGCGCTCACGACGGGATCGACGCCGACGCCGATCCCGACCAGCGCCACGCCGAGGGCGACGACGACGGCCACCTCCCCGTGGGGGAGCGGGCCGTCGACCGCCTGGCCCGCCTCGCCCCAGAAGCCCATCCCCCACAGGCGGGTGACGTAGGCGATCGTCAGCACCGCGCCGCCGACGGCGACGACCAGCGCCAGTGGGGCGCCGCCCTGCACCGCCGCCGAGAACACGAGGAACTTCCCGAAGAAGCCCACCACGGGCGGGATGCCGACGAGGGTGATCCCGGCGACGAACACCGCCGCCGACAGCGCGGGCGAGTGCCTCGCCAGCCCACCCAGACGTGCCAGGGAGTCGGTGCCGGTGGCACGCTCCACCGTGCCGCTGGCGAGAAAGAGCGCGGTCTTTGCGACGCCGTGGACGAACGAGTACACGAGCGCGGCGGCCACGCCCAGGACGGCGGGCCGGTCGAGGACGCCGCTCGCCCCGGGGTCGTAGCCGGCGAGTGCGCCCGCCGCCACGCCCAGCGGGAGGACGATGAACCCGACCTGGCTGATCGAGGAGTGCGAGAGCACGTCGTCGAACCGGTCACGCGAGACTGCGGACACGCCGCCGAGGACGATCGACACGGCGGCCACCACCACGAGCAGCGGCCCGTAGAACCCCATCGGGGAGTCGAACGGCATCCCGGTGCCCGAGAGGTCGGCGGCGGCGAACACGGTGAAGTACAGCCGGATGACGGCGTAGATGCCGACCTTCTTCACGACGCCAGCGAGCATCGCCGCCACGGGCGCTGGGGCGGCGGCGTACGCGCCGGGCACCCAGAACTGGAACGGCACCAGGCCGGCCTTCAGGGCGAACACGCCAAACAAAAGCGCCGACAGTCCCAGCACGGGCGTGACGGCGACGCCGAACGTCTCCGGCGCCGCGAGCCGCCGGGCCATGTCGGCCATGTTCAGCGTGCCGGTCGTGGCGTACAGGCCGCCGATGGCGACCAGCATCAGCGCCGACCCGACGAGGTTGAGCATCACGTACTGCAGGCCGGCACGGGTGTGTTCCGGCCCGGAGTAGAAGACGACCAGCACGTAACTCGCCATCAGCATCACCTCGAACCAGACGAACAGGTTGAACAGGTCGCCGGTGAGGAAGGCGCCGGAGACGCCGACGAGCGTGAAGTGAAACAGCGGGTGGAAGGTGAGCGCCTGGGCGCGGTCACCGACGTGGAAGACGGCGTGGACCAGCGCGGGCACCGCGACGACGGCGGCGACGACGAGCATGAACGCCGAGAGACCGTCGGCGACGGCGACGATCCCCACCGGTGCCGGCCAGTTCCCCACGCGGTACACCAGCCGCGGCGTCGCGGGGTCGAGGAGCACGCGCTGGACCACCAGCGCGACGGCGACGGCGTACCCCAGCACGCCGGCGACGCTGACCGCTCGCCGGGCCCGCCCGGGGACCAGCAGGGTCAGCACCGCCGTCACCAGCGCCACGAGCACCGGGGCGACGACCACCGCCGCACCCGGGATGGCCCCGGGATCGGACTGCAGGACGACGGCGACGACGGCCGATCCGGTCACGCCGACCCCTCCAGTTCGGTGACGTCGATGGTGCCGTGTTCCTGGTAGACGCGGTAGGTGAGGACGAGGGCGAAGGCGGTGGTGCCGAAGCCGATGACGATCGCCGTCAGCACGAGCGCCTGCACGAGCGGGTCGGTCACGGTCCCGGCGCCGCCCGTGCCGAACTTGCCGATCGGCGCCTTGCCGACGAGCCCGCCCATCGTCACCAGGTAGAGGTTCGCCGCCTGGCCGAACAGCGCCACTCCCCAGACGACGCGGACCACGTCCCGGCGCAACAGGAGGAAGGTGCCCAGGGCGAACAGCCCACCCAGCACCGTCGCCAGGACGACCCCGGTCATTCGGCGCCCACCTCCCGGACGACCGTCAGCAGGCCACCGACGACGACGAGGAACACGCCGAGATCGAAGGCGAGCGCGGTGGCGACCTCGAAGTCGTGGAAGAAGGGTCCCGGCAGCGGCTCCGGCAGCACGACGAACCCCTGGGTGAGAAAGCCCAGGCCGAACAGCATCGGCACCAGGCCGCTGGCGAACGCGACCGCCAGTCCCACCGCGAACATCGCCCGTGCCACCCCCGTCGTGTCGCCGGGTACCAGGCGGTCGCGGACGAACTGCAGGCCGAACACGACGTACAGCAGGACGACCGCGATCGCGGTCATCACCCCACCGATGAACCCGCCGCCGGGGAGGTTGTGCCCCCGGAGCGTGAGCGAGACGGCCACTAGGAACACGATCGGGACGGCGATCCGCGCCACGGTCCGGGAGATGACCGTCGTGTCGCCGGTCGTGACGACGGCGCTCTGTGGCTCCTCGTCCTCCAGGTCGGCCGTCCCGGCGCCGACCGGCGCCCCACCGGTCGTGCCGCCGGCGACCCTGCCCGCGTCGGTCGCGGTCCCGGCGTCGGAGTCGGCCGCCGGGTCCGGCCCAGTGGGTCCCGCGCTGTCCGCCTCGTCGCTCACTGGCGCTCACCCCCGTCGCCCCGGTCCGACCCCGGGTCCCCGGTGGCCGACCGGTCCCTGGACCCGGTGGAGCCGGTGTCGCCGTCCCCGGTGGCCGACGGGTCGCCGGACTCCGTGTCGTCGGTCCCGCCGCTCTCGCCCGTCGTGGGGGTCACGGACTCGGTGCCGCCGTCGGGCGCGGGGGTCGCCGTGCCGGTCGCGTCGTCGCCGGGGTCGACCTCGGGCACGACCGACTCCGTGCCCACGTCCCGCATCCGAAGCAGCGTGACGACGGAGACGGCGGCCATCGCCACGACGGCTATCTCGCCGAGCGTGTCGAACGCCCGGAAGTCCACGAGAATGACGTTGACGACGTTGGCGCCGCCGCCGAACTCGGTGACGAACCCGGCGGGCTTCTCGCCGCCGAAGCCGGCGAGTTCGAGCAGGCGCGTCCGGAGGTAGTACCGCGACGCCGGCGTCGACGCCGTCGAGGCGAGGACGGTGACGAACACCGCGGCCCCCACCAGCAGCGAGAGGACGGCGTCCCGGGTGGTCTTCCGGAGGTCCCAGTTCCCGTAGTACGCGGGCAACTGGTGGAGGACGAGCAAGAACAGCACCAGAAGCAGCGTCTCCACCAGCAACTGGGTGAGCGCGAGGTCCGGCGCCGCGGCGAGGATGTAGAAGATGGCGAGCATGAACCCGACGACCGACAGCGTGAGCACGCCGCTGACGTGTGACAGGTTCGCCGGGCGCTGGGTGAGCGCGACGGCACTGCCGACCGCCAGCACCAGCACCAGCCCCAGCGGGACGGTGACGCCCTCGCCCACCGTGACGGGCAGCGGCGGGTCGGCGAGCAGGTGCCCGAGCAGGGTGAGCCCCGCGAAGGCGCCGAGCACCCACGTCGCGTAGGTCCGCAGCAGGCCGGTCTGCACCCGGGGGACGAGCCGGCCCGACAGCCGCTCGAGACCGGCGACCGAGCCGTCGTAGTAGAGGTCCGCGGTCACCACCTCGCGGGTGAGGACCGCCCGCACCCCGTCACGCACGCGTGGTTCGACCGGTATCAGCAGCAGCCCGCCGGCGACGGTGATCCCGCTCATGACCACGGGGCCCTTCAGCGTCGTCGGGAAGGCGACGGAGAACCCCTCGCCGCCCGCGCCCGGGGCGAAGGCGGTGGCGTCGAACGCCCGCCCCACCACGAAGTCGACGGCGACGTTCGGCAGGAGCCCGACGACGACGGCGACCGACCCGAGGACGACCGGTCCGGCGAGCATCGACACCGGTGGTCGATGGATACCGCCGGCGTGCCCGGCGCCGTGGCCGTCGTCGCCGGCGTCCGCGTGCTCGGACTCGTACACCTCGTCGCGTTCGGACTCGGGGACCTCCTCGTGGTCGTGCGGGGCGTGGTCCGTCGGCCCCAAATCGTCGGGTTTCTCGCCCAGAAACAGCGAGACGAACCGGTAGGAGTACAGCACGGTGAACATCGAGGCGCCGACGGCGACCGCGGGGACGACCCACCGCAGTCCGCCGCCCTTCTGGGCGAAGGCGAAGGCGGCCTCGAACAGCAACTCCTTCGAGTGGAAGCCGTTCAGCGGGGGGATCCCCGCCATCGACAGCCCCGCGACGCCGGCGACCGCGGCCGTGATCGGCAGGTCACGGCGGAGTCCCCCGAGCTCCGACAGCAGACGACTCCCCGCCTCGTGGGCGACGATCCCCGCCACGAGAAAGAGTGCGGCCTTGAAAACGGCGTGGTTGAACACGTGGAGGGCACCCGTCTCGGCGCCGAGTTCGAACACCTTTCCGCCCCCGGTGGGGTCCGACCCGAACGCGAAGCCGGCGGTGATGAGCCCCAGGTGTGACGCCGTCGAGTACGCCAGCAGCGCCTTTATGTCATCGGCGGCGACCGCGAGGACGGCGCCGACGGTCATCGTCGCCAGGCCGACGGTGAGCAGGGCCGCCTGCCACTCCGGACCCGCGAGCAGCGGCCGGAAGCGACCGAACAGGTAGACGCCGGCCTTCACCATCGTCGCGGAGTGGAGAAAGGCGGAGACGGGGGTTGGCGCCTCCATGGCGTCGGGCAACCAGACGTGCAGTGGCACCTGGGCGGACTTCGCGGCGGCGCCGAGCCCGACGGCGCCGAGAACGGGCAGGAACAGGCCCCGGTCGCGCAGCGCCGCCCGCATCGCCTCGCCGTTCTCCAGCATGGTGACGACGCTGAAGGTGGGCTCGCCCAGCGCGTCGCCGGACACCGAGTACAGCAGGACGATCCCCGCGAGCAGAAACAGCCCGCCCGCGACGGTGATCAGCATGGACTTGCGGGCGGCGTAGACGGAGTCACTCTGGTCGGAGTAGTGACCGATCAGCGAGAAGGAGGTGACACTCGTCAGTTCCCAGAAGACGAACAGCGCGACGAGGTCGGCGGCGAACACGAGCCCGAGCATCGACCCCATGAACGCCAGCAGGGAGGCGTAGAAGCGGGGCTGTGCGGGTTCGCCGTGCATGTAGCCGCCACAGTAGGTGAAGATGAGAACGCCGATCCCGCTGGCGAGGACGGCGATCAGCAGCGAGAGGCCGTCGACGTAGAACGACAGCGAGACACCGAGCGAGGGGATCCACTCGACGCCGACGACGCCGGCGGTCTGGAACTGTGACAGCACGAGCCCGAGCGAGCCCGCGGCGACCGCGGCGCCGACGTAGGCGACGCGCTCGCCCACCACCCGGTACAGGAGGGGCACGAGGGCGGCGGCGAGAAACGGTAGCCCGACGGCCGCGAGAAGCACGGCTGCCTCGGGCTGGGCGTGGGTGGACACTAGTACGAGCGCGCGGGTGACCGGACTTAACTCCTGCGAGCCGCTCCCGGCCGGCGTTCGTTGCCACGCGAGGAGACCTTTGTTTATCTCCGTGCGGCGTCGACCCCGCCGGGAAGGTTTTGTACGATGGGGGCGTGATGACTCACATGGACGCAGGTGGCGCCGGGACCGACCCGAGGTGGTACCTGGCAGCGCGGACACCGACGGAGGTGACGGGATGAGCGTGGTACGCCGCTCGAACGGGCTCGACCTGTCGAAGGACGAGATATTCGAGATCCTCCGTAACAAGCGCCGACGCTACCTCCTGCACTACCTGAAGACCTACGACGCGCCGGTGGAGATCGGCGACCTCGCGACGCGGATCGCCGCCTGGGAGTGCAACGAACCCGTCGACGCCGTGACCAGCGACGAGCGAAAGCGGGTGTACACCACGCTGCAGCAGACCCACCTCCCGAAGATGGACGAGGCCCGCATCGTCGAGTACGACCCCGACCGCGGGCTGGTCGACCGCACCGAGCACACCGACGAACTGAACGTCTACCTGGAGATCGTCGACCGCAACGAACTCCCCTGGCGGGAGTACTACCTCGCGCTCGGGGCGGTCACGCTGGGACTCACCGCCGCGCTGTGGGCCAACATCCCCGTCCTGACCGGGTTGCCCGACCTCGCCTGGATGGCCCTGGCGGGGATCGTCCTCACCGTGTCGGCGGCGGTCCACGTCTACCTGGGCCGCGGGCGCCGACTCGGCGGCGACGACCTCCCCTCGGACCTGCGCTCCGAGGACAGCCTGGACGACCGGCCGCCGGCCGACTGACGCCCGCTACACTCCTCTCGTCGTCGCACGGTCGCCCACCCCCTGGTCCGTCGGTCGCGGCTCGCCACCGGACTCACACCCCGTCTGGTGACCCACGACCACCGGCCTCCGCTCGACGCCCCCGGCCGGACCACCGGTCCGGTGTCTCTCCAGCCGCCCCGGGCCCCGGTCCAGAGCGACGTCGACGGTCACCACCCACACGGGACCGTCACCCGACCGGGAAACCACAGCTTCGCCTGGAGATCGCTGCCTCGCGGCGGCCCGCGGCGCTCGTCGGCCGCTCGTCTGCTCGGCGTCAGACGCCTGGCCGACGCCGTCGCGTAGTTTTCGCGGCTCGCGCGGTTCGTTACCGGCGCCTCGTGACGGAACGTATTAACTCGCGGACACTGATTGTGCAGTGAGGTTTCGGTCGTGAAACTGATCGTCGGAAAGAGGTTGTTAATTGCAGACAGGACGGTCCTGCACCGTCCGGGGCGGCGCTGTCGTGCGATTTCTCGTCGCGAGAACGCCGGATCGCGGTCGTTCAAGCCCCGATTACCGGTCTGAAAGGGGTGACTTCGACCTCTCTACTCGCGCATAACTAAGTGGGTAAGGTGTAGATACTGAGG
>CAYODS010000125.1:0-8353 GCA_964402765.1 uncultured Halobacteriales archaeon
GGCCAGCGCGGGCGACAGCGTCGCCGTCTCCATCGACGGCCCCACCGTGGGCCGGGACATCGACGAGGGCGACGAACTGTGGGTCGACCTGCCCGAGAAACACGCCAAAGTCCTCGAACAGGAACTCAAGTCGGAGATCCCCGCCCACGAACTGGAGGCGCTGAACGCCTTCCTGGAGAAGCGCCGCAAGGGAGACGCCTTCTGGGGGAAGTGAGCCCGGGCGAGGTTCCGCTCCCGGCCACCGAACGTTTTTGATCGGGGATCCGCTGCGTGGAAGTATGCACTCGACGGCCGAGCAGGTCAGGCTCGCGGTCGTCTGGAGCGGCGCGACGGTGGCCGTGCTCACAGCGCTGTCCGTGCTGTTCGTCTCCTCCGGGGTGTCGATGCCGGTCGCGACGTTGCTGATGCTGGGGATCACGATCGCGGTACCGCTGCTGACCGTTCGGCGTCTCGAGCACACGGCGCTGGCAGGGTGGGAGCGCGCCGGTGACCATCACGCCGTCCACGCGGCCGGCGAGACCGAGATCGACTCGCTGTTCGTCGACGGCTTTCCCGTCTACGAGGTCGAGATCGACGACCGGCGTCCGCGGGCGCGGATGGCAGAGCGAAGCCGGGGCATCGAGACGGTCGTCGAGGTGCCGCTGCAGGCGGTCGAGCGAGGGACGGGGTTCGAGGTGACCGAAGAGCACGCTCCCGAGGACGCTCTGCCGCCGGCCCTCCTCGAGCGGGTGACCGGCCTCGTCGGCGACCCGGGTCAGACGGTCTGGGAGCGAACTGCTCGGCTCCTCGGCGCACGGACGGGCCTGGAGGTCGACGGCGGCACCGGCGTCGTCCGCTTCCGGGACGACGGAGTAGTCACCGACCCCGACCACCTCCGGGAGATCGCCGAGACCGTCGTCGCCGTCGCCGGCGTCGTCGAGCGCGAGGCTGGGGCGGGACCGGACCACGAGAGCGAGTCGGGCGACGTCGGCGTCTCCGAGCGAACGAGCGCCGGAGAGACGTGACGGGCAGACGGAGACGCCGCCGGGAGTGCCGTGACGCAGTGGCCCACGGGCGCGACGCTGACGGACGATTGTCGCCGCCGATCACCCCGGGAGTCGCGCCCGCAGCGAGAACGTGAACGGGAGGTCGTACTCGAGGCCGGGCAGGTGCCACCGGTCGTCGTCGCCGTCGTCGTCGTCGTTCTCCATGTCGTCGAACACCCGGAAGAACGCCCAGGGGTGGTCGTTCCAGAACGCCACCCGCAGGCCGGCGTCGGCGAGCGCGGTGAGTATCTCGCCGGGCGGGTGCGAGAAGCCGTGCCGGCGCTCGTGCTCCAGGCCGAGGTTCCACCCCGCGTAACTGCCGTCGCCCTCGAAGGTGACGGGCGCCTCGTTGAAGTACGGCGCCACGATTTGGAGGTCGTCGGCGGTGCTCTCGTGACCGAACGGGCCCGCGAACGGGTGGGTGTCGGCGAGGTAGAACACGCCGCCGGGTTCGAGGTGGTCGGCGACCGTCTCGGCCCACGACTCGAGTTCGGGCAGCCAGTAGATCGTCCCGTAGGTGCTGACCGCGACCTCGAACTCGCGGTCGAGGGCCAGGTCGCGCACGTCCGCCTCGACGAACCGTGCCCGCCTGGGGTCGATCCCGGCGCGGTCGCGCAACTCGCGGGCGGTCTCGATCGCGGTGGGGGCGAAGTCGACGCCGGTCGCGCTGGCGGCGCCCTCGTCGCGGACCCACGAGAGGGTGTCCAGGCCGAAGTGACACTGCAGGTGCAGCAGGTCACGCCCGGCGGCGTCGAGTTCCGCCCGTTCGAGGTCCCGGAGCGTGGACTCGCCGTCGAGAAAGCCCGCCACGTCGTACGAGTCGGTGTCGGGGTGGTGCTCGGCGAGGTCGTCCCAGTGGGCGCGGTTCTCGGCGACGTAGGTCTCGTGGTCGTCGCCGGTCATGCCGTCGTCGTCGGCGGACACCGCGAAGAGCGTTCGGGCGGCGTGCGAGGGAGTCACAGCAGAGGCGGCGTCGCGCGGGACGGAGCGGTGACGAAAGGGTCATGTCGGCGCCGGCACACGCCGGGAGCGATGGCCGAGTCACGCATCGACGAGGTGGACCGGCGGATCATCTACGAACTGCAGCGGGACGCCCGCCACACCTCCGCCAGCGACATCGCCGAGTCGCTCGACGTCTCCGCCCGCACCGTGCGCAACCACATCCAGCGCCTGGAGGAGGACGGCGTCATCGAGGGGTACAGCGTGAACGTCGACTTCGAGGCGGCGGGCTACCAGCTGCACACGCTGATCGTCTGCACGGCACCGATCGCCGACCGCGAGGCGATCGCCCGGAAGGCACTGGAGGTGCCGGGCGTGGTCGCGGTGCGGGAGGTGATGACCGGCGAGGGCAACGTCCACGTCGAGGTCGTCGGCGTCGACAGTAACGACCTCAGCCGGATCGGCCAGGACCTGAACGAGATCGGTCTCGAGGTGGCCGACGAGGACATCATCCGCAACGAGTACACCACCGAGTACGACGGCTTCGCGGCGGACGACGCCTGACCGGCTCGTTCCGTGGCAGTATTTTTGACCAGTCATAGATTCCGGATCGGAAATATGGACGGTACATTTATCACTATACGGAATCGCTAGCGGGTATCCGTGGACGGTCGGGGCGGACTCGCCCCGTGTCCCGGGGAGACCACCATGACTCCAGACACGGACCTCCGAGAGCGGCTGGCCGGCACGGCGAGTCCGCCGGTGCTCGTGATCGGCGACAGCCACGTCACGCGGGGACTCGTCGAGGAACTGCACCGGACCGTCGAGGTAACGGTACTCACGAACGACCCCGTCGTCGTCCGGGTCCAGAGCGGGGCGGGAGACGACTCGAGCATCGAGATCGTCGAGGGGGACCCGACCGAGGTCAGGGCGCTCAGGCGCGCCGACGCGAGGGAGGCGTCACTCGCCGTCGTCGCGCTCTCCTCGGACGCCGCCACCCTGCTGGTGACGCGACTGCTCAGGGGGGCGTTCGGCGTCGAGGAGGTCGTCGCCCTCGTTGAGGATCCCGCGGTCCACGACGTCGACGACGTCGAAACGATCTGTGCCTCCGAGACGGTCGCCGCACACGTGGTAGAGGAGTTCACCCGTCGCTACGCCTGACGATGGAGAAGGACCTCGAACGCGACCTGGGACTGCTGTCGGTCGTGGCGATCTCGATCGGGGCGATGGTCGGCAGTGGCATCTTCATCCTGCCGGCGCTGGCGGTGAAGGACGCCGGCGCGGGGATAGTCGTCGCCTACGCGCTGGCCGGCGTGCTGGTGTTGCCGGCGGCGCTGTCGAAGGCGGAGATGGCGACGGCGATGCCTGAGGCGGGCGGCACCTACGTGTACATCGAGCGGTCGATGGGGCCGCTGCTGGGCAGCGTCGCCGGCGTCGGGACGTGGTTCGCGCTGTCGTTCAAGGGGGCGCTGGCGCTGGTGGGCGGGGTGCCGTACCTGCTGCTGGTGCTGGACCTGCCGCCCGTGCTGGGGGTCGCGCCGACGACGTGGTTCGCGCTGGCGCTGGCGACGCTGCTGATCGGGGTGAACCTGTTCGGCGCGAAACAGACCGGGCGCCTGCAGGTGGGGATCGTCGTCGTGATGCTGGCGGCGTTGGCGTGGTTCGTCCTCGGCGGGGCGGCGGCGAGTGACCCCGCCCGCTTCGACGGCCTGTTCGAGTCGGGCGCGAGCGGGATCTTCGCGGCGACCGGCCTGGTGTTCGTCTCCTTCGCCGGCGTGACGAAGATCGCAAGCGTCGCCGAGGAGGTCGAGGACCCCGACCGTGTCATCCCGCTGGGGATGCTCGGCTCGCTCGTCTTCACCACGCTGCTGTACGTGCTCGTCGTCGCCGTGGTCGTCGGAGTGTTGCCGCTGGGCGACATCGCCGCGACGTCGACGGCAGAGGCGGGCACGCCGATCGCCGACGCCGCCGAGGTGGCGCTGGGACCGCTGAGCGTGGGCGCGGTCGTCCTGGCGGCGGTGCTCGCGCTAGTGTCGACGGCCAACGCCGGCGTGCTCTCGGCGTCGCGGTACCCGTTCGCGATGAGCCGTGACAGCCTCGCGCCGCCGGCTCTCAGCGAGGTGAGCGACCGCTTCGGGACGCCGGCGGCGGCCATCTCGCTGACGGGGGCAGTGATGCTCGTGCTGATCGCCGCCGTGCCGATCCTGGAGATCGCGAAACTCGCGAGTGCGTTCAAGATCCTCGTGTTCGCGATCGTCAACGTGGCGCTGATCGCCTTCCGTGAGAGCGACACGCCGGCGTACGACCCGTCGTTCCGGGCGCCGCTGTACCCGTGGCTGCAGGTGTTCGGCCTCGTGAGCAGTCTCGCACTGCTGACCCAGATGGGGACGATCGCGATGGTCGGTGCCGTCGCCATCGTCGGCGGGAGCGTCCTCTGGTACCTGCTGTACGTCCGTCCGCGGGTCAGCCGACAGAGCGCCGTCCGCACCTCAGTCCGGGAGAGCGCCGGGCGTCGGGCGGTGGACCGCACCCGGGAGCGACTGGCCGACGACACGACGACCGTCCTCATCGCGCTGCCGGAGGGCGCCGACGAGCGCAGCGAGCGCGCCCTGCTGACCGTCGCCGACGGCGTCGTCGACGACGACGGCACCGTCGTCGCCGTACAGTTCGACGCCGTGCCCGACCAGCAGCCGCTTGCGTACGCCTCCAACGAGACGACCACCGCCGACTTAGAGTTCGAGCGCCGGACCGACGTGATCGCTGGCGACCTCGACAGTCCCGTGGAGTACGGCGAGGTCGTCAGCCACGACCGCGAGCGCGCCGTCGTCAACGCCGCTCGCGACCTCGACGCCGATCTCCTCGTACTCGACGACCGGGAGTCGTTCGGCGACCGGGGGCTGCTCACCGACGGCACCGACTGGATCGAGGACCACGCCGCCTGCGACACGGTCAGTGTCCAGTTGGATCCCGACGCCAGCCCGGAGACGGTGACCCTGGTCGCCACCCAGGGACCGTACGACCCGCTGAAGGTGCGGGTCGGCACCGCGCTGGCGGCGGCGACCGGCGCCGACCTGCGACTCGTCTACCCCGTCGCCGCCGACGCCGCCGAGGAGCAGGTGGCCGCCCTGCGGGAGTACCACGACGACCTCGCCACGGTGTCCGACGTGCCGACGACCAGTACGTTCGTCGAGGCGTCGGACCTGGAGAACGCGGTCGCCACCGGCGAGACGGGCGTCGTCCTGATGACGAACGAGGGCGGACTGCTCGCCCGGACCGACGAGGTGCGACAGCGTGCCAGGGCAGCCGCCGAGCGCGCCGACGAGGGACTGATAGAGGTGTACCCGGGTGACGGGGAGCGCCGGCCCGGCCTGCTCGATCGGCTCCTCGAACGGGTCACGCTGTGAAGCCCGGGACAAGTGTTTTTTCCTGCAATCCGAACCATGAAACAGTGGTTTCCAGTCGGTCCGTCGCGCGTGTTCTGCTGGTCGTCCTCTCGCTGTCGGTCGGTGGTGCCGTGCTGTGGTTGCTCTCCGGGGTCGGCCTCACCGGGATCGAGCTCACCGAAGTGGTCGCGTTGCTGGCGGTTGTGTCGGTCGGCAGCGGAGTGTTGTGGTTCGAGGTGAGCTACCGCCGGGGACAACGGTCGGCGTGGCACGATCTCGGTGACGACCCGGCGCTCGAGGTGGTCGACGCCGCCGCGGACGGGCCACAGTCGGAGCGTTTCGCCGTCTACGAGATCACGGTCGACGGCCGGACACCGCAAGCACACGTCGAGACGCACAAGAGTAGGCTACGAGACTGGGTCGCCTGGACCGTGGTGGAGCTGCCGCTGCAGGCGTTCGAGCGCGGGGAGGGGTTCGTCGTCGAGGGTGACTACCGGCCAGAGGGTGACGTGCCGGCGGAGATACGAGACCGCGTGGTCGAGGCGACGGACAGCCGCGACCAGTTGACCGTCGACGGCGGGACGGGCGTGGTTCGGTTCGAGACGAAGGGGCTGGTGACCGACCCAGACGAGATCCGTGCCACCGCCGAGACCGTCGTCGCCGTCGCCCGGGCGGTCGAGCGCGAGGCCGGGTCCGAGACCAGAAGCGACGAGGAGACGGAGACCACGACGGAGAAGTTCGCGTGAGTGGAGGAGTACCCGGTGTGTCGGTCGGCGTCGCCAGTGGCACCTCACCTCTCGTTCCGACTCCCAGCGGCTGGGAACCGGCACCCGCAACGTCGGGGGTCGGCGGTGAGAGGCGACCCCCCGCCAGGTGTGTGTGACTGCCCGCGGTGGCCGAGTGTCAGTGCGCGGTATCTCCGTCGTCGCCCTCGCCGGTCCGCAGGAACATCCCCTTCGAGGCGGGGCGGGTCTCCTCGAAGCCGAACTGCTCGTAGAAGCCGTCCACGTCGGCCATGAGTGTGACGTAGGCCCGTGGCGGGGCGTCCTGGCGGACGAACCCGAGAAGCGCCTCCATCACCGCGGTGCCGATCCCCCGGCCCTGATGATCTGGGTGGACGGCCATGTCACAGACGTGGTAGACCGAGCCGCCGTCACCGACCACGCGGCCCATACCGACGGTCTCGCCGGCGGGGTCGACGGCGACGACGGCGAACAGCGAGTTCGGCAGCCCCCGTGCGATCCCCTCGCGCGAGCGAGGCGCCATGTCGTTGGCGGCGCGGAGTCGGCGAAAGGAGTCGACCGAGGGTGGTCGCCGCTCGAGACTGTAGTCGTCGTGCACCGACGGGAGTCAGCGGGCGATCTGGGAGACGTCGCCCTTCACGGACTGCTTCACCTGGAGGGCGGCGCTGGCGGCGAGTCCGCGGGCGACCTCCTCGCGGTCGTCGGCGTCGACGGAGAAGTCGGTGCCGTCCAGTTCGAGCGAGAGGTCGGCACTGACGGGATGCCCCGCCGGCGGGTGGACGGCGACGGTGCCTCGCGGGCCGCTGATCCCGACCTGGACGTTCGAGTTGACGACGTACTCGTCGGGGAGGAAGTCGCGGGTGCGGGCGGCGATGCGGACGATCTCCTGGCGTACCTCGCGGCGCTGCTCGGCCGACATCTCCGGAACGTCCGCCGCTGCGCGCTTGCCCGCCTCCGTTATCCCCGGCAGCCCGGCGTTTGGGTTGTTCCCGTTCACTGGTAATCGACTCAGGCGGGGCAGAGGGAAAAATATTCTGGGACCCCCAGGTACGGTCACGGCGAGGCGACGAGCGGTGCGTAGCCGGGGGGGTCCGAACGAGGGACATTCTGGAGCGCGGGTCAGAACGGCGAGGTCCCCTCGCCGTACACCGCCAGCGCGACGGCCGCGGCGTGGTGGGTGGCGTCCTCGTCGGCGTCGGGGTCCGGCGGAGGAGCGTCGGGCGAGACGGCGGTGACGGCGACCGCCTCGCGGTCGGCGACGGTCCAGTCCCGCGCGTCGAAGCCGGCGGTGAGTCCCCGCTCGGCCTCCCGCAGCGCCCGCTCGCGGAGGTCCTCGTCCGCGGGGGCCGCCGACCGGGCGCTGCCCTCGTAGAACAGCCCCTCGCCGTCGGGGGTGCGACCCCAGGCGAGCGCGGCGCCGGCACACTCGCCCACCGCGCGGGCCTGGACGGCCGTCAGCTGGTCACCGACCGCCCCGAGTGACGGCGCCGTCCCGGGGGTCTCGACGGTCGCTCCCGCCGGCAGCACGGAGGAGACGGTCACGACGTTGTAGTTCCCGACGCCGGCGTCGAGCAGGGCGGCGTCGTACGCCGCCGTCGCCGTCGGCCCCGCGCCCGTGCCGGTGACGACCCTGATCGTGTCCATACGGGAGGTTCGACGCCGGGTCAAAGCCGCTTGCGATCGGCGGGTGCGGAGAAGTAGGCGGAGAGTCCCTCGTCGGGAGCAGTCAGTACGCGTAGTCGGGGTACGCGGTGGAGACGGTCTCGCCGGCGCTGTCCTCCTCGATCTTGTCGATGGCGGCCTCGAAGTCCTCCATCTCGATGCGGGTGCGGTCGTCGCGGATGGCGAACATCCCCGCCTCCGTCGCCACGGAGGAGACGTCGGCGCCGTTGTAGCCGTCGGTGCGGCGGGCGAGTTCCTCGTAGTCGACGCCGTCGGCGACGTTCATGTTCCGGGTGTGGATCTTGAAGATCTCCACCCGACCCTCGTGGTTGGGCTCGGGCACCTCGATGAGGCGGTCGAACCGGCCGGGCCGGAGGATGGCGCGGTCGAGCATGTCGAAGCGATTCGTCGCCGCGATGATCCGCACCTCGCCGCGGTCCTCGAAGCCGTCCATCTCCGAGAGCAACTGCATCATCGTCCGCTGGACCTCGGCGTCGCCGCTCGTCTTCGACTCGGTGCGCTTCGCCGCGATCGCGTCGATCTCGTCGATGAAGACGATCGAGGGTTCGCGCTCGGCGGCGAGTTCGAACAGGTCACGCAC
>CAYODS010000126.1:0-2125 GCA_964402765.1 uncultured Halobacteriales archaeon
CGTTCAGCATCCCGCTGTTCAAGCGCACACCTACGGGTGCGCCTCCCTCGCCCCCAGTTTGGTTGCGAAGGAGTCTGTAGCCGACGTTCTTCGCAGCGTTGTAGTCTGCGTGGTTCTCGTATCCGCAGGACTGGCAGCGGAACGTCGCTCGTGACGGACGGTTGTTCTCGTGGGTGAATCCACACGAGGAACACCGACGCGAGGTGTCACTCGGATCGACCTGCGTGACCCGAACGCCACGTCTCTGAGCTTTGTACGAGACGTACTCGTACAGGCGGTGGAACGCCCAGACGTGGAACGTACGGGCGTCCGGCATCCGGTCGCGGATACCCGTCAGGTCCTCGAAGGCGATCACGGTGCACCCGTTCTCTATCGCTTCCTGAACGACACCGTTGGCAACGCGGTGGAGATGCTGTCCGAGCCGTCCCTCCTCCCTCCGTCCGACGGCCTGGAGGTTCTCGCGCGCATCCCGCGAGCCACACCGCTGGAGCGATCGGCGCCGTTCGGCGTACTCCCGGCGCCAGTGATTCACCTCGTCGCCGGACCAGAACACGCCGGTCGAGGCGACGGCGATGTTCTCGATCCCGAGATCCACGCCAAGAACCGTTCCGTTCTCCGCTGGCTCGGGGTCGTCCACGTCCGCCGTTATTCGGACATGGAGGTAGAAGTCGTCCCCGCGACGATGCAGCGTGGCGCCGGTCGGCGCCCATCCTCCGGAGTCGAGGAACCGAGAGTGGGGCGTGTCACGGTCGTCGTCCGGCAGGACGTACCCGACCGTAACTCGGCCGTCGACGGTAGACAGAGAGGCGTGGTCGTCGTAGAACGTCGCCGTGCGCTGGTTGTACGTTACTGACGGTGCTGTGAACGACGGCAGCGAGGCGTCCTCTCCGTTCGACCACTTGGAGACGACACTCTCCAGCGCATCGACGGCACGGTCACGAGCCGACTGCACGTGGTTGCTGTGGAGTCGTGTCCGCTCGCGCACCTCACCGTATGTTCGCTCGTGCAGGACGGACGCACGAGTTTCCACCCACTCCCCGTCCCGCGCGGCGTCTACGACGTGATTAGCGGCCCACAGAAACTCCTCGATCGTCTCGTCAAGCAGGTCCGCCTGGGTGTCGGTCACGTCGAGCTTGACCGGCACCGTCCGGCAGACCTCCATGTGCGGGTCGTCAGACACCAGTGGTTATTAATCTGATCGCCCGGGAGTGTCGATCAGCCATCGTCGACCGTACCAGTACGAGAGGAGAAGCGAGTTGTTCGCCCGGAGTTCTCGGTCGGGAGTGGTGTCCATGAGAGTGATCGTCGTCGGTCCGGCGCGGGGACTCGTGGCCGCCTTCGAGGAGCGCGGCGTCGAGGTGGGCCGCGTGGAGGGCGTTGCGGTCCGGGACGAACTGGAGGCCGCGGGCGTCGGTGACGCCGACACGGTCGTGTTCACCGACGTCGAGGAGGCGAGTGCCGTCCCCGTGGCACGGAACGTCAACCCCGACGTGCGGGTGGTCTTCTACACGGACGACGCCGTCCCGGAGTTCGTGAAGCCAAGCGTCGACCTCACGGTCGACCCCGCGCTGCTGGACCCGGAGACGGTCGTCGACGAGCTGACGCGGGAGTGAGCGGTTCGCGGTCGGGGTTCAGTTTTCGATGACGGTACCGGAGGCGCCGACGGCGACGCTCGGCTCGCCCGGCAGCACCGACGTCAGGTTCGCGCCGGTGGGGGTGCGTTCCCGGTCCCACGCGCCGGTCAGGTCGAACACCGCGCCACCGCCGCCGACGGCGAGGCCGTCGACGTCGTCGCCGGTCACCTCGACGTCACGCAGCGAGGCGTCACCGAGGGTCGCCCGGCGCCACTGTGAGCCGGTTCGCTGGTACACGGAACCGCCGCCGGCGACCCACACGTCGTCGAAGGCGTCCGAGTCGATGCCGTAGAAGTTGCAATCGGCGTCCTCGATGCCGAGTGTCTCCCAGGTGACGCCGTCGTCGGTGACGAACACGGTCTTGTTGCCGTCGACGGCGTGGCCCGTCCCGTCGCCGAAGAAGTCGACGGCGTTGACGTTCGACCCCGACCCGGGCGTGACCTGGTCCCACGATCCGGCCCCGCCGTTCTCGAAACTGTAGTAGATCGTCC
>CAYODS010000126.1:2225-5107 GCA_964402765.1 uncultured Halobacteriales archaeon
CGTCCCGCCGCCGCCGGCGACGTACGCGCCCGCAGTCGTGTCCTCCACGTCGTACAGCGTCACGCCGACGGGCGACGCGATCGCGGTCCACTGTCCGCTCGCGCCCGCCAGGCCGGTCCCGCCGACCGTCACCACGGCCGCTCTGGCGATCCCGCCGAGCACGCTGTGTCTGGTGTGAGTGCGTTCGGACATCGCACTCGACCCGACGACCGGGTGGCACTTCATGGGGGAAGTCGTCGACTCGAATTGCCCCCCGGTTCGCCCGCGGTAAGCCCGGATTTCACCCGGTGTCGCGACGACGCGGCGACCGCTCTCAATTGAAGATTGCGACGTTTCACGCGTGTGTTCCGGCGACCGGAGCGACGCGGGACGGGGCGGCCGCTCTCGCGTCCCGGTGGACGGTTAATTCGGGTTAATTCGGCACCAACTACCGTCAATCGGCCGCCAGGGTTTGGACGGTTGAAGTGGTGTGGGCCCGTCACCGCGAGTGGGGTCAGCGTGCATGACGACCACCTCTCCGTCGTTCCGACGGACCGGTGTCAGTCTCCCGCCGGCACTCGCCGGCGCGGGAGTTCGTCGAGCGGCCGCCGAGCCACCACCATCCCCACCACCCACACCTCGGCGGACCGCGGAGCGTTGACCCCACCCACCACCACCACCGTCTCCCGAGACAGTTCCGTCCCCGCTCTCTCTTCCACCGTCCTCCCCACCATCCCCATCTCCACCACCCTACTCGCGTGTCTACGCGCAACTTTCCAGCACGCCGCTGGGCGCCGTCTCGCCGGGCCGTCCCACCCGGTCCGGCGGACTCCCGTGTGACTGCCAGTGCGGTCAGCGCCGCGCGAGTCCGACGAGGTGGGCCGCTTCTCCGACGACTATCTCCGTGACGCCGAGCCGCGCGGCGTCCTCGCTGCCGGGGAGACAGAACACCGGCGTCCGGTCGACGACCCCCGCCGTCGCCCGCGAGGCGATCGTCGCCGTCCCGACCGACTCCCGTGACAGCGACCGGAACAGTTCGCCAAAGCCCGGCAGTTCCTTCCCGAACAGCGGCCGCACCGCCTCGACGGTCACGTCGTCCGGCGTCACCCCCGTCCCGCCGAGGGTGACGACCGCCTCGACGTCCGCCCGGTCGGCGACGTGGTCGACCGTCGACTGCACCCGGTCGTAGTCGTCGGGGACGAGCTCGCGGTGGACGACGGCGTCGCCCGCGCCCTCGACCGCCGCGACGACGGTGTCGCCCGCGGTGTCCTCCTCGATACTCCGCGAGGAGGACACCGTCACCAGCGCGTACGACACCGTCGACGGCACCCGGTCGTGGTCGTGGTCGTGACCGTCTCCGCCGTGGCCGTCCCCGGTACCCTCCGTCCCGTCGCCGTGGGCGTGACCGAGGTCGTGGCCGCCGTCGGAGTGGTCGCCGTCACTCTCGTCGCCGTCAGTCGAGTCGCGTGTCACGGTCGGGAGAGTGGTCGGCGCGGGAATAAAGGACGGCGGTCCGGGCGGGCGTCGGCGGTCAGCGCTCGGTGGTAAGACGACGGAGGATGTCGCCGTAGGCGGGCCGGGTGATGGTGACGCCGATTATCACCCCGAGGATGGTGATGATGGCGAAGCCCTGCAGGTCGCCCAGCGACAGCACCGCCAGCGGGCTCATCGCGATGATCGTCGTCGCGGCGGCGGCGCCGATCACCCAGAAGGCCCGCTTGAACCGGGAGTCGAACACCCGCGAGGAGTTCACCTCGCCCTCGGACATCACCTCGTCGGCGATGATGATCAGGTCGTCCACCCCGGTGCCGATGACGGCGATGAACCCGGCGATCACCGACAGGTCCAGCGGATACCCGACGGCGGCGGCAAAGCCCATCAACAGCACCACCTCCGAGAGGGCGGTGACGATCATCGGCAGGGCGACCCGGACGCGGCCGTACCGGAGGAACACCGCCAGCGAGACGGCGATGACGGCGATGATCCCGGTGATCAGCGAGTCCTGGCGGAACTGCTGGGCCAGGGCCGGTTCGACGGAGAACTCGTCGCCGCGGTCGAAGTCAAGCGTGGCGGGCAGACTGCCGGACTGCAGCGCGATCCGCACCTGCTCGGCCCGCTCGCGGTTCGGAGCGTTGATCCGGAACTGCGGGTCCTTCGCCCACGAGCCGTCGGCCCACGACCGGCTCAGCCCGGGTTCAACGCCGGCGGCGTACACGACCTCGTCGTCGAACACCGTCAGCAGGCACTTCTGGTCGCCGGTGGCCTGCATGAACGTGTTCCGGTCGTAGCCGACCCGGCCGTCACCACACTCCCACTGCCGGCCCTCACCGATCCGACCGGCCTTTCGCTGGAACTCCAGGGTGTCCTCGTCGCCACGGGTGAACGTGAGCGAGACGAACGGGTCGCCGTTCTGGTCGGTCCGCACGGCGCTGACCGAGTAACTGCCCTGCATGCTCTGGTCGATCAGCGTCTCGTTGACGAAGGTGCCGTTGCGCTGGTAGTAGGCGCGCACCTCCACCTCGCCCTCGCTCTGGACCAGCGCCCGCAGGTCGGCCACGTCGCGGTTGGGTGCCTGGACGACGACGAACGCGTCACCGCCGGAGCGAGCGATCTGTGCCGACCCACCCGAGAGCCCGGCGGTGCTTATCTTGTCGTTGATGATCTGGCGGGTCTGCTGGAGCGTACGCTCGGTGACACCCCGGCGGACGTCGCTCTGCTGGACGTCCAGCCCCGCCGCCTGCAGCGCGGCGACGAACTCCCGCGCGCTGACGTTCTCGGTGGCGTTTTCGGCGGCCAGGAACTCCGCGCGGTCGTCGTACTCCTCGTCACCCGGTGCGATGGCGTTCTCGGGGAACACCTCGACGCTCGACTGGTCGCCCGCGGTGCGGCCCCCGGGGCTGAGG
>CAYODS010000126.1:5117-8292 GCA_964402765.1 uncultured Halobacteriales archaeon
GGCTGAGGACGACGTCGTCGGCGTCGACCCCGAGTTCCTGCTGGATCGTCGCCCGGACCTGTGACTCCTGGCTGGGGTCGTACTCGACGCCGGTGACGACCCAGCCGTTCAGCGGTGCGCGGATCTGGGCGCCGCCGTCGAGTTCGATCCCGTACTGGAGGTTGGTCGGCCCCTCGGTCTCGCCCGCCGTCGCCAGCAGACTCGACGGCCCGAACAGGGCGACGCCGCTGGCGACCAGCAACACGGTGAGGGCGACGATCCGCCAGTTCTCGCGCAGGGCGCTCATGCCGACCGCCCCCCGAGCTTGTACCAGCGCAGCAGACTCAGGTTCAGCATGTAGGTGTTCATCAGGTCAGTGACCAGCCCGAACACGAGCACCAGCCCGATCGACGACAGCAGTTCGATCCCGAACAGGAAGGCGGTGATCGTCATCACCGCCATCGCCGCGATCGAGGTCAGCGTCATCGTCACGCCGGTCCGCATCGCCCGGCGGGTGGACTCGTAGAACCCGCCCGAGCGCCGGAGGATGTGGTTGTTCAGCAGGATGTCCGAGTCCACGGAGTACCCGATCAGCATCAACAGGGCGGCGACCGTCCCGAGCGACAGTTCGATCCCCAGTACGGTCATCAGCGCCAGCGGGACGACGATGTCGCTGAACGCCGAGATCACGATCGCGATCGAGGGGACGAACGTCCGGAACAGGAGGAACGCGAGCACGCTCATCCCGAGAAAGGCGATCACCAGGCCGATCTGCGCGAAGTACTGGTTCGAGCCGCTGAAACTCGCGGAGGTGACCTGCCGGGACTGGACGACGTCCTCGCCCTCGGCTACCGGGTCGAGGTTCCCCTCGGCCTGCTGGGCGAGCGCACCGCCGTCGAAGCTCTGGAAGGTGAGGATGTAGCGGTCGTCGTCCCTCTGTACCGACTGTATCGACTCCGGCGCGGGGTCGAACGCTGACCGGATCTCCGACTCCGGGCTCGTCGTCTCGATGGTGAGTTCCGTGCCGCCGGTGAAGTCCAGTCCAAGGTTGACCGGCGACCCGGTCAGCAGAAACGACACCAGAAGCACCCCGAGCGCCACCCCCAGCACCGCCAGCGGTATCGCCGCGAGCTGGCGGTTGCTGTACCGGGTGTAGTCTACCTCCGGTACCTCGTACGCCATGCCGAACCGGTCCGACACGGCACCGAATAAGGCTTCTTATCCTCGGCTCCCGGTCGTCACGCGGTCACACGACACACTCCGGTGGTCCCGACCCGCCCGGAAGGCTCCCCAGACCGGTCACGCCGCGCCGGCCGGGGCGGCGACGGGTATTCTCCGCCGGCGCCCGTAGACGACCGCCGTGACCGACCACACGAACCTGGACGCTCCCGAGACGACCGGCGACACAGCACCCGACGACGGGCCGGCCGACCGGGTCGTCGTCTCGTACCCGGCGGACCTGAGCGGCTGGGGTCGCGGCCAGGTGGAGACCAGCCGCTTCCGGGCGTACCTCCGGCGGGTCCACGACACCGCCGCCGTCGGCGACGAGTGGCCGGAGTTCGTCGGCGTCGGCTGCTGTGGCGACTCCCTGGACGTACCCCTGCGGGTGGAGACTGTCGACGGCGGCGCCCGACTGACCGAGGACACCACGATCGAGTTCGCGGTGCGCGAGGCCTGCGACCTCGATGGCGGCTGGCGGGTCCAGAGCGAGGCCGGTCCTGGGTCGGGGGCTGCTCCAGCGCCGGACTCCAGCTCCGGCTCCGACTCCGACCCAGAGACCCCCTGACCGCGCGTCAGTCCGGCAGGTACCGCACGCTGACCAGCCCCTCGCCGCGGCGCACCTCGACCCGGACGGCGCTGAGACGGGCCGCCCACTCCAGGGTGCCGTCGTCGTCGAGCACGTCCGCGGCGGCGGCGTCCGGGTCCGGCACGCTGAGCACGTGGACCTCCCCCTCGCCGGCGCGCTCGAACCGCTGTACCTCGCCCTCGGGCAGGTCCTCGGCCGCCTCGCTCGACCGTGCCGTCGGCTTGAGGTCGCTGTCTATCACCTCGACGTGGCGACGGTCCTCGACCTCGCTGAGTTCGTAGGTGACGCCGGCCGGTCCCGCGGCGACGGTCCCCGTGAGCACCACGCCCCGCACGAGGTCGTGGTCCTCCTCGGCGAGGTCGAGCGTCACCACCTGGCCCTCGCTCGACCGCAGCATCGCCGTCGCGTCGTCCGCCCGCAGCACCACGAACGTGTCCGTGATCTCGCTCATGCGCGGACTGGGCGCTCCGCCCGTTTCGGCGTTGCGCTCGCCCCTCGCGGGTCACTCACCACCCGCCGGGCGGCGGCCGTACACCCGGTCGAGGACGAGCATCGCCGCCGCCACCGCCACCGGCGGCAGCGGACTCGCCGCCCGCGGGGCGTCGTACAGCGCGGTCGCGACGGGCGCGAGCGGTCCCTCCGGGCTGGACTGCAGTTCCTCGGGCGTGGACATCACCAGCGCGAGGTACGCCGCCAGCACGAACGCGAAGCCTGTCGCGGCCATCAGCCGATCGTACCCCCTGGTGGGCGCGGGCACGTCCCGCTCCTCGGCGTGGCGGTGCCGGCGCGCGACCAGCAACACCGGCCCCATCACCGGCAACACGACCGCCAGGCCGACGAGGATGACCAGCGCCCGGAGCGCGCTGACGCTGCCGCCCCCCGGCGCCGCCGCCGCGATGTCGATCAGCCCCAGCGTGAAGTACAGCGAAAGCAGCACCGTGAGCACCCCCGCGACGACGGTGTACCACCGGAACAGCCGTGACTCACTCCGGCGGAGGGCGTACGGGAAGGCACCGAGCACACCGGAGTACGTCTCCCCTTCGTCGGCGCCCTCGCTCATACCAGTCGGTGGGTGCCGTCCGGTGAAAACCCTCGCGATCACGGTCGTCCTCGTCTCGTGGTTCGGGTGTGGCCGCCGACACGATCTCCCAGAATGCTCTTTTTCTGATGCTTTCAACGTGTCTGTCGCTGCGGAGATGGCCCAGAAAGCCCCCGCCCCGCTGTTCTCAGTTGATGATGCTGCTGTAGAGAGGACCCAGAAAGCCCCCGCCCCGGTGCGGTCGCGCGCCTCGCTGCGCTCCTCGCTCCGCTGCGGTGCTTGCGTCGGCGTGCTTCCCGCAGCGGGGCGGCCCCTTTCAGTCCCGCCCGCCGCGACCGCCGCCTCACGCC